>NZ_CP016786.1:854285-1181428 GCF_002285495.1 Clostridium isatidis | reverse complement strand
TAACTTTAGTAATAATAAAACAAGAGCAAAAATAATAAGACATATAATATAAATACTGAACATAAAACAACCTCCCATATAGTATTTATATGCATATGTCTTCTTTATATTAATCATTTATTATAGGATTAGTTAAAAAATCACTTAATGGGTCCAATGAACTGTTTAATATTGAATATGTCTTAGTTGCATTAATATCTAAATTTAAAAGAGGATTATTATTTCCTTTTGAGATTTTAGTAATAATAGGTATTTGAGATTTTTTCTTCATTTCTTTAATAATTTTTCTTCCATTTTCATTAAAGGCAAGTATTCTTGCATAAAGATTATTCTCATCTAATAGTTCCATATAATTGTAAGTATCAAAGGAAAGAAAAATCTGAGTTAACAATCTTGAAATTTTAGTATAGGTGTATCTTTTGCTCTTAATATTCAAAATAAAATCGTCAAAAGAATTACTTGTATAGATTTCTTTAATAATTTTATTGTCTAATCCTTCTTTTACTTCTTGTAAATTTTCAAAATTTATATTATTGCTCAATATTCTATATTTAATATACTTATACATATCTTCTTCAAATACAAATTTATAATTACCAGCTTTTAAATTTTCAAGGTAATTAATAGTAGTAATGGGAAGATAATTATTAATTTTATCTAACTCCATATTTTTTTTAAGATATTCTCGTATACTTGTTGCAGAAGCAAAGATAGAAGTAAAGTTTTTATCATTATAGTTTGATCCTTCTCTTTTTAATGTTAAAGGAACAATATTACTATTAAGCTTAATTAGAGCTTTAATATATTCTATAGCTAAAATATTATTAGAACTTTTTAATATATCCTTTAAAGAATCATCTTTAAGAAATTTATTTAAGGATATTTCTCTTGCTTTTGCATAAGTTAGTCCTAGATTTAAATTATTTTTTATTTCGGCTTTAAATTCATTAGGTTCATTTGTTAAAAAGTTAGCAATATATTTTAGCTTTTCTATATCACCACATTCACTTCCAAAGAAAATATTATTTACCACACCTATAGAATTTAAAATTGAAACTGAACCTTTAGCAAAAAATTCTGCAGAAGATACAGAATAAAAGCAGGGTAATTCTAAAACTAAATCTACTCCATTTAAGACTGCAATTTCAGCTCTCTTATATTTATCTATAATAGCAGGGCCGCCTCTTTGAACGAAATTTCCACTCATAATACAAACAATTCCATCACAATTAGTTGTTTTTATTGCACTATTTAAGTGATACAAATGTCCTTTGTGAAAAGGATTATATTCAGTAATTATTCCAGTAATATTCATAAATTACCTCCTTTTAGGGAATTATAAATATTATAGCATAAAAACTATTTAATATGAGAAATTAAAAAATTAAATAGTATAAAATTTAACGTTGTCTGAAAATTAGGAATATAAAGAAATAAAGAAATAGACAACTTTAGGTTGAAAAATACAGGCTGATAGGAGTATATTAGTATATGGAGTAAAGTTCGTATCTTTTTGAAAGGAGTTTATATTATGGAACTTATGAATAAATTATGGGAGTCAGCAAAAGCTGACAAAAAAAGAATAGTTCTTCCAGAAGGTGATGAGGAAAGAACATTAAAAGCGGCAGAAAAAATACACAAATTGGGTTTAGCATATCCAGTTTTAGTTGGAAATATTGATGAAATAAAAAGAAAAGCTGAAAATTTAGGGGTAAATTTAGAAGGAATAGAAATTATTGATCCTAATACTTCAGAAAAATTAGAAGAATATGTTAATAAGTTCTATGAGTTAAGAAAAAATAAGGGAATGACTCTAGAAAAATCAAATCAAATAGTAAGAGATCCATTATATTTCGGAACAATGATGGTTAAATTAGATGATGCAGATGGAATGGTTTCAGGAGCAGTTCATACTACTGGTGATTTATTAAGACCAGGATTACAAATTGTTAAAACAGCACCAGGTGTTTCAGTAGTTTCAAGTTTCTTTATAATGATGGTACCAAATGCTAAATATGGAGAAGAAGGTATGTTATTATTCTCAGACTGTGCTGTAAATCCAAATCCAACAGCTGAACAATTAGCTGCGATAGCAATAGCAACAGCTGATACAGCAAAGAACCTTTGCGGTATTGAACCTAGAGTAGCAATGTTATCTTTCTCAACAATGGGAAGTGCAGGTGGAGAATTAGTAGAAAAGGTAAGAAAAGCAACAGAGATCGCTAAGGAATTAAGAGCTGATTTACTAATTGATGGAGAATTGCAATTAGATGCAGCTATAGTTGAAAGTGTGGCAGCTCAAAAAGCTCCAAACAGCAAAGTTGCTGGAAAAGCAAATGTTCTTATTTTTCCAGACTTACAAAGTGGAAATATAGGATATAAATTAGTTCAAAGATTTGCAAATGCTGAAGCTATAGGGCCAATGTGTCAAGGCTTTGCAAAACCAATAAATGATTTATCAAGAGGATGCAGTGTTGAGGACATAGTTAATGTTGTTGCATTAACAGCAGTTCAAGCACAATCAATAAAATAATAAGCTTTGGAGGATTATAAATGAAGGTATTAGTTATTAATTGTGGAAGTTCATCACTTAAATATCAATTAATTGATATGAATACTGAAGAATCAATAGCTCAAGGATTAGTAGAAAGAATAGGAATTGAAGGATCTGTTTTAACTCAAAAGGTTGAAGGAAGAGAAAAATACATAATAAAACAACCTATGAAAGATCATAAAGTTGCAATTCAATTAGTACTTGGTGCATTAGTAGACAAAGAAAATGGAGTAATATCTTCAATGGACGAAATATCAGCAGTTGGCCATAGAGTAGTTCATGGAGGAGAAAAGTTTAAATCATCTGTTGTTATAAATGAAGAAGTTAAAGAATATATAAGAGAATGCTTTAAACTAGCGCCATTACACAACCCAGCAAATATGATTGGTATTGAAGCTTGTGAAGAGTTAATGCCAAATGTTCCTATGGTAGCAGTATTTGATAATGCTTTCCATTCAACTATGCCAGAAAAAGCATATTTATATGCATTACCATATGAATTATACACAAAACATGGAATAAGAAAATATGGTTTCCATGGAACTTCTCATAAATATGTTTCACAAAAAGCAGCTGAATTATTAGGAAAAGATATAAAAGATTTAAAAATTATTACTTGTCATTTAGGAAATGGTTCAAGTGTAACTGCTGTTAAGGGAGGCGTTTCTATTGATACATCAATGGGCTTTACACCTCTTGAGGGATTAGCTATGGGAACAAGATCTGGTAATATAGATCCTGCTATAATACCTTTCTTAATGAAGGAAGAAGGATTAACTATTGAAGAAGTAGATAACTTATTAAACAAGAAATCAGGAGTTTTAGGTATATCAGGAATCAGTTCAGACTTCAGAGATATAGAAGATGCTGCCTTTAAAGAAGGTGTTCATAGAGCTCAACTTGCCTTAGATATATTTGAATATAAAGTAAAAGCAACAATTGGTGCATATGCAGCTATTATGGGTGGTGTTGATGCAATAGTATTTACTGCTGGAGTAGGAGAAAATGGTCCAGAATCAAGAGAAGGAATTTTAAAGGGATTAGAGTTCCTAGGAGTTGAAATAGATACAGAAAAAAATAAGGTAAGAGGAAAAGTAAGAGAAATTTCAAAAGAAGGTTCTAAAGTAAAAGCTTTTGTTATTCCAACTAATGAAGAATTAGTTATTGCAAGAGATACTGTTGAATTAATCAGCAAATAATTATAAAGTGCATTATTATTAGTTTAAGCAATTTATAACAAATTGCTTGACTTTTAATCATGCGCTTTATATAATAAATTGTGTTTATTCAGCAAATTTTTATCTAAGGAGTGAAAAAAGCTCTGTATAAGTTATGTTTTAATTTTATAAGTAAAGTTAAATCATAATCAGACAAAATTTAGAGCAAATACATATGATTATAGAATTTTCGGATTTAGTCTCAGCTAAAAGTAGAAAAAAAGAAATAAATGTAACATATGATTTAGCATCTTTTGTTTTTGATGGAGAAGAAATTAAGTTTGTTGATCCTGTTAATGTAATTGGAGAAATAACTTCTATTAGTGATGTTTTGACGCTTAAAGTTTCCATAAAAACAAAATTGGAATTAAATTGTTCAAGATGCCTAGAGGCCTTTATCTATCCAATAGATATTGATATAGAAGAAAGGTTTACAAATAATGTAGAACTTCAAAAAGAAGACGAAATTATTTTTGTAGATAGCAATATATTAGATATTGCAGAAGTAGTTGAAAATATTATAGTTTCAACCTTACCTATTAAGAGACTTTGTACAGACAATTGTAAAGGGCTTTGCCAAAAATGTGGGAAAAATCTTAATGAAGGTTCTTGTCAATGTGAGTCAAATGATGTAGACTTAAGAATGGCAAAGTTACAAGAGTTGTTTGCTAATAAGGAGGTGTAGTAATGGGAAATCCTGCTAGAAAAACATATAGAGCAAAGAGAAATTCAAGAAGAGCTCAAACTTTTAAAGCGAGCTTACCTGGTATAGTTGAATGTCCACAATGTCATGAAATGAAATTAGCTCACAGAGTTTGTAAAAATTGTGGCTTCTATAATGGGAAAGAAGTAGTTGCTTCATCAGAAGAATAAAGAAAGTCTATTGACTTTCTTTTCTTTATATATAAGCAAAGGGGCGAATTTATATGAAAATAGCTATTGATGGCATGGGTGGAGATAATGCACCCCAAGCTGTAGTCGAAGGCGTAGTTAGCGCTTTAAAAGAATACAGTGGAATAGAATACTATATAACAGGTCCTAAAGAAAAAATTGAAGAAGAACTAAATAAATATAAGTATGATAAAAATCTAGTAAAAATTATAGATGCCAGAGAAGTAGTTTCAACAAATGAACATCCTGTAATGGCACTAAAGAAAAAGAAAGATTCCAGTATATATAAAGCATTAAAGTTAGTAAAAGATAAGGAATGTGATGCGATAATTTCAGCTGGAAGCACTGGAGCTTTTTTAGCTGGCTGCACATTAGTTGTAGGTAGAATTAAAGGCATTGAAAGACCGGCTTTAGCACCTATAATGCCAGGAAAAAATGGTCATTTTATGATAATTGATGCTGGAGCTAATGTTGATTGTAAGCCAAGTTATTTGGTTCAGTTTGCTAAGATGGGAAAAGTATATTTTAAAGAAGTAATGAAGAAAGATAATCCATCTATAGGTCTTGTAAATATTGGAGAAGAAGAAGAAAAAGGAAATGAACTAACCAAAAACGCTTATAAACTACTAAAAGAAGAAGCGAAGCTTAACTTTGTAGGAAATATAGAGCCACGCGAGACTTCTAAGGGTGATGTTGACGTTTTAGTATGTGATGGATTTGTGGGTAATACATTATTAAAAATGTATGAAGGTGTTGCCATGACTTTATTAAAGATAATAAAAGAAGAGATTTTATCTTCTGGCTTAATGGGTAAACTTGGAGCGCTTTTATTAAAACCAGTATTTAGCAATATAAAAAAGAAATTTGATTATACTGAAGTAGGAGGGGCTCCCTTCCTAGGTGTTGATGGAATATGCATTAAAGCTCATGGAAGTTCTGATGGAAAAGCTTTTAAAAATGCTATTAATCAAACAAAGAAGTTCTATGATAATAATGTATTAGAAAAGATTAAATTAGAGCTTCAAAATAATATGTAATAAATGCAAATATTCATATTGACTAGATAAATATTATATAATATTATCTAAATGAAGTGTCTAGGAGGTGAATAATATGTTTGAAAAGGTTAGAGAAATTATAGCAGATAAATTAAGTATTAATGAAGCGGATATAACTATGGAATCTTCTTTTGTTGATGATTTAAATGCAGATTCATTAGATCTAGTTGAGCTTATGATGGCATTAGAAGATGAATTAAATACTGAAATTCCTGATGAAGATGCAGAAGGCTTTAAAACAGTTGGAGATGTAGTAGAGTATTTAAAAAATCATGTTGAAGAATAGTAAAATCCCGCAAGTATGCGGGATTTTTATTAAGAATATAAAAACTAGTTTATTCTTGAATTTGCTCAGAACCATTAAAGCAAGTTGAAGAATAAACTTCAAGGAGTGTAACTAATGGGAAAATTTAATATTAAGGAAGTTGAGGAGGCTGTAGGTGTAACTTTTAATGAAAAAAATTTATTAAAAGCAGCCTTGACACATAGTTCCTATGCTAATCAGCATAAGGATCAAGAATATAATGAAAGGTTAGAATTTTTGGGAGATGCAGTTTTACAGCTATGTATTACTGAATATTTATTTTTAAATTATAAGGAAAAAAGTGAAGGAGAATTAACTAAAATAAGAAGTCTAATAGTTTGTGAAAATTCTCTTTATGAAATTGGTAAAAAATTAGATTTAGGGTATTTTATTAGAATAAGTAGAGGAGAAGAGCTTACTGGAGGTAGAGAAAGGGCTTCTATTACCGCAGATGCTGTTGAGGCATTAATTGCAGCAATATACTTAGATAAGGGGATAGAATATACTAAAGATTATATAATAGGCCATTTTAAAGAAATAATAGAAAAGGCTATTAAAAATGATATTGTTTTAGATTATAAAACAAAACTGCAAGAAGAGCTTCAAAAATCAGGAGAAGTTTCAATAGTATATGAGCTACTAAAATATGAAGGCCCTCCTCATAGGAGAAAATTCTATACTTCTGTAATTATAGAAAATAAAGAATTAGGTAGAGGAGAAGGGTATAGCAAGAAGGAAGCAGAGCAAAATGCAGCAAAAGAAGCCTTAAGAAATTTGGAGGAGAGAAATGAGTAAAAAACATTATATTATTCCAATATTTATTTCTCATATTGGCTGCCCTCATCAATGTGTTTTTTGTAATCAAGATAAAATAGCAAGAACTTTACAAAAGGAAGTTACTGCAGAGGAAGTTGAAGAAACAATAAAAGAATATTTAAATACTATAAATAAAAATGATGCGACTGTGGAAGTTTCCTTTTTTGGTGGAACCTTTACTGCAATACCTGTTAATAAGCAAAAAGAATTATTAAAGGTGGCGAAAGATTATAAAGAAAAGGGATTAATAGATAAAATTAGGATGTCAACAAGACCTGATGCTATTAATAGATATATTCTAAACTATTTAAAAGAATATAAGATTGATATAATTGAGCTGGGAGTTCAATCTTTAGATAATGAAATTCTTAGACTTTCAGGGAGAGGACATAGTGCTGAAGATGTAGAAAAATCATCTAAACTAATAAAGGAATTTGATTTTGTTTTAGGACATCAAATAATGCCTGGATTGCCGGGAGATAGTTTTGAAAAGGACATAGAAACAGCTAAAAAATCTATTGCAATGAAGCCGGATATATGCAGAATATATCCCTCTCTCGTAATAAAAGATACTCCTATGGAAGAAATGTATTATAGAGGTGTTTACAAACCATATACATTAGAGGAAGCGGTTCAAATTTCTAAAGATATATATAAGCTTTATAAAGAAGCCAATGTAAATATAATAAGAATTGGACTTCAACCAACAGATACAATAACCCTTGGAAAAGATGTAATAAGCGGCCCTTTCCATCCTGCTTTTAGAGAATTAGTTGAAGGAAGCTTAATATGTGATAAAATTCAAAATTGTGTTAATCCGGAAGAAGATATTATTATTGAATTAAATTCTAAAGATTTAAGTAAGCTGTATGCGAATAAAAAAGTATTTTTTAATAAACTTAAAGCGAAGCATAGAGGAAAAATTAACGTTAAAATTAATGATAAAGTGCATAGAGATAATATAAATATAATTGTTTTAAAAAGAATAGAAAAATTAACAATTTAGCATTATTTCTTAATGCGCGAAAAAATTGTTGTTCTATAAAAGAAGATTGCTGCCAATCTTCTTTTTTGCCAATTGATATTTTATTTTCTTTAATATAAACTTAATAAGAGTAGGAGTGATATTTATGAAGAAAAAAACAAGACAAAAAATGATTAATATTATTACTATTATTTTAATTATAATGGTTACAGCAAGTTTGCTAGTATCATTGATTTAGACGGGGAGTGTATCTATGTTTTTAAAATCCATAGAAATAAGGGGTTTTAAATCCTTTGCAGATAAAACCACATTAAATTTTAAAGAAGGCGTTACTGCTGTAGTGGGACCAAATGGTAGTGGTAAAAGTAATATATCAGATGCAGTAAGATGGGTTCTTGGAGAACAAAGTGCTAAAACTTTAAGAGGCGGAAAGATGGAAGATGTTATTTTCGCTGGAACTCAATATAGGAAGCCTGTTGGATTAGCTCAAGTATCTTTAACCTTAGACAACTCTGATAATTCTTTAGAAACAGAATACTCTGAGATTACAGTTACGAGAAGGATTTTTAGATCTGGTGAAACTGAATATTTAATAAATAATCAAAAATGTAGACTAAAAGATATCAATAATTTATTTATGGATACAGGTATAGGGAAGGAAGGATATTCTCTTATTGGACAAGGTAAAATTGAGGCGATATTAAGTGGAAAGGCTGAAGATAGAAGAGCACTTTTAGAGGAAGCAGCAGGGATTGTTAAATATAAAACTAGAAAAGAAGAAGCAGAACGTAGATTAGAGAATACAGAAAATAATTTGGTCAGAATAAGAGATATTATACATACTTACGAAGAAAGAATAGAACCTTTAAGGGAAGAAAGGGAGAAGGCTTTAAAGTATAAAGCTTTAGCTGATGAATTAAAGATAAAAGAAGTATCCCTTTTAGTTGAAAGCATTAGAAAAGTAGAAAAAGATTTAGAAGAAATTAAAAGGGATATAGATAATAGAACTAAAGAAATAACAGGAAAAAGAGAAGAGCTAGAAAATGAGAAAAAAGATTTTATTAATTTTGAAAAGGCTATAGAAACTTTAGAAAATAAAAATAAAAATGAAAAAGAAGAATATTATGATAAGAAAGATGAGTTAAATGAAAATCATAGAAATATTGAAATATTTAAAGAAAGAATATCAAATTTAGAAGGTGCAATAAATAAAAGTCTATTAGAAATTAATGAGCTAGAAAATTCGTTAAATTCTTTACAAGAGGAAAGGAATATTCTTCTTGAAAATCTTCAAGAAAAGATAAAAGAACAAGTAAAAAAAGATAATGATATTAATATTATGGAAAATAATATTAAATCTATATTGAAAAACATTGAAGAATTTGAAAGAGAAATATCAATTATTAAAGACGAGGAATTTGATTTTTTAAGTAAGATTTCTGAGAGCAAAAATAAAATTGCTTTATTAAATAAAGAGATTTCAAATAAAGAACAAATAGCTTTAAACTCAGAAAATTCAATAAAAGTAATTAAAGATAATATAAAGATAAATTTAGCTACTATTGAAGGTTTAAGAAGAAAAATTACTGAATGTAAAGAAGATAAGAGAAAGCTTGAGGAAAAAATATTATCAGATAAGAAAAAACTAAGTATTTTAATTAAAGATAGATCCATAAGTGAAAATAAAATTAGAGAAATATCTAAAAATATTAATATGTTAGAGGGAAAACTTGGAACCCTAAAGGATTTAGAAAAAAATTATGAAGGATATAATCTTTCAGTAAAGAGGCTTATGGAGAGAATACAAGAGGGTAAAATAAAAGGGGCTCAAGATACAAAAGTTCTAGGAGAAATTTTTCAAGTAGAGAAAAAATATGAAACTGCCATTGAAATAGCCTTAGGTGGAAATATTTCTAATATAATTACTAGAGATGAAGAAGTGGCCAAACAATTAATTAATTATCTAAAGGCAAATTCTCTAGGAAGAGCAACCTTCTTACCATTAAATATTATTAAGGGCAATAAGTTAAGCCTTTCAAAAGAAATTAAGAATGTAGAAGGATTTTTAGGACTAGCCGCTGAGTTATTGATTTTTGATTCAAAATATAAAGAAATTATAGATTATGCTTTAGGTAAAACTATTATCACTTCGGACATGGATTCAGCGTTAAAAGTATCAAAACTTTATAATCATAAAGTAAAGGTTGTAACATTAGAGGGAGAAGTAATAAACCCAGGTGGAGCTCTAACTGGTGGTAGTATTTATAATAAAAATAAGGGAAGTATCCTAGGTAGAAAAAGGGAACTTCAAGAACTGGAAGAAAATATTAATACTAACAAAAAGGAATACACTTACGAGTTTGAGAATTTAAATAAATTAAAATCAGAAATAAAAGAATTAGATGAAAAAATTCTAAATTATAATGACGAGCTTCATATTAAAAATATTGATATTGCTAAATTTGAAAGCGAAGAATTAGTTTTAGATAAAGAAAAACATAAGCTTAAGTCATCTTTAGAAGTGGCTGAAAATGAAATAAGTATGAATAAAGATAGTCTAGAAAAGTTAAAATTAGAACTAGACAAAAATAAGGAAATATTAATCGACCTCGAAAAGAATAGCATTGAAAGTAAGAGTAGAGCTTCAGAATTAGAAAAAAAAATAATTGAGAAAAGAAAGCTTTATGATACAAAAAAAGAAGAAGTTGTTAAAATAAAAATTAATAAGGCATCTTTAGATGAAAGTATATATAGTACACAAAGCGAAATAAAACGCAAAGAAAAAGAAGTAATAGAAAGAAAAGAAAAAATAAATAAATTAAATATAGAAATTGAAGATCAAAAATTAACTATTGAGAAATTAGAAAAAGAAATAGAAGAAAAATTAAAACTTACTGTACTTATTGATAATAGATTAAAGGAATTAGAAGAAGTATTTAAAAGAGATGAAATTAATAGAATAAGTTTAAAGGATAAGTCAAAAATAAAAAATGAAATTATTAATAAATTGGTAGAAGAAATTCAATATAAAGAAAGTGAATTAAATAAAAGAGAAATTGCTTCTGCTAAGCTTGAAAATGAAAAAGAGAATTGTTATAAAAAACTTAATGAAGAACAAAACCTAACATTAGCAGAAGCTTGCGAGATATCAGAAGATATTATTAATATTACAGAAGTTAAAGACTGTATTAAAAATTTAAAAAATAAAATAGCTAGCATAGGTGTAGTAAACTTGATGGCTATATCAGAATATGATGAAGTCTGTGAAAAGTATGAATTTATGTCAAAACAAGAAGAGGATTTAAATAAGTCTAAAGAAGAATTAATTACAGTAATAAATGAAATGACAGAAAAAATGAAGGAACTCTTCATTGAAAACTTTAAAAAAATAAATGAAAATTTTAATGAAACCTTTAGAGAATTATTTAAAGGAGGAAATGCTGAACTTATATTAGGAGAAGGGGATGAGCTTTCTGCTAATATAGACATAAATGTTCAACCGCCAGGTAAAAAGCTTCAAAACATAAATTTAATGTCAGGTGGGGAAAAGGTATTATCAGCTATAGCTTTATTATTTTCTATTCTTAAAATGAAGCCAACTCCTTTCTGTATATTAGATGAAATTGAGGCAGCTTTAGATGATGCCAATGTTATTAGATATGCTGAATTTCTAAAGAAATTCTCAGAAAAAATTCAATTTATAGTAATAACTCATAGAAAAGGAACTATGGAAGCTAGTGATATTTTATATGGCGTTACTATGGAGGAAAAAGGAGTATCAAAGGTTGTATCAGTAGACTTAAACAGTAGAAATTAGGAGGATAAATATGTTTGGAAAATTATTTGATAACTTAAAAACAGGTTTAACAAAGACAAAGAATGCCTTAACAGATAAGATAAATGAAACCCTTAAACTTGCAATAACAATAGATGAAGATTTATATGAGGAACTAGAAGAAATTTTAGTCATGGCAGATATAGGGATGGATACAACTATAGATATAATAGAAAGATTAAAAGATAAAATAAGAAAAGAAAAAATTAATGATCCAAATAAAGTTTACGATACTCTAAAAGAAGTAATAAAAGAAATGCTTTTAGAAGGAACAGAAAATATAGATTATGAAGATTACAATAAAAAAGTTATGCTAATTATAGGTGTAAATGGTGCTGGTAAAACAACTTCTATTGGAAAATTAGCTGCTAAAAATAAAAATGCAGGGAAGAGAGTCCTTCTTGCAGCAGCAGATACCTTTAGGGCAGCTGCAATTGATCAATTGGAAGTATGGAGTAAAAGAGCTGGTGTAGATATTGTAAAACATTCAGAAGGCTCTGATCCAGCGGCTGTTGTTTTTGATGCTATTTCTGCTTCAAAAGCAAGAAATATAGATTTACTTATTTGCGATACTGCAGGTAGACTTCACAATAAGAAAAATTTAATGGATGAACTTGCTAAGATAGGCAGAATTTTAGAAAGAGAATATAGTGAAGCTAAAAAAGAAACTCTACTAGTTTTAGATGGTACTACAGGTCAAAATGCAGTAAATCAAGCAAAACAGTTTATGGAAGCTTGTCCTATTGACGGTATTATCCTAACAAAACTTGATGGTACTGCAAAGGGTGGAGTAGTTATTTCTATTAAAAATACCTTAAATATTCCAGTTAGATATATTGGGGTTGGAGAAGGCATTGATGATCTTCAAGAATTTAATTCAGAAGAATTTGTAGAAGCTTTATTCTAAAAAACAAAAAAAATCATGGTGTTAAGTAAAAATACTTGACACCTTAGGATAGTTTTGTTAAAATCTTTTCTGTGGTAAGGTGAGAACAATGGAAGATAGAGTTGAAATTTCATTACTAGTAGATCTATATGGTCCATTACTAACAGAAAAGCAGCTTAAAATTATGGAGCTTTATTATAATGAGGATTTTTCCTTGGCTGAAATTGCTGAATTAAATAACACAAGTCGTCAAGCTATCCATGATTTGATAAAAAGATGTTATAAACAACTACTATCCTATGAAAGTAAACTTAATTTACTTGAAAAAAGTATAAAAAAAGAAAAAATAATTAATAATCTTTTAGAATTATTAAGAGAAAAATATTCAATTAATAGTGAAGATTATGAACAATGTAAATCAATTCTAAAAGATTTGTAAATCATAGGAGGTTAATAAATGGCTTTTGAGGGTTTATCAGAAAAATTGCAGGAAGCTTTCAAAAAGCTTAGAGGTAAAGGAAAGCTAACTGAAAAAGATATAAAAGAAGTCATGAGAGAAGTAAAGCTTGCGTTGCTTGAAGCTGATGTAAACTTTAAAGTTGTTAAAAAGTTGATTTCAAGTATTAGTGAAAAGTGTGTTGGAAGCGAAGTGCTTGAAAGTTTAACTCCAGCTCAACAAGTTATTAAAATTGTTAACGAAGAACTTACAGCTCTTATGGGAAGCAGCGAAAGCGGAATTAATTTTAATTCAGTAGGACCAACAATAATTATGATGGTTGGACTTCAAGGGGCAGGTAAAACTACAATGAGTGGTAAACTTGCACTAAAATTAAGAAAACAAAATAAGAAACCTTTATTGGTAGCTTGTGACGTTTATAGACCAGCAGCTATTAAGCAATTGGAAGTTGTTGGTAAACAAATAGATATACCAGTTTTCCAAATGGGTGATAAGGTAAACCCTGTAGATATAGCAAAAGCAGGTATTGCTCATGGAAGGCAAAATGGTAATAATGTAATAATAATAGATACAGCTGGTAGGCTTCATATAGATGATAATCTAATGGAAGAACTTAAAAGCATAAAAGCTGAAGTAAAGCCTAATGAAATATTACTTGTAGTAGATTCAATGACAGGTCAAGACGCAGTTAATGTTGCAGAAAGTTTTAATGAATCTTTAGATATTTCAGGTGTTATATTAACAAAGCTTGATGGTGATACAAGAGGTGGAGCAGCTTTATCAATTAGACATATTACAGAAAAGCCAATAAAATATATAGGTGTTGGCGAAAAGATGAGCGATATTGAAGTTTTCTATCCAGATAGAATGGCTTCAAGGATTCTAGGAATGGGAGATGTTCTTTCATTAATAGAAAAGGCTCAAGAAGCTATTGATGAAAAAGAAGCAAAAGAACTAAGTGCCAAAATGCTAGAAAATGATTTTACTTATGATGATTATTTAGTAGCAATGGATCAAATGAAGAAACTTGGTTCTTTAAGTAAAATAATTGATATGATACCTGGTATCCCTAAGGAAGTAAAAAACATAGATTTTGATGCTAGTGAAAAACAATTAGGAAAGATAAGAGCTATTATTTATTCTATGACTCCTAAAGAAAGAAGAAATCCAAAGCTTATAGCAGGATCATCTTCTAGAAAGAAGAGAATAGCAAAGGGATCAGGAACTACATTACAGGATGTTAACAAACTTATAAAGGGATTTGACATGATGAGAAAACAAATGAAACAAATGAAATCTCTTCAGAAAAAATCTAAAAAAGGTTTTTTTGGTAAGATGCCTTTTTTAAGTTAATATATTAATTGATTATATTTAAAAGGAGGTGAATTATAAATGGCAGTAAAAATCAGATTAAGAAGAATGGGTGCACATAAAGCTCCTTTCTACAGAATAGTTGTTGCTGATTCAAGATCACCAAGAGATGGTAGATTTATAGAAGAAATTGGATATTACAATCCATTAACTGAACCAGCTACTATTAAAATTGATGAAGAAAAAGCTACTAAATGGGTTGCTAATGGTGCTCAACCAACAGATGTAGTTAAAAGACTTTTTGATAAAGCAGGATTAAATAAGTAATTTTTAGGAGGTGAACTCTGTAATTTTCTTAATTACAGTTGTTTATGAAGGAATTAATTGAAACTATCGCTAAAGCTCTAGTGGAAAATCCAAATGAAGTTCATGTGAATGAAGTAAGAGGAGAGCAATCAATTATTCTGGAACTAAAGGTTGCTCCTGCAGATATGGGAAAAGTTATTGGAAAGCAGGGAAGAATAGCTAAGGCTATTAGAACTGTTATTAAAGCAGCAGCAATAAAAGAAGATAAAAAAGTAGTAGTAGAAATTATTGATTCAAAGAGTTAGGATTTTCCTAACTCTTTTTATAAATGAAATTATAAATTCACTTACCTAGTACTTATAGAACTTTCAATAAATATTGAAATTTGTACAAATACTAGATAAGATTCTATTTTTTAAAATATACATTATTTCATAATAAAAAGAGGTGCAATATGAGAGAAATTTTAAGAGTTGGAAAAATACTAAATACTCATGGAATAAAAGGTGAATTAAAAGTACTGCCTTTAACGGATGATCCAAAAAGATATGATGATTTAGAGTTTGTATTACTAGATGGAAAAGAAGTTAATATAGAAGGATGTAAATATCAAAAAGATAGAGTTATATTAAAATTAAAAGATATTAATACTATTGAAGAAGCAGAAAGATTAAAAAATAAGTACTTAGAAATTCCTAGAGAATATGCTGTTGAATTAGAAGAAGATAGATATTTTATTGCAGATTTAATAGGATGTACAGTTTATGACACAGAAGGAAGAAATTTAGGTAAAATTTATGATGTGATACAAACAAAAAATAATGATGTCTATTGGATAAAAGAGCCTAAAGAATTATTAATTCCCGTGCTATTAGATATTGTTTTAGATATAAATATAGAAGAAGAGAAAATTATTATTAAACCTGTAGGAGAATGGCAAGATGAAGATTAATATATTAACATTGTTTCCGGAAATGTTTGATATCTTTAGCCATAGCATAATTGGTAGAGCAAGAGAAAAGAAAATAGTTGAAATAGAACCAATAAATATAAGAGATTTCTCATTAAATAAACATAAAAAAGTTGATGATTATCCTTATGGCGGTGGTGCTGGAATGGTTATGACTCCCCAGCCTTTGGTAGATTCAATAAAATATTGTAAAAAAAGTAATAAAGGAAAGGTAATATTTTTAGGGCCTAGAGGGAAAACCTTTAATCAAGAATTAGCAAAGGAACTGGCGAAGGAAGAGGAATTGATTTTTGTCTGTGGACATTACGAGGGGATAGATGAAAGAGTTTACAAATATATTGATTTAGAAATTTCTTTAGGGGACTTTATTTTAACAGGCGGTGAAATGGCAGCCATACCAATAATTGATTCTATTTTAAGACTAAAAGAAGGTGTCTTAGGTAAAAGTGAGAGTTTTGAAGAGGAATCTTTTAGTTATGGGCTTCTAGAATATCCACAATATACTAGACCAGAAATATTTGAAGGAGAGGCTGTACCAGAAGTTCTTTTATCAGGACATCATGAAAATATAAGAAAATGGAGAAGATTAAAAGCACTTGAAATAACTAAGGAAAAAAGACCAGATTTATATAATAAGATAAAATTAAGTAAAGAGGATTTAAAATTGTTAAAAAATAAAAAATAATGTTGAAATAGAAAATAAGTTATGTTAAAATAAGCTTTGTGTTAGTACGAGCGGTCCTCTGTCAAGTAAAATTGTTAAGAACGCTAAATATTATTCAAGGAGGGACTACACAATGAACGAATTAATAAGACAAATAGAAGCAGAACAATTAAGAAATGATCTTCCACAATTTAATGTTGGGGATACTCTAAAAGTTTATGTTAAAATCAAAGAAGGTACTAGAGAAAGAGTACAAATGTTCGAAGGAACAGTAATTAAGAAACAAAACGGCGGTTTAAGAGAAACTTTCACAGTAAGAAGAGTTTCTTATGGAATCGGTGTTGAAAGAACTTTCCCTTTAAATGCTCCAAGCATTGATAAAATTGAAGTTGTAAGAAAAGGTAAAGTTAGAAGAGCTAAGTTATTCTACTTAAGAGACAGAGTAGGAAAGGCTGCAAAAGTTAAGGAATTAATGGATAGATAATATTCATTGGCAGTTAAGGGACTTTTTTAAGTCCCTTTTTCTATATATAAAAAGCTAATAATTAGATAATAATAACTCTAATAAAGTAAAAGGAGGAGATATTATGCCAAGAATAAATTGGTTTCCTGGTCATATGAAAAAAACTCAAAGAGAAATAAAGGAGAATTTAAAAGTAGTAGATGCTGTTATTGAAATTAGAGACGCTAGAATTCCAAGAAGTTCAGCTAACCCAGATATAGATAAAATTTGTGGAAATAAAGCAAGAATAATTTTATTAAATAAAAGTGATTTATCTGAAGCAAAAGTAACAAAAATGTGGATTGATAAATTATCATCAGAAAATGTAAAAGCTATAGAAGTTAATTGTTTAACTGGAAAAGGACTTAATCAGATAAGGCCTACTCTTGATTTAATATTTAAGGAAAAACATGATAGATTAAAGGAAAAAGGTCTGGTTAAAATACAAATGAGAGTAATGGTAGTGGGAATACCTAATGTAGGTAAATCTACCTTTATTAATAAAATGGCAAAGAATAATATTGCTAAAACAGGTGATAGACCAGGGGTTACTAAAAATAAGCAATGGATAAAAACAAAAATGGATATAGAGATGTTAGATACTCCTGGAGTATTATGGCCAAAATTTGAAGATGAGGAAACTGCATTAAACTTAGCTTTTACCGGTGCTATAAAGGATGAAATTATGGATAGGGAAGAGCTTGCTTATAATCTAGTAAAGCGACTTCAAGAACATTATCCTGATAATTTAAAGGAAAGATATAAAATAGAAGAAATTAATGAGGATCCTTTAGAAACATTAAATAGTATTGCTAGAAGAAGAGGTTGTTTAATAAAAGGTGGAGAAATTGATTATGATAGGATTTCAACTGTAATTTTAGATGAATTTAGAGCAGGAAAAATAGGAAATATTTCTTTAGAAAGACCTTAACATATAGAAAATGGGGTAACATAAATGAGTTTATCAAATATAAATTTAGAAGAATTAAGTTATAAAAAAGTAAAAGAATATATAGATAAAATAGATATTAATAAAGAAAAAAATAATCAAGAATTAGAAAAACTGATTGACTTACTTATAAATGATAAAAGAAAGAATATTAATTTATTAGGAAATAAGTTAATAAAAGAGAAAGAAAAAATAGAAAAAGAAATAAATAGAGTTAAGCTAATGTATGATTTTGACAAAACTTTAGGAAATTTTAAATACATTGCTGGAGTAGATGAAGTAGGCAGAGGTCCCCTTGCAGGACCTATTGTTGCCTGTGCTGTAATTCTGGATCTAAATGTATTAGAAGAAGATTTAATTCTTGACCTTAAAGATTCTAAAAAGTTATCATCTAAAAAAAGAGAAGAGCTATCAAATATAATAAAAGAAAAGGCTTTAGCTTATTATATTGCTGAAAGTTCAAATGAAGAAATTGATAAAAAAGGAATAGCCTATTGTAATAATAAAGTTTTTCTAGAAGCATGTACTTCTATGAAAATTAAACCTGATTTAGTTTTATCAGACGGTTATAAAGTTAGAGGTATAGATATACCTAATAAGGCTGTTATAAAGGGAGATGCAAAATCTGCATCAATTGCTGCAGCTTCTATAGTTGCTAAAGTATATAGGGATAATTTAATGAAGGAATATGCAAAAAAATATCCTTATTATGATTTTGAAGAGAATGCTGGTTATGGTACTAAAAAGCATATTGAAGCAATAAAAGAAAAAGGAATTTGTATAATACATAGAAAATCCTTTTTAAACAATATACTTAATAAGCTCTAAAGGCATCTTCTATATGAATTATATTATTTAAGTCATTTTTGGCATTAAAATAAACCTCTATAACATCAAATCTACAATTATAATTAAATAATTTCCTTTTATATATGTAGTATTTACATAAATTAATAATTTTCTTTTGTTTTGAGCAGGTAATAGCTTCCATGGGTCTTCCAAAGGAGTTATTATACCTGCTTTTTACTTCTACAAAAATTATCATATCTTTAAATTTACAGATTACATCTATTTCTCCATATTTATTTCTAAAATTTTTATCTAATATATAATATCCTTTCTCTTTCAAAAAATTTATTCCTATGTCTTCGCCATAAGAACCTATATTTTTATTGTAGTTTTTCATATAAATCACCCTTAAATAATATTGACAGAAAATAAATAATTAATAATTTTTAAAATTATGATTAATAATTAAAGATTAGTGTCAATAATTTTTAAAAGATAAGAGTAATAAGGGGTGATATATATGTCTATAGAAATCATAAGTGCTACATATAATGGACTTGATGGAATATTAGTAAATGTAGAAGTTGATATCACTAAGGGAATACCTAGTTTTAATATTGTTGGACTACCTGATGCTTCAATAAAGGAGGCTAAAGAAAGAGTAAGATCAGCAATAATAAATAGTGGTTTTGAATTTCCTTTAGGTAGAATTACTATAAACCTTGCACCAGCAGACCTTAGAAAAATTGGATCTTTACTTGATTTACCTATAGCTATAGGACTTTTAATGGAATCAAAGCAGATTAGTCCCAAAAATCTTAAAGATTTTATTATCTTTGGTGAGCTTTCACTAGCGGGAGATTTAAAAGAAATAAAGGGTGTTCTCCCAATTATATTTGAAGGAAAAAACAAGGAAAAAAATAATTTTATCTTTCCTTACAATAATTTAAAAGAATTAAGATATTTTAATATAGGAAATTTTTATCCTTTTAGAAACTTAAAAGAAGTAGTATCTTTTATAGAGAACCAAGATTTGTTGCCCTTTGAATTTTGTGAGGATGATAAAAAAAGAAATAATGATGATAAATATATAGATTATTCAGATATAATTGGACAACAAACTTCCAAAAGGGCTATGGAAGTTGCTGCAGCAGGGAGACATAATATATTACTTTTTGGTTCTCCTGGGGCTGGAAAAACAATGCTGGCAAAAGCTCTTCCATCAATTATGCCTAATCTTACATATAAAGAAAAAATGGAAATCGCTAAAATATATAGTGCTTCAGGCATGTATTTAGAAGGTCATGGAATAAATAGACCATTTCGTAACCCTCATCATACAATAACGAAGGTTGCTTTAGCAGGTGGGGGGAAGGAAATAAAGGCTGGAGAAATTACTCTAGCTCATAATGGAGTTTTGTTTTTAGATGAAATATTAGAATTTAAAAGAGAAGTTTTAGAAGTGTTAAGAGAACCTTTAGAAGAAAAGGTTGTTAGAATAAATAGGCTGAACTATTCCTATAATCTTCCATCTAATTTTTTACTAATAGGGGCCTTTAATCCATGTCCCTGTGGCCTGTATTCTGGAAATTTCGGGGAGAATGGATGTACTTGTACAGAAACAGAGATTAAAAGATATCAAAAAAGATTGTCTAGAGCCCTTTTAGATAGAATAGATTTATTAAATTATGTACCAAGAATAAAGTTGGAAGATATTAATTGTAAAAAGGATAGAATAGATTCTAAAACCATGAAAGCTCGTGTTATGAGGGCTGTAGAAATACAAAGGCAAAGATATAAAAACAGCAGTTACAACTATAATTCAGAAGTAAAAGGTAAAGACATAAATAAATTTTTTAATATTACCAAGGAAGCAGTAGATTTAGTTAAATTATTTTATGATAAATTTAATCTAACTATGAGGTCCTATGATAAAATAATTAAAATTTCAAGAACATTAGCAGATTTAGATGAAAGTGAGAACATATATGAATATCATATTTTCGAAGCTTTAGCTTATAGAAAAAACATCTTTGGAGAAATTATTTAGTTGTAGGTGAAGGTTATGAATAAAGATGAATTATGGTTTATATTATTGAATTTATCTAATAAAGAAAAAATATCTTTAATAAAAAAATATAAGAGTATTAATTATATAAGGAATAATATAAATAAAATAAGCGAACTATATAAATTAAATTTAGAGCTAAAAGAAAGTCAAATAGAAGAACTTATAGAATATATGGAGGAAAAGGGAATTGACTACATTACAATATTTTCAGAAGAATACCCCGAAACATTATTAAGTGCATATGATCCACCTTATGCATTATTTTATATAGGTAATTTGGATTTGCTAAAAAGTAGAATGATTGCAGTTATAGGCGCAAGAAATTGCAGTCAATATGGAATGGAAGCTGCAAAGCTTATTGCAAAGGAACTAAGTGATAATAATGTTACTATAGTAAGTGGAATGGCCATTGGTATAGATTCTATTGCTCAAAAGTGTGCTGTTGAAAATTCAGGAAAAACTATTGCTGTATTAGGCTGTGGAGTAGATTATATTTATCCTAAGAGCAATAAATTATTATATGAAAATATTAAAAAAGATGGACTTATAATATCAGAATATATTCCAAGAACAAATCCAAGACCGTATTATTTTCCTATGAGAAACAGAATAATAAGTGGAATTTCTGAAGGCTTAATAGTTGTGGAAGCTTCAAGTAAAAGTGGGTCATTAATAACAGCAGATTATGCTCTTTATCAAGGTAAATCAGTGATGGCAGTTCCTGGATCAATATTTCAGAGAAATAGTAATGGCTGCAATAAATTAATAAGAGATGGAGCCCATATACTTTCGAGTTTAGAGGATCTTAGAAGTTTATTTAATCTTAAGAAAAAAGACAAGGAAAAGGGCAAAATTAGCTCATTAAAAATGTCTTTATTTAATATTATTAGCGATGAACCAAAGCATTTGGACGAAATATTAGAATCTGTAAATGTTGACAGAAAGGTATTATTTGGGTTATTATTTGAAATGCAAAAGAAAAACGAAATTATTTGCCTTCCGGGCAATTATTATGTAAAATCATTATAAAAAATTTAAGGGGGTGAAAACTCCAAATAATAAATGGAGTTTTATATATGGGACAAAATCTTGTAATAGTAGAATCACCTGCAAAAGCAAAGACTATAAGTAAATATCTTGGAAAAAACTACATAGTCGAAGCATCAATGGGCCATGTAAGAGATTTACCAAAAAGTACATTAGCTGTAGATGTTGAGGATAATTTTAACCCCAAGTATATTACAATTAGAGGTAAAGGCGAATTACTTAATAAATTAAGAAAGGCTGCAAAAAAGGCTGATAAAATATATTTAGCAACAGACCCTGATCGTGAAGGGGAAGCAATATCTTGGCATTTAGCAAATATTTTAAAATTAGATGAAAATGAAAAATGCAGAATAGTTTTTAATGAAATAACTAAGAAGGCTGTTAAAGGTTCAATAAAAGAAGCGAGAAAAATAGATATAAATTTAGTAGATGCTCAGCAGGCAAGAAGAATATTAGATAGATTAGTTGGTTATCAAATAAGCCCAATTTTATGGAAGAATGTAAAATGGGGATTAAGTGCTGGTAGAGTGCAATCTGCTGCATTAAAATTAATCTGCGATAGAGAAGAAGAAATTAATAATTTCATTCCAAAAGAATATTGGACAGTAGATTGTACTGCGGTTAAAGACAGAAAAAAATTCCCTATTAAACTTTCTCAATATAAAAATAAGAAAATAGAAATAAATACAGAAGATGAAAGTAATAAAATAATTGAAGAATTAAAAAAGGGAGAATTTCTAGTAACAAAGGTCAAAGATGGAACAAGAATTAAAAATCCATTACCACCTTTTACAACTAGTACATTACAACAAGAAGCGTCAAAAAAATTAAATTTTATTACCAAAAGAACTATGTCAATAGCACAAGTCTTATATGAAGGGGTAGAAGTTAAAGGTTACGGCACAGTGGGTCTTATAACATATATGAGAACAGACTCTGTAAGAATTTCAGATGAGGCTCAAGAAAATGCATTAAAATTTATTGCTTCAAATTTTGGTGAAGAATATGTTCCTAAGAATAAAAGGGTCTATAAAACTAAAAAAAATACTCAAGATGCCCATGAAGCTATTAGGCCAACAATTATAGAAATTACGCCTGAAATCGCAAAAGAATCCTTGACTGCAGAACAATATAAATTATATTCGTTAATATGGAATAGATTTATGGCAAGTCAAATGGAAGCTTGCGAATTAAAAACTAAAAGCATAGAAATAAATAATGGAGATTATAAGTTTAAAGCAAATGGTTCTATAGTGAATTTCGATGGTTTTATGAAAGTATATGAGTATAATTCAGAAGAAGAGAAAGATGATGTAGCTTTACCAGATTTACAGGAAGGTGATAAACTTACTAAGGTTGATGTAGAAGGAAAACAGCATTTCACTCAGCCGCCAGCTAGATATACTGAAGCTTCCTTTGTTAAACTTCTTGAAGAAAAGGGTATAGGTAGACCAAGTACTTATGTTCCAACAATTACAACTTTACTAAGCAGAGATTATGTTAGAAGAGATAAGAAAAATCTAGTAGCAACCGAACTCGGTATTATAGTAAACAATATTTTAAGTGAATATTTTAAAGAAATAGTAGATGTTGAATTTACTGCAGAGATGGAAAGAAACTTAGATTATATAGAAGAAGGAAAAGAAGATTGGAGAAAAATCGTTGGAGATTTTTATAAACCATTAAAAGAAGCTATTGATAGAGCAGAAAAAGAGGTTTCTAAGGTTGTTATTGAAGATGAGGCAACTGATATACCTTGTGATAAATGTGGTAGAATGATGGTAATTAAAAAAGGAAGATATGGGAAGTTCTTAGCTTGCCCAGGTTACCCAGAATGTGAAAATGCAAAGCCAATAGTAGAAGAATTAGATGTACCTTGTCCAAAATGTGGAGGAAAAGTAATTGCAAAAAGAAGCAAGAAGGGTAAGAAGTTTTTTGGATGCAGTAATTATCCAGAGTGTGATTTTGTTAGCTGGAATGAACCTCTAAAGGAAAAATGTGAAAAATGTAATTCTTATATGGTACTAAAATATAGTAAATCAAAAGGTAATTATGCACAATGCTCTAACGAAGAATGTAAAAACGAGGTTATTTTAACTAAAGAAAAGGAGAGCGAAAACTAGTTTGTGTCTAATAAGATAAAAAAATGTTGAAAATAGGAAATAGTTATGATATTCTTTAATAAAGATTCATATTTTTTGAAAATTAAGTCTATTTTAAATATTCAAAAAATAGCTTTGAAATATAGGAGGAAATGGAATGTCATCACTATTAGACAAAACTAGGAAACTTAATAAAATACTACAAAAATCTGGTACTGAACCTGTGGCTTTTGAAGATATATGCTCAATTTTAAGTGAAGTTCTTGCATGTAATGTATATGTAACCAGTAGAAAAGGAAAAATATTAGGATATACATTTGTAAAAGATTTTGAATGTGATATTATGAAAAACTATGTAGTAACTGAAAAAAGATTTCCTAAAAGCTATAATGATAGTTTGCTAAATATTAGTGAAACAATTGCTAATTTAAAAAATAAAGGTGAATGTGTCTTTAAAGGTGAGGGCGATTGCATTATAGATAATAAAATAACTACTATCGTTCCAATAATAGGTAATAGAGAAAGGCTTGGGACTTTAATACTTGCAAGGTTTGATAGAGACTTTACTGATGAAGATTTAGTTTTGGCAGAATATAGTGCTACTGTAGTTGGTATGGAAATTTTAAGATCAAAGCAGGTTGAAATAGAAGAAGAAGCAAGGAAAAAAGCTGTTGTAGAATTAGCAATAGGAACTCTTTCCTACTCAGAACGTGAAGCTATACTACATATTTTTGAAGAATTAGACGGTAACGAAGGTTTATTAGTAGCTTCAAAAATTGCAGATAAAGTTGGAATTACTAGAAGTGTTATAGTAAATGCTCTAAGAAAATTTGAAAGTGCAGGAGTTATTGAATCTAGATCCCTTGGAATGAAAGGTACTCATATAAAGATATTAAATGATAAGCTTTTAGATGAATTAAAAAAATAAAATAACATAAATTAAGGATGTCAATTTATTTGGCATCTTTTTGCATGAAAATAAAATTGAAGTAATTTGGTAAAAAAAATGTTGCCACTATAATTAGCTTATGTTATACTAACAAAGGTAATAAAATACACACAATATCAGATTTATAAAGACGGTGCCTTGTTTAAGGAAGCTTTATAAGAAGATATTGGAGGAAATAACCAGGAGGTAAGAAAATGTCAGTAATATCAATGAAACAATTATTAGAAGCAGGTGTACATTTCGGACACCAAACAAGAAGATGGAACCCTAAAATGGCTCCTTATATATTCACAGAAAGAAATGGAATATATATAATCGACCTACAAAAAACAGTAAAGAAAATAGATGAAGCATATAGCTTTATTAAAGAAGTTGCAGCTGAAGGAAAAGACATATTATTTGTAGGTACTAAAAAACAAGCTCAAGAAGCTATTGAAGAAGAAGCTATAAGATCTAACATGCACTTTGTTAATAATAGATGGTTAGGTGGAATGTTAACAAACTTCTCTACTATAAAGACTAGAATCAATAGACTTGAAGCTTTAAAGAAAATGGAAGAAGACGGAACATTTGAAGTTCTTCCTAAGAAAGAAGTTGCTCAATTAAAGAATGAAATGGAAAAATTAGAAAAGAACTTAGGTGGAATAAAGAACTTAGATGCTAATAATATAGGTGCTATGTTCGTTGTTGACCCAAGAAAAGAAAAGATAGCAATTTCAGAAGCTAAAATTTTAGGTATTCCAGTTGTTGGTATAGTAGATACTAACTGTGATCCTGAAGAAGTAGATTATGTAATTCCAGGAAATGATGATGCTATAAGAGCTGTTAAATTAATAACTGCTAAAATAGCTGATGGAATCATAGAAGGAAGACAAGGAGAACAATTAGCAGAATAATTATAGAAAGGTAGGTGAGAATTCTCATTTACCTTTTAACCTAAATAATAAGGTTTACAATAAGTTAGGAGGAATATACATTATGATAACTGCTCAATCAGTTAAAGAGTTAAGAGAAAAAACTGGTGCAGGAATGATGGACTGCAAAAAGGCTTTAACAGAAGCTAATGGAGATATGGAAAAAGCTGTTGAAATATTAAGAGAAAAGGGATTAGCTGCTGCTGCTAAAAAAGCTGGAAGAATTGCAGCAGAAGGTCTTGTAAAAACTTATGTATCAGAAGATGGAAAAACAGCCGGAATTATTGAATTAAACTGTGAAACAGACTTTGTTGCAGCAAACGAAGAATTCGTTGCTGTTGCTGATAGAATAGCAGAAATAGCTTCAAAGACTTCTGCAAAAACAGTAGAAGAACTTGTTAATGAAAAATATGATGATAACAGTACTATTCAAGAAACTTTAACAGCTTTAATTGCAAAATTAGGCGAAAATATGACATTAAGAAGATTCGAAAAATTCTCTGTTGAAAAAGGATTAGTAGAAAGCTATATCCATGGTGGCGGAAGAATTGGTGTTGTTGTTGAATTAGCTTCTGATTCTGACAATACTGCAGTATTAAGAGAAGTAGCAAAAGACGTTTGTATGCAAGTTGCTGCTGCAAATCCATTATTCTTAAGTGAAAATGATGTAGATCAAACTACTTTAGAAAAAGAAAAAGAAATATACAGAGTTCAAGCTTTAAATGAAGGAAAACCAGAAAAAATTGTAGATAAAATGGTAAACGGAAGAATTCAAAAATACTTTAAAGAAGTATGCCTTTTAAATCAAGCTTGGGTTAAAGATGGAGATAAGAGCATAATCAAATACCTTCAAGAAAAATCAAAGGAAGTTGGTTCTCCTATAACTGTTAACAGATTTGTAAGATTCGAAAGAGGAGAAGGTATCGAAAAGGCTGAAGATAACTTCGCTGAAGAAGTAGCTAAGATGACTAAGTAATACAAAGGAGGACACGTTGTGTTCTCCTTTTTTTAGGGAGATACCAAATTAAATTTGTGGAGGTACTAAGAATGGGAAAAAGTGAATATAAAAGAGTAATACTTAAAATTTCTGGGGAAGCTTTAGCTGGAGAAAACGGCTTTGGTTTCGATTTCGACGTAATTAAAAGAATAGCCCTAGAAATTAAGGAACTAGTAAAAATGAATTTAGAAGTTGGAGTAGTAGTTGGTGGTGGAAATATCTGGAGAGGCAGAAGTGGAGAAGGCATGGATAGAGCACAAGCAGATTATATGGGAATGCTTGCAACTTGCATTAATGCTTTAGCTCTTCAAGATTCTTTAGAACAAAATGGTGTAAAGACAAGAGTTCAAACTGCTATAGAAATGAGAGAAATAGCTGAGCCTTTTATTAGAAGAAGAGCTGTTAGACATTTTGAAAAAGGAAGAGTTGTAATATTTGCAGCTGGTACAGGAAATCCGTATTTTTCAACTGATACTACTGCGGCTTTAAGAGCTGCTGAAATAGAAGCAGATGTAATTTTATTAGCAAAAAAAGTAGATGGAGTTTATGATAAGGATCCAAATGTATATTCAGATGCTAAAAAATATGATACATTAAGTTATATAGAAGTTTTAGAGCAAGGTTTACAAGTAATGGATTCCACAGCTACTTCATTATGCATGGATAATAATATTCCAATCTTAGTATTTGGATTAGATACACCAGGAAACATTATAAAAGCAGTTACTGGTGAAAAAATTGGTACATTAGTTTCAAGTATAAAATAGGGAGGTTTATATGATTAAAGATATAACTCAAAGAGTAGAAGAAAAAATGAATAAAACAATTGCTGTTTTAAAAAAGGATTTAGCAACAATGAAAGCTGGTAGAGCCAATCCTACTATGCTTGATAGAATCCAAGTTAATTATTATGGAAGTCTTTGCCCAATAAATCAAGTTGCGAATGTTTCTGCACCTGAGCCAAGAGTACTAGTGATTGCTCCATGGGAAAAATCTTTAATTAAAGAAATTGAAAAGGCAATATTAACTTCAGATTTAGGAATAAACCCATCAAATGATGGTAGTGTTATAAGATTAGTAGTACCTGAATTAACTGAGGAAACAAGAAAAAATTTAGTAAAGGTTGTTAAGAAAACTGGAGAAGAATCAAAAATTGCAATAAGAGCCATTAGAAAAGAAGCAAATGATAAAATTAAGGCTCTTAAAAAGAACGGGGAAATTTCTGAAGATGAATTAAAAGTTGCTGAAGAAAAAGTTCAAAAAATAACAGATTCATTTGTAAAGGAAATCGATACAATAGTTTTATCTAAGGAAAAAGAGATAATGTCAATATAAACCTGCTCTTTAGCGGGTTTTTTCCTTATTTATATTGGAGGGTGAAGGAAATATGATAGGATCCTTTATAAAAAAAAAGAAAAAAGAAATAGTTTTAGATAAAGAAAATATTCCTGAACATATTGCTATAATAATGGATGGAAATGGCAGATGGGCAAGAAAGCGAAATCTTCCTAGGACAATGGGCCATAGAGCTGGAGTAGAAGCCATTAGAAGAGTTCTTAAAGAAGCAGATAAAATTGGGATCAAATATCTAACCCTTTATGCTTTTTCAACAGAAAATTGGAAGAGACCTAAAGATGAAGTATCTGCTTTAATGAATCTTTTAGTAGAGTACTTTAAAAAAGAGTTAGCAGAATTAAATAAAAATGGTGTGGTTATAAGGATATCTGGAGATATTACTAAACTTCCTAAGATTGCCGAAGAAGAGATAATAAAGGCTGTTGAAATTACTAAAAATAACAAAGGTATAGTTTTAAATCTAGCCTTTAATTACGGTGGAAGAGATGAAATCTTAAGGGCGGTAAAAACTATAGCGGAAGATTATAAAAATAATAAAATAAATTTAGATGAAATTGATGAAGATAAATTCTCAAATTATCTTTATACTTGCAATATACCTGATCCAGACCTTATTATAAGACCTTCTGGAGAACAACGAATTAGTAACTTTTTATTATGGCAATGTGCTTATTCAGAATTTTGGTATTCAGATATATGCTGGCCAGATTTTAATGAGGAACACTTACATATGGCCATTTACGATTTCCAACATAGAAATAGAAGATATGGTGGAATATAATAGTTTAGAGGTGTGATAATGAAAAAAAATAGCAGATACTTTGGAGCTTTGGTTATGACCCCTTTTGTCATATTTCTTTTACTAGGAGGGGTTTGGTTAAAATCTATTACTTTTCTTATCTCTGTTTTAGGATTATATGAAATTTATAGTGCGTTAAAAGAAAAAAAATTTAATCCTATCGATATAGCAGGATATATTTTATTAATTGTATATTATTTAATGAATAGTAACTTAGAGAAATTTGTATATGTACTATTGCTTGTATCAATTTTATTACTTATAATTCCTATAATAAATCTTAAATATAATTTTATTGACTCAGCTCTTACCATATTATCTTTTATTTATGTTGGAATCTTATTTAGCTTTATTCCTATTATTAGTAATAAAGTTAACGGTAATTATTTAATTTGGTTAATATTTATAGGTTCATGGCTTTCTGATACCCTTGCCTATTATTCAGGGAAATATTTTGGCAGGAAAAAGCTATGTCCAGAAATAAGTCCGAATAAAACAATAGCTGGATCTATTGGAGGATTTTTAGGAAGTACTATTGGTTGTGGGATTTTCGGTATTATAATGATTAATAGAATTGCCAATGTTAATTTGATACACTTTTTCTTAATAGGAGCTTTATGTGGAATAATGGGACAGCTTGGAGATTTAGCAGCATCATCTATTAAAAGATATGTTGGCATAAAAGACTATGGAAATTTAATACCTGGCCATGGTGGAATATTAGATAGATTTGATTCAATTTTATTTAATTCACTTGTAGTGTTTTATTATTTAACCTTTATAGCAAAAATTTAAATTTTTATTATAATAAATTAAAAATAGCAGATGAAATAGTATTTGAATAAAAATTCTGTTTCAGCTGTTATTTTTTTATTTATAGTTATAAATATTGGTTTTAACTAATAATTTTTATTTGTTAATAATTTGTTATTATATTTTTCTATTGAGAATAATTGTTTTTATTGAAATAATAATATAAAATAATAAGGAAAACCTTAATAAAATTAATGGTAAGCTAATAAATCTTATGAAGAGATAGTTTTTATATATCTACGTAAATTAGGAGGCAAAAATGAATAATATTTCAATTTTAGGAGTAACAGGCTCAATAGGAATTCAAACCTTAGATGTAATAAGAAAATCTAACAAAGAAATTAACTTAGTTGGGGTAAGTGCAAATACATCTGTAAATAAAATGAAGGAAATAATTAAAGAATTTATGCCTAAATATGTTGCAATGATGGATAGAAATGCTGCAGATGACATAAAATCATATTGTATAGAAAATAACTTTAATATAGAAGTCTATTCAGCAATTGAAGGTTTAGAAAAAATTGCTACACTTGAAGAAATAGATATGGTTGTAACCTCTGTTGTTGGAATGATTGGTCTTAGACCAACAATTAAGGCCATTGAAGCAAAAAAGGATATTGCATTAGCTAATAAGGAAACTCTAGTTGTTGCTGGGGAACTTATTATGAAAAAGGCTAGAGAAAATAATATTAAAATATATCCAGTAGATTCAGAACATAGTGCAATTTTTCAAGCTTTAAGTGGATATAAAACAGATGATATCAGTAAAATAATATTAACTGCTTCAGGGGGACCTTTTAGAGGAAAGAATTTAGAATATTTAAAAAATGTTACAGTAGAAGAGGCTTTAAACCATCCTAAATGGAATATGGGCAAGAAGATTTCGATTGATTCAGCAACTTTAATGAATAAAGGATTAGAAGTAATAGAAGCTCATTATTTATTTAATTGTTCTTATGATAAAATTGAAGTGATTATTCATCCTCAGAGTATTATACATTCAATGGTTGAATATAAGGATGCAAGCGTTATTGCACAGCTTGGATCAACAGATATGAGACTGCCAATTCAATATGCATTAAATAAAAAGGTAAGAAAGCATCCTATTGCTAGTAAACTAAATTTTTATGAAATTAGTGAGCTTACTTTTGAAAAGCCAGATATGGAAACTTTCAAATGCCTTAAACTTGCATATCAAGCAGGAAAAGAAGGTGGCCTTGCTCCATGTATTTTAAATTCTGCTAATGAAGAAGCTGTTGCTTTACTATTAGAAGAAAAAATAAACTTTATTGAAATTCCAACAATAATCGAAAAAGCATTAGAATACTTTAAAGAAGAAAAATCAAAAGAACTTACCTTAGAAAATATATTAGAAATTGATTATAAAGTAAGAAAATATGTAAGAGATAATTGTAAGTAGGAGGAAGTATATTGTATATAATTTATGCGTTAATAGGATTTGGTTTACTTATTATTGTTCATGAACTTGGACATTTTATTATGGCAAAGGTTAATGGAATTAAAGTTGAGGAATTTTCTATAGGGATGGGCCCTAAAATACTTTCTACTCAGGGCAAAGAAACAAAGTACTCTTTAGGTTTGTTTCCTATAGGTGGATATGTTAAAATGCTAGGTGAGGAGGAAGAAGTACAGGATGAAAGAAGCTTCTCATCAAAGTCTCCTTTAAGAAGAATAAGCGTAATAGTGGCAGGGGCTGCTATGAACTTCTTATTTGCTATACTAATGTATACAATAATTTTAAATAAATTTGGCTATGCTTTGCCAGTAGTAGATAGTGTTGTAGAAAATTCTCCTGCTATGGAAGCTGGTCTTCAAGAAGGGGATAAATTTCTAAAAGTAGATGGAAATAAAATTTATACTTCGGAGGATATACAATTTGCTATAGGAATGGCAAAGGACAATTCGGTAGATTTTTTAATAGAAAGAAATGGGGAAAAGTATGAATATACCATAACTCCAGAATTAGTTAAAGATGGTAATAGTGAAAGATATATGATAGGTTTTGGATTTAAATATATTAATAGCCCAAACATCTTTGACAGTTTTAAACATAGTTTCAATAAAACTATTTCTGCAGTGAATCAGACCTTTACAGGCATAAAAATGATGGTTACTGGAAAATTAAATCTTAAAACAGATGTTGGAGGACCAGTATCTATAATTAGAATGTCAAGTGCTGCAGCTGAAAGTGGAATTTGGAATTTAGTATATTTTTTAGCTTATATAAGTATAAACTTAGCAGTTATGAATATGATGCCATTTCCAGCTTTAGATGGTGGATGGACAGTTATATTACTAATTGAACTGATTACAAGAAGAAAGGTCCCAGAAAAGGTAGTTGCAGCAATAAATTATTTTGGAATTATGTTTTTATTTGGAGTTATGATCTTAGTAACTATAAAGGATATACTATTCCCTATAAGTTTATAGGAGAGATAAGATATGGAAAGAAGAAAAACAAGAAAAGTAAAAGTAGGAAATGTTTATGTTGGTGGAGATGCAAAAATAACAATACAATCTATGACGAATACAGATACAAGAGATGTAGAAGCAACTCTTGCACAAATAAGAGAATTAAATATCGCAGGCTGTGATATTATTAGATGTGCTGTTCCAGATATGAAAGCAGCAGAAGCTTTAGAATGGATTTGCAAACAGTCACCAATTCCAGTAGTAGCAGATATTCATTTTGATTATAAATTAGCTCTTAAAGCAATAGAAAATGGAGTTTCTGCACTTAGAATAAATCCAGGTAATATAGGAAGCGTTGAAAAAACAAAAGCTGTAGTTGAAGCAGCTAAGGCAAAAAATATTCCAATAAGAATTGGTGTAAATGCAGGCTCTTTAGAAAAAAGTATATTAGCAAGAGATGGAAAACCAACAGCTAAAGGATTAGTTGAATCTGCATTAAAACATGTTAAAATTTTAGAAGAATTAGACTTTCGTGATATAGTAATTTCAATTAAGTCTTCAGATGTTGTTATGATGATAGAAGCCTATAGATTAATAGCTGATAAATGTGATTATCCATTGCATCTAGGAGTAACAGAATCTGGAACTCCTTTCAGAGGAACTATTAAGTCAAGCATAGGTCTTGGTACCTTGCTTGCAGAAGGTATAGGAGATACAATTAGAGTTTCTTTAACAAGTGATCCTATAGAAGAAGTAAAGGTTGCTAAAGAAATATTAAAAGCTTTAAAGCTAAAGGAAACCGGTTTAGAATTTGTATCATGTCCAACATGTGGAAGAACACAAATCAATTTAATTGAAATAGCTAAGGAAGTTGAAAAGAGAATTGAAAATATAAATAAGAATATTAAGGTTGCTGTAATGGGATGTGCAGTTAATGGCCCAGGAGAAGCAAGGGAAGCTGATATTGGAATAGCTGGTGGAAATGGTGAAGGTTTAATCTTTAAAAAAGGCAAAATTATTAAGAAGGTTAAGGAGGAAGATCTAATTGAAGAATTAATGAAGGAAATTGAAAATTTATAATGTATTTATTATATAATAATTTTCAATATAATCCCTTCTCTATCTTTATTTTAAATTTTCCTTGTATTAATATTTAAATTATGTTAGGATAAACATAAGAAGTAATTTACTAATAGCTAGAATTTGGGAGTGGGATATAAATACCCGCTCTTTCTATTTAATTGCAACTAAAATAGTTGCTTTTTTTATAGAATATTGGGAAAACTTCTATTATAACTTATAATCTACAAAATCATAATAAAAGGAGGTTTAAATATGAAGGTTGATTTATTAGTTAAAGAAATTAATCAATATGCAAGACCTATAGCAGAAGAATTAAATTTAGAGATTTATTACATTGAATATGTAAAGGAAGATGGAAGCTATTATTTAAGAATATATATTGATAAGGAAGGCGGAGGCATAACTTTATCAGATTGCGAAGCTATGTCTAGAAGAATAAGTGATATATTGGATGAAAAAGATCCAATACCAGAAGCTTATTATTTAGAAGTATCGTCTCCGGGATTAAATAGAAGACTATATATTGATGAGCATTATAGAAAACAAATTGGAAAAGAAATTCAAGTTAAGTTATCAAAGGGCCTTGACGGTAAAAAGATCTTTAAAGGAATACTTAAAGAAGTAAAAGATATTTCAATTATTTTAGAGGAAGCCGGAGAGGAAATAGAAATTCCTAAAGATAAAATTAAATCAGCTAATTTAGAAGGGGAAATATAATAAGGAGGATATAAAAATGAATGAGGAGTTTATTGGCGCTCTTAAAGAAATAGTAAAAGAAAAGGGGATTAGTGAAGAACTTTTATTTACAACAATTGAAGATGCATTAGTTGCAGCATATAAGAAAAATTATGCAGGACCAACAACTTCAGCACAAAATGTAAAAGTAAATATAAATAGAGAAAATGGAGAAATCCGCGTATATGCTCAAAAAGTAGTTGTGGAAGATGTATATGATCCTATAACAGAAATTAGTTTAGAAGAGGCGAAATCAATAAGCCCTAGATATGATTTAGATGATATTGTAGATTTAGAAGTTACACCTAAAAACTTTGGTAGAGTTGCTGCTCAGCTAGCTAAAGGTGTAGTAACTCAAAGAATAAGAGAAGCTGAAAGAAATGCTATTTATACTGAATTAAAGGAATTAGAATATGACATAATTACTGGTACAGTACTTAGAAAAGATAAAAATAATGTATTTATTAATCTTGGAAGAATTGAAACTACTATTGGTCCTAATGAACAAATACCTGGTGAAGAATATAAGTTTAATGAAAAAGTTAAACTATATGTAGTTGAAGTAAAAAACGGATCAAAGGGTGCTCAAATTACAGTTTCCAGAACACATCCAGGACTTGTAAAAAGATTATTTGAATTAGAAGTTCCAGAAATATATAATGGCGTTGTAGAAATTAAAAGTATTTCAAGAGAAGCTGGTTCAAGAAGTAAAATTGCTGTACATTCAAATGATGAAAATGTTGATCCAATGGGAGCATGTGTTGGTCCAAAAGGAGCAAGAGTGCAAAAGATTGTTGATGAGCTTAAGGGCGAAAAAATTGATATTATAAAATGGAGTAAAAACCCAGAAGAATTTATAGCAGCATCCCTTAGTCCAGCAAAAGTCTTAGAAGTAACTGCTGATGAAGAAACTAAGTCTGCTAAAGTAGTTGTAGATGATAATCAATTATCTTTAGCAATTGGTAAAGAAGGTCAAAATGTACGACTTGCAGCAAAATTAACTAATTGGAAAATAGATATAAAAAGCAAATCACAAGTTGAATCTTTAAAAGAAAATACAGATATTGATGAAGCAATTGAAAATGAATCAGTTGAATAATAGGGGAGGTTTTTTATGAAAGTAAAGAAAATTCCTTTAAGAAAATGTACTGGATGTATGGAAATGAAGCCTAAAAAAGAACTAATCAGGGTTGTAAAAAGTCCTGAATTAGAAGTTTCAGTAGATTTAACTGGGAAAAAGTCTGGTAGAGGAGCTTATATCTGTAGAGACATAGACTGCCTAGAAAAAGCCTTCAAGACAAAAAGACTTAGTAGAAGCTTAGATATTGCAATTGATGAAAGTGTTTATAATAGATTAAAGGAAGAAATAATAAATGAATAAGTTCTTTAATTTCTTAGGATTAGCAAAAAGAGCCGGCAGTTTAATAGAAGGCTATAGCAAATGTAATGAACAAAGAAATAAAAAAAATATTTATCTATTTATAATTTCAAAGGACGCGTCAGATAGTACTAAGAAGAAATTTGTTAATCATTGCAAAACAAAAGATGTAAAATTTATTGAGGATTTTACAAAGGAAGAGTTGGGTGCTTCTATAGGTAGAGAAGAAGTGAAAATTTTAGCTGTTTCAGATGAAAATATAGCTAAAAAACTCTATACCCTTTATGAAGAGGAAAAATAAAAATTTAATCGGGGGTGTTTTTATTGTCAAAAATAAGAGTTTATGAATTGGCAAAAGAACTGAAGATAAGTTCAAAAGAACTTATAGAATTATTAATGAATGAATTTAGCATTGATGTTAAAAATCATATGAGTGTCATAGAAGAAGAAGATGCAGATTTAATCAAGGAATTACTTGCAGAAAAGGAGAAAGAAGAAAAAGATAAAAATATTATAGATGAATATGAAGAACAAATAGAAGAAGAAGTAAATAAAGTTAAAAAGAAAAAGAAGAAGAAAAATGAAAATAAAGAAGAAAAAACTGATGAAAATGCTTCTGAAGTTATAGAAATTGGAGAAACTATAACAGTAAAAGAATTAGCAGAAAAGCTTGGAAAACCAGCTGCAGATGTTATAAGAACATTAATCTTTACAGGTGTTATGGCAGCCATTAATCAAGAAATAGATTTTGAAACTGCAGAAAAAGTATGTGAAAAATATGAATGTATTGCAGTTAAAAAAGAAGAAACTGAAGAACTTGAAGAATTAGAAGAAGAAGAAGTAAGCGAAGAAAACTTAGTAAAAAGACCTCCAGTAATAACAGTAATGGGTCATGTTGACCATGGTAAAACGTCTTTATTAGACTATATAAGAAAAGCTCATGTTACATCAAGTGAAGCTGGTGGAATTACACAACATATTGGTGCTTATACAGCTAGCTTAAATGGAGAAAAAATAACTTTCCTTGATACACCTGGCCATGAGGCTTTTACAGCAATGAGAGCAAGAGGTGCTCAAATTACAGATATAGTTATTTTAGTTGTTGCAGCTGATGATGGATTAATGCCTCAAACAAAAGAAGCAATTAGCCACTGCAAAGCTGCTAATGTTCCAATGATAGTTGCTATAAATAAAATAGATAGACCAGGAGCTAATATTGATAGAGTTAAACAAGAACTTGCAGAAGAAGAAGTTTTAGTAGAAGAGTGGGGTGGGGACACAATAGCTGTTCCTGTATCAGCAAAGACTGGTGAAAATATTGATCAATTATTAGAAATGCTTCTATTAACAGCTGAAATGCAAGAACTTAAGGCAGATCCAAAGAGAAAAGCAAAAGGTACAGTAATTGAAGCTAAATTAGATAAAGGAAGAGGTCCTGTTGCCTCTCTACTTGTTCAAAATGGTACTTTAAATGTAGGAGATTCAATATTAGTAGGTTCAACTTATGGAAGAATAAGAGCTATGTTTGATGATAAAGGAAAGAAAATTAAATCTGCTGGTCCATCAATACCAGTAGAAGTATTAGGACTTTCAGAAGTGCCTGAAGCTGGAGATAGATTTACTGTAGTAAAAGATGAAAAAACTGCAAGAAGCATGGCTGAAGCAAGAAAAGAAAAGATTAAGGATGAAAGTTTCCGTGCAAGCACAAGAGTTTCTTTAGAGGATTTATATAATCAAATAAAAGAAGGTAATGTAAAAGAACTTGATATAATAGTAAAGGCTGATGTTCAAGGATCAGTTCAAGCTATAAAGCAATCTTTAGAAAAGCTTTCAACAGAAGATGTAAAGGTTAGAGTTATTCATGGAGCAGTTGGAGGAATAACAGAAACAGATGTAAGTTTGGCAACAGCTTCTAATGCATTACTTATAGGATTTAATGTAAGACCTGATACTAATGCAACAGCAGCGGCTGAAAGAGAAAAGGTCGAAATTAAAACTTATAGAGTAATATATGATGCTATAGAAGATGTTAAGTCTGCTATGATAGGAATGCTTGAACCAGAATACAAGGAAGTTGTACATGGAAAAGCAGAGGTAAGAGCAACTTACAAGATTTCCAATGTAGGAACTATTGCAGGTGCTTATGTTATTGATGGTAAGATAATCAGAAATTCAGAAGTTAGAGTAATAAGAGATGGAATTGTAATTTTCGAGTCTAAGCTTGCATCCCTTAAGAGATATAAAGATGACGTAAAAGAAGTAGGAACTAACTATGAATGTGGATTAAGCATTGAAAAATTCAATGATATAAAAGAGGGAGATATAATAGAATCATTTACTATGCAAGCAATCGAAAGAAAAAAGCTTTAAAAGAGGTGATTTAAATGGCTAATTATAGAGGCGGAAGAATTAATGAAGAGGTTAAGAAAGAAATAAGCATCATAATAAGAGACGAAATTAAAGATCCTAGAATGACTGGAATGGTATCACTAACATCAGTTAAAGTAACTAAAGATTTGAGTTATGCTAAGGTATATGTTAGTATATTTGCAAAAAATGATGAAGAAAAAAATGAAACATTTCAGGCATTAAAGAGTGCAAGTGGATATGTTAGAAGGGAATTAGGCCATAGATTAAATTTAAGAAATACACCCCAAATACTTTTTGAATTAGATGATTCTATAAGCTATGGTATGAGAATTGAAGAACTTATAGAAAAAGGAAGGTCAAAATAGTGAATTCCTTAGAAGAAATAAGTAAAACTTTAATAAAGAGTAAAAAGATAGGCATTACCTACCATGTATCACCAGATGGTGATGCAGTAGGTAGTGCACTTGCACTTTTAAATGGACTTAGACTATTAAACAAAGATGCTTATTTAATTTCAAAGGACCTTATATCCGAAAATCTTCAATTCTTAAAGGGTTCTTCTGAGGCTACAGGTAAAGTACTAAGTCCAGAGGATGGCACAGAAATTGTTGTTGTTTTAGACTGTGGTAATTACGATAGAATTTCCGCTGATCTTAACTATTATAAAGGTGAAATAATAAATATTGATCATCATGTTAGTAATGATAAGTATGGAAATATAAATTATATAGATATAAAAGCAGCCGCAACAGCAGAAGTTGTTTTTATGCTGCTTGAAAAGTTAGGAATAAGTTTTGAAGAAGAAAATGATGATGTTAGGGAAATTGCTACATGTCTTTATACATCTTTAGTAACAGATACTGGTGCTTTTAGACACTCAAATGTTACATCAAGAACTCATTTGATTGCTTCAAAACTTAAAAATGTAGGAGTTAATAATATGAATATATATCAAAATCTTTTTGATAATAATAGCTTTGAAAAAATGAAATTAATAGGAAAAGCATTAAATAATATAAAATTATTATTTAATGGTAAGGTTGCTTTAATAAAAATTCCAATATCCTATGGAAAAGAATTGGGTATAGAAATTGGTGATACTTCTGATATTATTTCCTTTGCCTTGCAAATAAAAGGAATAGAGTTAGCTATTTTAATTAAAGAAATAGAAAATGGTTCTAAAGTAAGCCTTAGATCAAAAAATAACTTTGATGTAAGAAAAATTGCTGAGAATTTAGGTGGCGGAGGACATGTAAAAGCTGCTGGAATTACATTAAAGAATATTAATTTAGAAGAGGCTGAAGATAAAGTGTTTAATGAAATAGAGAAAGTGTTATAATATGGATGGAGTAATCAATGTTTATAAAAATAAAGGAATGACTTCTTTTGATGTAGTAAGAAAAATAAAAAAAATAGCTGCTACAGGAAAAGTAGGTCATACTGGCACTCTTGATCCAGAAGCTTGTGGAGTATTGCCAATTTGTATTGGAAAAGCAACAAAAATAATTGATTATATTATGGATTCTGATAAAGTCTATGAGGTTGAGTTTAAACTTGGGATTAAGACAACAACTTATGATTTAGAAGGAGAAATTACTGAGGAAAAAGATCCATCAAATTTAGGAGAAAAAGAAATAGAAGAAGCAATAAGTTCTTTTATTGGTGAATATTCTCAAGTTCCTCCAATGTATTCTGCTTTAAAACAAAATGGAGTAAGGCTTTATGAATTAGCTAGACAGGGAATTGAAGTCCATAGAGAAGGAAGACTTGTAAAGATTAAAGAAATCACTGATATTTGTATTAATAATCCTTATATAAAGATGAAGGTAAGATGTTCTAAGGGAACTTATATAAGAAGTCTTTGTTATGATATTGGAGAAAAATTAGAAGTTGGTGCTACAATGATAGATTTAAAAAGAACAAAAACTTCAAACTTTTCCGAAGAAGAAGCTATAAATATTGATGATTTAACAGCTGAAAATATAAATGATTATCTTATTAGTATTGATAAAGCCTTAGCTTCATATGATAAGCTTATTATATCAAGTAAATTTTCTAAGCTTTTGATAAATGGTGTTAAAGTATTTGATAAAAGATTAACCAATACTAAGGTGGAAATTGGAAAACTATATAGGGTTTATGATGAAAATGAAAAATTTATTGGCCTTGGTAAAGGTGATATTAAGGGGTTTAAAATTGAAAAATTACTTATTATTTAGGGGGATATTATGAAAATAGTTGATGATGATATAAACAAAGAAGATAAAAAAAAGCCTAATTATGTTGCATTAGGAAGTTTTGATGGTCTTCATTATGGACATTTATCCCTTCTAAGGAAGACAGTTGAGATTTCTAAAAAAAATAATGGAAACAGTATGGTATTTACATATAAAAATCATCCAAAAACTTTAATTAATCCAGATAAGGTACCCAAATTAATTATGGATATAGAGACTAAGATAAAATGCTTAGAGCAAGAAGGCATTGATATTGTGGTGTTTAAAGAATTTACAAAAGAATTCATGCAAATTGGACCTGAAGAATTTATTAAAATGCTTTGTGAGAAATATAATGTTAAGGGAATAGTAGTAGGATTTAATTTTAAGTTTGGATATAGAAATTTAGGTGACATAAATCTATTAGAGTCTCTGAAGGATAAATATGGTTATGAATTATTTGTGATGGAACCTTATACTTATAAAGATGATATAATAAGTAGCAGCAGAATAAGAAAGGCAATATCGGATGGAGAGGTAGAAGAAGCTTTCAAAATGCTATCAAGATACTATTCAATTAAAGGGGAAATTATTCATGGCAAAAAGTTGGGGAGAACTATAGGTTTTCCTACAGCTAATTTAAAGGTTAATTATGAAAATATTATTCCTAAAAAAGGAGTGTATTATACTAATGTCGAGTATAATAATAAAATTTATAAAGGAATAACTTCTGTTGGGAATAATCCAACGGTAAATGGGAAAGAATTAACTATAGAAACCTTTATTTTAGATTTCAAAGAAACAATTTATGAAAAAGAAATAAGATTATATTTTATTAATAGAATGAGAGATGAAATAAAATTTAATAATCTCGATGAGCTTATAAACCAGCTTAAAAAAGATGAAGCCTATGCTAAATCTAGAGATATAGAAATAAAAATTATGTAAATTTATAATTTACAATATAAATATCATTTGTTATAATATCAAATGGAGAACCTAATTCTAAGATATGAGGGTGCTGTCTCATTTCATGGATTTAGGGGATAATTATTATGGAGGTGCGATAAATGGACGCAATAAGAAAGCAAGAAATAATTAAAGAATTTGGAAGACATGAAGGAGATACTGGTTCACCAGAAGTACAAATTGCTTTATTAACAGAAAGAATCAATGCTTTAACTGGTCACTTAAAGCAACACAAGAAAGACCACCACTCAAGAAGAGGTCTTTTAATGATGGTTGGACAAAGAAGAGGTCTTCTAAACTATTTAGCTGATCAAGATATCGAAAGATATAGATCTATAGTAAAAAGATTAGGCTTAAGAAGATAGTCTTTAGAGCGGTTTTTAAGCCGCTCTATTATTTTAATTAATTTAAAACTTATAAGAAGACCGAAAGGAGGTTACTTAATGAAAAATGTATTAAAAACTAATATAGCTGGAAGAGAATTAAAATTAGAATTTGGAAACATAGGAATGTTATCAAATTTAGCAGCATTTATTAGCTATGGAGATACAGTTATTTTAACTAATGTAAATGCTTCAGAAAAGCCTAGGGAAGGTATAGATTTTTTCCCATTAAGCGTAGAGTATGAAGAGAAATTATATTCAGTAGGAAAAATTCCTGGAGGATTTATAAAAAGGGAAGGAAGACCTTCTGAAAATGCAATATTACATGGAAGGGCTGTAGATAGACCTTTAAGACCATTATTCCCAAAGGGTTATAGAAATGATGTTCAAGTAGTTTGTACTGTAGTGTCAGTTGAAAAAGATAACCTACCAGAAATTCTAGCAATTAATGCAGCATCTTTAGCATTATGCTTGTCAAGCATTCCGTTCTCAACACCTGTTGGAGCAGTTCAAGTAGGACTTGTAAATGGAAAATTTGTTATAAACCCAACCTCAAGTGAAAGAGAAGAAAGTGATCTTCATTTAACAGTCTGTGCGACAAAAGAAAGAGTAATGATGATTGAGGCTGGTGGAAATGAAATTCCAGAGGATCTTATGATTGAAGCTATTAAATTCGGATTTGATGCTTGTCAGGATATAATAAAATTCCAAGAAGAAGCAGTAGCTAAGTTTGGTAAAGAAAAAATAGTTCCAGAATTATATGAACCAAACAAAGATTTAGAAAAAGAAATAACAGAATTTGCTGGCGAAATGATAAAAGAAGCTATGTGGATTATGGATAAAGATGAAAGAAATGCAGCAGTAGATGCCTTAACTGAAAAGGTTTATGCTGAATTTGAAGAAAAATATCCAGATAATGTTGGAGATATAAAAGAAATATTATATAATTTACAAAAAGAAGTTGTTAGAGACATGCTTTTAAATCACCATAGAAGACCTGATGGTAGAGCTTTTGATGAAATAAGACCAATTAGCTGCGAGGTTGGAGTCTTGCCAAGAACTCATGGAACTGGTATCTTTACAAGAGGATTAACTCAAGTAATGACAGTTGCTACCCTAGGTGCAGTTGGAGATATTCAAATAATTGATGGAATAGGTGAAGAAGAATCTAAGAGATATATGCATCACTATAACTTCCCAGGATATTCAGTTGGAGAAGTAAAACCTCTTAGAGGGCCAGGAAGAAGAGAAATTGGTCATGGTGCTTTAGCAGAAAGAGCATTGGAACCGCTTATACCATCTGAAGAAGAATTTCCTTACACAATAAGATTAGTTTCAGAAGTTTTAAGTTCAAATGGGTCAACATCCCAGGCTGCAGTTTGCGGAAGTACTTTAGCTCTTTTAGATGCAGGTGTTCCAATTAAAAGACCAGCAGCAGGTATTGCAATGGGATTAATTACTTCAGAAGATTTAACAAGAGAAGAAGTATTAACAGATATTCAAGGAATTGAAGATTTCTTTGCAGACATGGATTTTAAAGTAGCTGGTACAGAAGAGGGGATAACTTCAATACAAGTAGATACTAAAATTAAAGGTCTAAGCTTTAAAGTTATTAATGATGCAATATATGGTGCAAGAAAAGCAAGACTTGAAATTATAGATAAAATTAAGGAATGTATTCCTGAACCAAGAAAAGAAATTTCTAAATATGCTCCAAAGACATCAATTATTAATATTAATCCGGAAAAAATTAGAGATGTAATTGGTACTGGTGGTAAAGTAATTAATAAAATTATTGAAGAAACTGGAGTTAAGATTGATATAAAAGAAGATGGTACAGTATTTGTTTCTGCAACTGATCATGAAGGTGTAAATAGGGCTATATCAATTATAGAAGGCTTAACTAAAGAAGTAAAATCAGGAGAAATTTATTTAGGAAAGGTTATAAAAACAACTCCATTTGGAGCTTTTGTTGAAATACTTCCAAATAAAGAAGGCTTATGCCATATATCAAAATTAGATAAAGAAAGAGTAAATAAGGTTGAAGATGTAGTTTCTATTGGAGATGAAATTTTAGTTAAGGTAACTGATATTGACAGTCAAGGAAGAATAAATCTTTCTAGAAAAGATGCTTTATTAGAGCAATTAAAAGATGATAAAGACAATTAATAGAAGATAGGTACTAAAGGGCAATTTATTGCCTTTTTTTATTTTCTAAAATATTAATAAGAAATAAAATATAAATAATATTTAAGGATATTTTGTTGTAAATTATTTAAAATATAACTATAATCATAAATAATCTAATACAGATTTTTTAATATACACTTAAGATAATTATACTTTATTATTAAAAATATAAGGAGGCATTATGTATAACATATTTAAGTTAAATAATGGACTTAGAATAGTCACAGAATACATAGAACATGTAAACTCTATCAGCGTTGGAGTAATGGTTCAAAATGGATCAAGAAATGAGGATTTAGAAGTAAATGGTATATCTCATTTTATAGAGCATATGTTCTTTAAAGGTACAGAGAAAAGAAATTCAAAGGAAATAGTAGAGGAAATTGAAAACGTTGGTGGACAGATTAATGCTTATACAAGTAAAGAAGTAACCTGTTATTATATAAAAGCATTAAATACACATGTAGATTTAGCAATTGATATTCTAGCTGATATGCTTATAAATTCAAAATTTGATGAAGAAGAAATAAAAAAAGAGCAAGGTGTAGTAATAGAAGAAATAAACATGAGTGAAGATAGTCCAGAAGATGTCTTAAGTGATATTCAGGCAAGAGCTTTATTTGGAGATAACCCATTATCATATCCTATACTCGGAACTAGTAAAAATATTAGATCCTTTAATCATAGTAAATTAAAGAAATTTGTAAAAAGTCATTATGCGCCTAATAATTCTGTAGTATCGATATGTGGAAAATTTGATGAAAAAGAATTAAGAAAAATCCTTGAAGGTAAATTTGGAGGATGGAAGGCTGAGGATGAATATAAGCCATTTTATGAAGAGCCTAAAATAATCAATGGAACCATGTATACAAACAAACCTATAGAGCAGCTTCATATTAATTTAGCATTAAAAGGATTACCATATGCTCATGATAAGTCCTATGCTTTGCTGCTTCTAAACAATATTTTTGGTGGAGGAGCTTCTTCAAGATTATTTCAAAAGGTAAGGGAAGAGTTAGGACTTTGTTATACTATTTATTCTTATGCGCAACCATATCTTGGAGTAGGAGTTAATAATATTTATACAGGAGTAAGCAAACAATATGCAGATAAGGCTTTAGATGCAATATACAAAGAACTTAAGGAGCTTGTAGAAAAGGGAATAACAAAAGAACAATTAGAAATTAATAAGGAGAAAATTAAAGCAGGTTACATTTTAGGTTTGGAAAGTACATCTTCAAGAATGTTTGCAAATGCTAAATCATTGCTGTTGCAGAACAAAATAAAAACTCAAGAAGAAGTTATAGAAAAAATTAACACTATAAACAACGATGACATAAATTATGTATTAGATACCTGCTTTAAACCAGGCATAATAAGCACAGCTTATGTAGGTCCAGATATAGAAGTTAATAAGCTAAATAATATTATAGAACCTAGTATAAAGGCTTTTAATATTTTAAATTTACAAAAAATATAATTATAATATTATTATGTAATAAAACAGCTCCAATTATCATAAGATTTACAATAAGAGTAAACTGGAGGTGGATCTTATGTTAAGAGGAGAAAGAAAAAAAAGTGAATACTATGATGAGGAAACTATTAGAGAAAATAAATATAGATTGCTTAGTGAACTAGAGACTTATGAGATATTTAATACCGAAGAGGCAGAAAAATACGATACTCAGCATGATTTAGATTTTATTATAGATGAAAAAGGTAACTTAAGGTATATAGTAGCTGCTGTTTATGGTAGTAAATTTGGCTTCTTTGGTAGTAAAGAATATGTAGAAATACCATGGGATTATGTAACTAAAATAGGAACAAATGTTATTGTAGTTTCAGCGGATAGGAGTAAGATAAAAAGAACAAGAGCATAGAATTTATAGGAGGTTATTACTTGAAAATAATTATTCAAAAGTTTGGTGGTACTTCTGTATCTACTGAAGAAAGAAGAAATCAAGTAGTAGCTAAAGTAAAGAAAGCAATAAAGGATGGCTATTCTCCTGTGGTGGTTGTATCTGCTATAGGAAGATCAGGAGATCCTTATGCTACTGATACTCTTCTTTCATTAATTGATGATAATTATAAAAAGGGTAACCTACAAGGAACTGATATGCTTATGTGTTGTGGAGAAATAATTAGTACAGTCATAATGAGTAATGCATTAATTAACGAAGGAATTAATGCAATTCCACTTACTGGGGGGCAAGCAGGTATTATAACTGATGATAAATTCACTGAAGCTAATGTAACCTATGTAAATACCCATAATATAAGGGAGCTTATAAAAAAGGGTATTGTTCCTGTTGTTGCAGGATTTCAAGGTATTACTAAAGAAGGATACTTCACTACTCTTGGAAGAGGAGGCAGCGATACTTCAGCTTGTATATTAGGGGCTTACCTTAAGGCTGGAGGCATAGAAATATATACAGATGTAGATGGTATGATGACTGCTGATCCAAGAATAGTGGAAAAAGCCAATTTAATTCAAAATATAAGTTATCAAGAGGTATTTCAATTAGCTAATCAAGGAGCAAAAGTAATTCATCCTAAAGCAGTTAATTTTGCAAAAGAATCAAATATTCCTATTTATATAAAAAATACAATGAAGGATTCAGAGGGAACTTTAATAAATAATAAAGCATTTTCAAGCAATGATAAACACATTACTGGAATTACTCATTTAAATGACAGAGTTCAGATAATAGTAAAATTAAGTGAAAATAATAATGGAAATTATAGAAGTTTATTAGATAAAATTGCACAAAAGAATATAAGTTTAGATTTAATAAATATATTTCCTACTGAACAGATTTTTACCATAGATTCAAAAGAAAAAACTATTTTAGAAGGTTTATTGAAGGAATTAAATATTAAATATAAAGTTAAAGATGACTGTTGTAAGATTGCTATAGTTGGAATAGGTATGATGGGTGTTCCAGGAATAATGGCTAAAATTATTAATACTTTAAGGAAAGAAAATATTGAAATACTTCAAACAGCCGATTCCAATATGACAATTTGGATTTTAATTGAAAAGAAAAATTTAGAGAAGGCATTAAATTTACTCCATGAAGTTTTTATGTTAAATGAATAAAATATATCCTCCTGTACAAAATAGAACTGTATAGGAGGATTTGCTATGAAAAGATTTGGAATTTTAAAACTTAAACATAACAAAGAAGATGAAAATGAGATATTAGAACTAAATAATGAGCATCTACTATATGGAAAAGAAAATAATTTAATTAATGAAAAGGATGATAAAGAAGCAAAGGAAGAGGATGAATTAAAGGAAAAGTTTCAAGAAATAAAGGAATTTGGAACTGCAAATGAAAGCGAAGAAGATGAATCAATTCAAGTATTACCGATAATAGGACAAATAGAAGGGCATCAAGTCCTACCAGCACAAGCTAAAGCAACAAAATATGAACATGTTATACCTCAGTTAATTTCCTTTGAAAGAAACGAAAAGGTAAAGGGTATTTTAATTGTATTAAATACAGTAGGTGGCGATGTAGAAGCAGGTCTTGCCATTGCAGAAATGATAAATTCTTTATCAAAACCTACAGTATCTATAGTAATTGGAGGAGGACATTCAATAGGTGTACCTCTTGCTACATCATCTAATTATTCTTTTATAAGCCCTTCAGCCACAATGATTGTACATCCAATAAGAATGAATGGTTTTGTAATTGGAGTTTCTCAGACTTTTGAATATTTTCAAAAAATGCAAGAAAGAATTGATAATTTTATAGTTAGAACATCAAAAATAGAAAAATCTAAATTGAAAGAAATGATGTTAAGGTCTGATGAATTACTAAACGATATGGGAACAATCTTAATTGGTGAACAGGCTGTACAATGTGGTTTAATAGATGAAGTTGGGGGAATAAATGATGCATTAAATAAATTAAAAGAATTAATTGAGCAACAAGAAAATACTAAATAATTAAAAGCAATTTAAATAACAAAAGTTATTTAAATTGCTTTTTTCTTCATAAAGTTTATAATAATATTATGTAAATATAAAATTGGAAAATATGCTTAAGAGGTGATTTAGTGCCTAGGAATAAGGGAAAAAAAACAGTTAAAAAAGAAGCCAAGAAGAAAAATGAAAATGGTGATATTAAAGGAATAATATATATAGCCTCAGGACTATTATTAGGAATTGCTGTTTATACAAGCTTAGCAGGAAGCCTGTCAGTAATTTCAAGACAAATAATATATAGGCTTATAGGTATAAGTGCATATGTTTTACCTTTATATTTAATATATTTTGGATATAATGTAATAATTTCTAAGGGAAGTATTAAAATATCTAGAAGAATTTTTGGAATTACATTAATTATTATAGCAATAACTTTAGGATGTGCTACGGCAAGTATCCATGTTTTAAGAGGGCTGGAAGGTTTTAAAGAAACATGGGATGCTATTGTTATTGAAGATGGAATAAATGGAGGATTTTTAGGACATTTGATTGCTTATCCTCTTTTTAAGTTAATAGGCTTTATGGGCTCTTATATATTATATTTTTCTGTTTGGTCTATAGGTAGTACTTTAATAATGGACATAACTTTATACGACAGCATTATGTATATAAAAGAAAAAATTAATAATAAGAAATTAAATAAGAATAATGTAAAAAAAGAAGAAAAGCAGATTTCTAAGGAAAATTCTAAACAATCTTCTTTAATAGAGGTAGTTCCTGAAGCAAAGGAAAGAGAAGAATTTATAAAGGGGATTAATAATAAAATAAAAATACTAGATTTTATGAAAAACTCTTCATTAGAAGATATAAAAGAAGAGTCTCCTAATAAAACAGATAATCCTTTTAATATAGAAGTTTATGATGAAGAAAGTCTTGGTGAAAATAAAACAGAAAAAGAAATATTAAGTGAAGTTAAAGCTTCAAAGAAAGAAAAGCTTTCTAACGATGTAAAAGAAGTAATAAACAAAGAAATTGAAAATCATTTAAATAAAGATAAAATAGAGGAAAAAGTATATAAACACCCATCAGTTGATCTATTAAATATTAATTCAAGAATGAAATTAAAAAGCGAAGATAAAAAAGAATTAATAGAAAGTGCTGGAAAGCTTGAAGGAATTTTAAATGATTTTGGAGTAGATGCAAAAGTTGTTCAAGTAACAAAAGGTCCTTCAGTAACAAGATTTGAAATACAGCCTAGTCCAGGTGTTAAGGTTTCAAAGATAGTAAATCTTCAGGATGATATTGCTTTAGGTCTTGCAGCTAGTGGAGTTAGAATGGAAGCTCCAATCCCAGGTAAGGCAGCTATAGGAATTGAAGTGCCTAACAAAAAACAGACTCCAGTACTTTTGAGAGAGGTTTTGGATTCTAAGGAATTTAAAACTTCTAATAATAAGCTTGCCTTTGCTTTAGGTAAGGATATTGCAGGAAAATGTGTTGTAGGGGATTTAGCAAAGATGCCGCATATGTTAGTGGCAGGTGCTACTGGATCAGGAAAATCAGTTTGTATTAATTCTTTAATAGTTAGTTTATTATATAAATACAGTCCAAAGGAAGTTAGACTTTTACTTGTGGATCCAAAGGTAGTTGAACTTAGTGTATATAATGGAATTCCTCATTTACTAATACCTGTTGTAACTGATCCTAAAAAAGCTGCAGCAGCATTAAACTGGGCTGTAAATGAAATGAATAAGAGATATAAATTATTTGCAGAAGCTTCAGTGAGAAATATTGAAGGTTATAATGCTTTGGTTGAAAAGGGTATAGTTGAAGAAAAGTTGCCTTATATTGTTATAATAGTTGATGAGCTTGCAGATTTAATGATGGCCTGTCCAAATGATGTAGAAGATTATATATGTAGGCTTGCACAAATGGCAAGAGCTGCAGGTATGCACTTAATTATTGCAACTCAAAGACCATCTGTTGATATTATAACTGGAGTTATTAAAGCTAATATTCCATCTAGAATATCCTTTGCAGTTTCTTCTGGAATAGATTCAAGAACAATTTTAGATCATGTTGGTGCAGAAAAGTTATTAGGAAGAGGAGATATGTTATATAGTCCTTTAGGAGAAAATAAAGCATTAAGAGTTCAAGGTGCTTTTATTTCAGAAGAAGAAGTAGAAAATGTAGTTAACTTTATTAAAGAGGAAGATAGTAATAAGGTAGACTATGAGGAAGAAATATTAGAACATATTGAAAATGGTGTAAAAGAAGAAGGAAAACAAGTTGAAGAAGCAGGAGCAGATGAGCTGTTAGAAGAAGCAATAAAAATAGTTGTAGAATATAATCAAGCATCTACATCCTTCCTGCAAAGAAAATTAAGAATCGGTTTTAACAGAGCTTCTAGAATAATGGATGAATTAGAAGCTAGGGGAGTAATATCAGAAAAAGATGGCAGCAAGCCAAGACAAGTATTAATTTCAAGAGAAGAAATGGATTTATAATAAAAATATTGTAAATGCATTTTTTCTCCATTAAAATAAATATGTTAGTAATTAAAAACTTAGGAGGAAGAAATTTGGAGAAATATAAAGTTGGTATGATAAGCTTGGGCTGTGATAAAAACAGAGTTGATTCAGAGCTCATATTAGGAACAATTAATAAATTTTATGAAATAACAAATGATCCAAGAGAAGCAGACATTATAATAATTAATACTTGTGGATTTATTGAAAGTGCAAAGCAAGAATCTATTAATACTATAATTGAGATGGCCGAATATAAGAAAAACCATAAATGCAAAATGCTTATTGCAACTGGATGCTTAACTCAAAGATATGGAGAAGAATTATTAAAGCTTATGCCAGAAATAGACATTCTTATGGGTGTTAATGATTATATGAAGCTTCATAAGCTTATATTGGATTTTATAAAGGGCGAAAGAAATATACTTTCAGCAAATTATAGCGATGAAAATATAAATGAGGGAGAAAGGTTATTAACAACTGACAAGCATGTAGCTTATGTTAGAATAGCAGAAGGCTGTGATAATCATTGTACTTATTGTATAATTCCAAAAATAAGGGGAAAATTTAGAAGTAGGAGTATAGAATCCATTACAAAAGAAGTAAAACAACTTGCTGCAAATGGAGTTAAGGAAATAATCTTAATTGCACAGGATCTAACAAATTATGGAGTTGATATTTACAATGGTAAAAGACTTCATATTTTAGTAAATGAAATTTCAAAAGTAGAAGGTATAGAATGGATTAGATTACTTTATTGTTATCCTGAAGAAATAACAGATGAACTAATAGAAGAGATAGCAACAAATGATAAAGTAGTAAAATATTTAGATCTTCCTATACAGCATATAAGCAGTAAAATTTTAAGAATGATGGCAAGAAAGACAAACAAAGAGAAGGTAATAGGCATCATAAATAAATTAAGATCAAGTATTCCTAATATAGTACTTAGAACTTCTCTTATTGTAGGATTTCCTAATGAAACAGAAGAAGATTTTAAGGAGTTAGAAGAATTCTTAAGGGAATATAAATTAGACAATGTTGGTGTATTTACCTATTCAAAAGAAGAGGGGACACCTGCTGCAGAAATGGATAATCATATTTCAGAAGAAATAAAAGCTGAAAGATACAATAAACTTATGGAAATTCAGAAAGAAGTTGTAGTAAATTTAAATAAATTGAAAATTTCAAAAATTTATGATACTATTATTGAAGGAAGAAAAGGAAAATACTTCATTGGAAGAAGTACAGAAATGGCTCCAGAAATTGATGGGAATATACTTATTAAAACAGATAAAGTTCTTAATAAAGGTGATATAATAAAAGTTAAGATAAATGAAACTCTAGATTATGATTTAATAGGAGAGGTATATAATGAATTTAGCAAATAAGCTTACAATGCTTAGAATATTATTGGTTCCAATTTTTTTAGTTTTTATAGCTGTTAAGGATATTCCTTATGGCACATTTATTGCTACCATAATATTTATTATAGCATCTATTACAGATCAATTAGACGGATATATCGCTAGAAGTAGAAATCAAATAACTACTTTTGGAAAATTTATGGATCCTTTAGCAGATAAGCTTTTAGTTACAGCAGCATTAATATCATTAGTAGAGTTAAAGATAATCCCAGCTTGGGCAGCTGTTGTGATAATTGCAAGAGAATTTGCTGTTTCAGGATTAAGAACAATAGCAGCATCAGAAGGAAAAGTTATTGCGGCTAGTATTTGGGGAAAAGTGAAAACAGTTATACAAATAACAGCTATTTTAATTTGTCTTTTTAGAGTAAATGTGGAATCATCAGAGTATTTATATTCTTTAGTGACAGGAAATCAAATATTAAAATATATAATTATTTATGGTTCTAATTATGTTTTAATATTAGCTGTAATACTAACAATAATTTCTGGAATTGATTATTTTGTGAAAAATAAGAATGTAATTAATAGCAATAAGTAACTGTTTACAATAAATGGGCAATGAGAAAAATAATAAGCAATTTATTATTACTTATATTTAATAAGTAGATTATGAGTAAATTGTTTACAATGAGAAAAAAAGGATATAATTAATAATAAAGTTCCATCTAATAAAGTTGGAGCTTTTTATATAAATAATATTATATAAGTGTTGACTACAGAAAGAAAATAAATTATAATTAGTACATAGAACAAATGTTCGTTGAGGAGGAAGGTGCCATATGGGAAATATAAATGTAGATAAGTTAAAAGCGATAGAAAATGCAATGTCACAAATTGAAAAGCAATTTGGTAAAGGTTCAGTAATGAAATTGGGAGAAAACAGTACATTAAATATTGATACTATTTCAACGGGATGCCTTGATTTAGATATAGCTTTAGGTATAGGTGGACTTCCAAGAGGTAGAATTATAGAAATATTTGGACCAGAAAGTTCAGGTAAGACTACTGTTGCTCTTCATGTTGCAGCAGAAGCTCAAAAGCAAGGAGGAGCAGTAGCATTTATAGATGCTGAACATGCTTTAGATCCAAATTATGCAAAGAATTTAGGAGTAGATATTGATAATCTTATAGTTTCACAACCAGATACTGGAGAACAAGCGTTAGAAATTACTGAAGCCCTAGTTAGATCTGGTGCAATTGATGTTATTGTTATTGACTCTGTTGCAGCATTAGTTCCTAGAGCTGAAATTGAAGGAGAAATGGGGGACTCTCATGTAGGTCTTCAAGCAAGACTTATGTCTCAAGCTTTAAGAAAGTTAACAGGTGCAATACAAAAAACTGGATGTATAGCTATTTTTATTAACCAATTAAGAGAAAAAGTTGGTATTATGTTTGGAAATCCTGAAACTACTACAGGAGGAAGAGCTTTAAAATTCTATTCATCAGTTAGATTAGATGTTAGAAAAACAGATTCAATAAAACAAGGTGAAAATATTATAGGAAACAGAACAAGAGTTAAGGTAATGAAAAATAAGGTAGCTCCTCCATTTAAACAAGCTGAATTTGATATAATGTATAATGAGGGAATATCAAGAACAGGTAATATTGTAGATGTTGGAGTTAAAGAAGGTATTGTACAAAAAAGCGGTGCTTGGTTCTCTTGTGGAGATATAAGATTAGGACAAGGAAGAGAAAATGCAAAACAATATTTAAAAGATAATCCAGAATTAGCTTTAGAAATTGAAAATAAAATTAGAGAAAAATATAATCTTCCATTAGCTAAAGCTCCTTCAGTAGAAGTATCAGAAGAGAAAGAAAAAACTAAAGAATAATTTTACCATTTTATTGAATAAATTTGGTAATTTTGTGTATAATAATAGTTGGTGAGAAATTTCATCGGCTATTTTTTTTGATGGGCTATTTATATTTTGATAAAATGAAAACGATGTTAGGGAAAATATTCAACTAAACTTGACATAATTTTAAAATTAAGATAAAATAATAACAAATACTGGTTTATCATATTTCAAATATCAGTTAGATTAATTATGATACCTCTACATTTTCATTAAACAAATTGTTTATTAAATGGAGGAGGTGTTTTATATGGAAATTCTTATAAAAATTATAGTTGGAATTATTGTATTGGCAGTTATATGTCTTATACTTTATAACGCTATAAAGAGTGCATCTAAAAAGAAGATTGAAAGGTTAGAAAGAGAAGCTTTTGAAATTTTAGAAAATGCTAAAAAAGAAGCAGAAGCTATTAAGAAAGAATCTATTTTAGAGGCGAAAGAAGAAGTTCATAAATTAAGAAATGATCTAGATAAAGAGTGTAGAGAAAGAAGAAATGAAGTCCAAAGGCTTGAAAGAAGAATAATTCAAAGAGAAGAAACATTAGATAAGAAAAGTGATTTTTTAGAAAAGAAAGAAGAATCTTTAAATAAAAGGTTACAAGAAATCAATGATCTGGAAGCTAGTGTGCAAGAACTTTACGCTAAAAGAAGAGAAGAACTTGAAAGAATATCAGCAATGACTTCTGAGGAAGCTAAAGAAATTCTTTTAAGTGAAGTAAAAAGAGAAATAACACATGAAACTGCTATGATGATTAAAGATGTTGAAGCAAGAGCTAAGGAAGAAGCAGAGAAAAAAGCAAGAGAAATTATAACTACTGCAATTCAAAGATGTGCAGCAGATCATGTATCAGAATCAACAGTGCATGTTGTTGCCCTTCCAAATGATGAAATGAAGGGAAGAATTATAGGTAGGGAAGGTAGAAATATCAGAACCCTAGAAACATTAACAGGAGTAGATGTAATTATAGATGATACTCCGGAAGCAGTTATTTTATCAAGTTTTGATCCTGTAAGGAGAGAAATTGCTAAAATAGCCTTAGAAAAGTTAATTGTAGATGGAAGAATTCACCCAGCTAGAATCGAGGAAATGGTAGAAAGAGCTACCAAGGATGTTGAAAATGATATTAAAGAAGAAGGAGAACAAGCAACCCTTGAAGTAGGTGTTCATGGTGTTCATCCTGAAATTATTAAATTACTTGGTAGACTAAAGTATAGAACTAGTTATGGACAAAATGTGTTAAAACATTCTATTGAGGTTGCTTATTTAGCAGGTATTATGGCTTCAGAACTTGGTTTAGATGTAAATTTAGCCAAGAGAGCAGGCTTATTACATGATATAGGCAAAGTAGCAACAAAAGAAGATGAAGGTCGTCATGCCGTAATTGGCGGAGATTTAGCTAAGAAATATGGAGAATCTCCTATTGTTGCCAATGCAATTGCAGCCCATCATGGAGATGTTGAAATGTTAACATTAGAAGCCGTATTAGTTCAGGCAGCAGATGCTATATCAGCTGCAAGGCCAGGGGCAAGAAGAGAAACCCTAGAAGCATACATTAAGAGATTAGAAAAGCTTGAAGAAATTGCAAATTCTTATGAAGGTGTAGAAAAATCATATGCAATTCAGGCTGGTAGAGAGATAAGAATTATGGTTAAACCAGATCAATTAGATGACGCTGGAATAGTAGAATTAGCTAGAGATTTATCTAAGAGTATAGAACAAAATTTAGAATATCCAGGTCAAATTAAAATTAATGTTATAAGAGAAACAAGAGCAGTTGATTACGCTAAATAAACAGAATGCATTTTGCTTAGCAAAGTGCATTTTATTTTTTATAAAAAAATAAAATAAAAAAAGGATTTTTATTTAGAATGTAGAATATAAATATAGGGAAATGAAATAATATTTAAATTAAATTGTAAACGATTTTTTTATCTAGGAGGTAAAGACAAAGTGGAAGTATTAAAAGTTTCAACAAAATCAAATCCAAATTCAGTTGCAGGTGCATTAGCTGCAATTATTAAAGAAAAGAATATAGCAGAAATTCAAGCAGTGGGAGCGGGTGCTATAAATCAAGCTGTAAAAGCAATAGCTATAGCAAGAGGCTTCGTTGCTCCTAGTGGTAAGGACATAGTATGTGTTCCAGCCTTTACTGATATTCAAATAGACGGTGAAGAAAGAACTGCCATAAAATTAATTGTTCAACCAAGATAATGGAATTATACTAATTCAAAAGATTAAAAAGGACTAGTTTATAGTCCTTTTTGTAAAATTAAATAGTAATATTATAGAATAAGTTCATAATAACTTGAAATTTTCAGCAATAATAGATATAATTAAGAAGTTAGAAGTAAACAATTTAAAAAATTTATAAAGAGGTGTGTTTAATGGTATCTAAAGACGTTGTTGTTAACAATGGAACTGGTTTACACGCTAGACCAGCAACTTTATTAGTTAAGAAAGCTTCATCATTCAAATCAGATGTAAGTATTGAGTACAATGGAAAGAAGGCTAATGTTAAAAGCTTAATTGGTGTTCTTTCACTAGGAGTTACAAAGGGAGCTAAAATAACTATTATTGCAAACGGTGATGACGAAGCTAAAGCTGTTGAAGAAATAGCAACTTTAATAGCAAACTTAGAAGACTAGTATAAAAAAGTGCCAATGGCACTTTTTTTTTGAGTAGGCCATCATAATAAAATATTATGCTTTAAGAAATTTATATAAGGAGACATAATTTATGCAACAAACACATAACAATGAAAGAATTATAGAAATAATGAATGCTATCAATGAGGTCTGCAAAGGTAGTTTAGATGAAAGATATTTGTTTCTTGCAGAGAATTTATGTAAAGAATTATTTAAAATAAAATATGATGGAATAAATAAGGGTAAAGCAAATTCTTGGGCCTGTGGAATAGTACATGCTATTGCTAATAGAAATAATTTATTTAAAAACAGCGATATAAAAGTAACTGATATTTATAAATTATTTAATGTAAGCAGTAGTACAGGATTATCTAAATCTAAAGAAATTAGAAGTGCTATTGATTTACAGGAGGAAAGATGGTCAATAGAATTTGTAGAAAATATTAATAAATCGGATATTTATGAAGAACTAGCTGCTGATTCAGAAATTGATGAAAATTTATTAAAAGCTAATAAAATAGCAAATGATGCTTGGAACAATAAAAGCTTTAATAAGAGAGTTAGATTAGCAAAGGAAGCACTAAAAATAAACGAAAAATGTGCAGAGGCATACATTATTTTGTCTTTTGATAATTCCTTATCTAAGGAACAGCAAAAAGAATTGGCAAAAAAGGCTGTAGATTTTTCAACAAATAATATCAATTCAGAAATATTAAAGAAATATAAAGGTAATTTCTTAGATTTTGATTTAACTAAGACATATTTTAGTGCAAAATATAGGTTAGGAAGTTTACTTTGGAATATGAAAGAAAAACAAGCAGCTATAAAGGAATTTTTAGATTTAATTGAAGTCTTTCCAAAAGATTCATTAATGGTAAGATCTTCTTTAATGTCTTGGTTAATTGAAGAAAATATGGATAAAGAGTTAGAGGAACTTTTAGATAAATACAAGGGTGATTATTTAGCTTCAACTAAATTTACAAAAGCTCTTTACTTTTATAAGCTAGGAAAAAAAGAAGAAGCTTTAAGATATTTAAGAGTTGCTAATTCTTCCAACCCTTTTGTAATAGAATTTTTATTAAAACAAAGAAAAATAAAAAAGAATAATAATAAGTTTGAAAAACTAGGAAGTGAAGAAGAAGCCATTAATTATATTAAATATGGTGAAGATGCTTGGAACTCTGTTAATGGAGCTAAAAGTTGGCTAAAAGAAGTAAAAGAGCATTTATAGGCTATTATCTGTATATATAAAAGGAGCTATCTCAAAATATAAGATTAGTTAATTTTTATTTTGAGATAGTTCCTTAAAATTAAATATTCTTATATAGATTTAGTAAATTATAAAATAATTTACTATAACCTTCTTTATAATTATATTCAATTGGCATATTTTTTTCGAATTTTAAATAATCGATTGTATTTTCATTTTTTTCATCAAAATAAAGCCTTAAAATAGCTTGATAATAGTCCTCTTTAATACCTTTGTATATTTTGTCATATAAATTCTTATCAACTTGATAATGAGGCTTATAAAGCTTATTATAAATTAAATAATAAGCAATTAATAATGAGGTCTTTTTTTCTTGCCTATAATCCAGTTCTATTATTTCATCAAAGTCTCTTATTAATACTTCAGAAAATTCAATAAAGTTTTGCTCTATTTCATAAAGGTCATTATTAAAATAACTTAAGATAGAGTTAGTATAAAAGGATGTATTATTTAAAAAATCCCATAGGTTATTAACATCAAACTCTTTATAATCAATTTCACTTGAAATTTCTTTATAAACATCTGTTAGAAATTTTTTAGTATCAGGATTTACATATCCATTAGCGCATAAGCTAAAATTTCGCACTAAATCGAAGGCTATTCTTTTATCTTCTTTTGCTCCAATTGCATATTTACCATCACTGTTAAAAAAATTCATCGTTGAAATTCCAAAGTGTAATAAAGCAATAATAGCTAAATAAGCATATTCAACAAATATTATACCTATTAAAAACAAGGAGATAAAAACAATAAAATCAAAAATTGGACCTGAATATAAAAAAATTCTAAGTTTATTTATAAGATTATTATAATCTTCTTTATTTGTAATGTTCAATGAATTAAAATGTAGTTCGCTTGTTATATTATGATTAAAAAATTTGACTACTGAGATTTTAAATTTTCCATTATTTTTATATAATTTAAAAGGAATGATATAAATATATGAGCATTTTAATTTTAAAAATAAAGATACAATAAAATGTGTTAATTCATGTAGAATAATAAGGATATATTCAAAAAATATAATTTTAAAGAATAGCAATATATAATTCAAGTTCATCATCCTTTATTATTTGTATTTAATATTAATATAGAAAAATAAAAGGAAAATTGTGACGGAGGAAAATAGAATATGTTAATATAATAATAAATAAAATATGTTTATATTAGCTAGGGAGGATATAATGAATATACAAATATTTGGGAGAAAAAAATCTTTTGATACAAAAAAAGCAGAGAGATACTTTAAGGAAAGAAAAATAAAATTTCAGTTTGTAGATTTAGATGAAAAGGGAATAAGTAAAGGAGAATTAAATTCAATTAAGCAAAAAATAAAAATTAATGATCTAATCAATGAAAGTTCTAAGGAATATAAGCAGCTAAATCTAGATAAAATAAGAAGTGTTGAAATGAAAGAAGAAATTATATTAAAAAATCCTAGAGTTATAAATGCTCCTATCGTAAGAAATGGAAGGGAAGCAACTGTAGGGTATCAAAAGGAAGTTTGGGATACTTGGTTTGAAAAATAGTATGTAGGTGAAACAAATGATTAAATTTAAGTTACAAAAGGATAAATTAAAGGAGATTATTTTTAAAATAAGCATTAAAGAACAAGATATTGTAAAATATCCCTTTCTAAAAAGACCTATTATGGAAGGAAAACAGGCTAAGGGCTTATATAATTACGAAATCCCTTTAAGATATTTAATACCAATAATAAATAATATTAATAGGGAGGATTTAAAGTTAGATAATAAAAGTATTAATGAATTTTTGGAATTTTATGATGAATTTGAAGAAAAGCATTATTATAGTATAAGTGCAACAGCCAAATTTATGAAACTATGGAGAGAGGAAAATTGTCCTAGTATCTATAAAATATATATAGATAGAGAAGCTCTTGAAATTAATAAAGAAATTGCCTTTAAAAAGCCCTGCATAGATTTAAATAATATAAAATATTAGCTGTGCCTAAATTTTAGAGCACAGCTAATTTATTATTTAATGAAGGAGATGAATTTATATGGCGTAGCTCTTAAGCTATAGTTATTTTAATAATATGCTTTTTATAGAATATTTGTTCCAATATTTAATAAATTTAAGCATATTTTTGAATCCTTCTTTTCCTAATAGTGGCAAGATATCTATAACCTTCAGTCCAAAAACTAAGCAATTCTGGTTTATAATCAAGAAGATGTTTTAAAAATTCATCAAAAACCCTTGCCCTTATTAAAATTTCAATAATATCTCTAGGGTAAGGAGTTATTTTACTAAAAGGTTTTCTAGGATCTATAACTTTAATTTTACAATTTTTATTAACAAATATATGAGAATTTCTAATGTTTAATCTAGTAAATTTTAGTCTTTTAAAATCTTCTATTAAATCAATTATTTCTTTGGATAAATTATAGGAAATTCCATTTTTTATTATATATTCATATAAATTTTCGCCTTCAACATATTCTCTAATAATAATATTACTTGCACGAACTATACATTTAGGAAAAAAAGGACTATCTTTAGTAATTTTAAGTATTTCTTCTTCAGCAATGGCATTTTTTATTTTTTTAAAAGCTTTAATAGCCAAGCCGTCTTTAGTTAAAAATACAGAACCTTCTGCGCCAGAACCAAGAAATTTACAATCTTGAATTTCTATTTGGTGTTTTAGTTTCATAAATACCAACTTTTTTAGTGCTTTAAAATATTATATGCTTATAGAATTTTTATGTTAATAAGGCATATTAATATAATAGTATAAAATAATAGCTTTATAAAATAATAAGCAATAATAGTAAGATTATTAAACTATTAATAGAAAAAATATTATGTTACAATGTTAAATATGGAAAGGAAGGGATATTAATGAAAAGCTTATCAGATGTTTATGTTTTATCTAACAATGTGAAAATACCTTGTATCGGCTTTGGTACTTGGCAAAGTCCAGATGGAGAAGTTGCAATTTCATCAGTAGAAGAAGCAATAAGAGTTGGATATAGACATATAGATACTGCTGCTATTTATGGTAATGAAGAAAGTGTAGGAATTGCAATTAAAAATAGTAATATTCCGAGAGAAGAAATTTTTGTTACCAGCAAAGTATGGAATACAGATCAAGGATATGATAGTACCTTAAAAGCCTTTGATGAATCATTAAGAAAATTAGGATTAGACTACTTAGATTTATATTTAATTCATTGGCCTGTGCCTAAAATTTTTAAGGATAATTGGGAAAAAATAAGTATAGAAACCTGGAGGGCCTTTGAAAAATTATATAAGGATGGAAAGGTTAGGGCAATAGGAGTAAGTAATTTTAAGCCTCATCATATTCAAAATTTAATTGATAATTGTGAAATTGTACCTATGGTAAATCAAATACAATTACATCCCGGATTAAATCAAGAAGAGATAGTAAAATATTGCAGGGAAAATAATATTTTAATTGAGGCCTACAGTCCTTTTGGAACAGGAAATATATTTAGTATAAATGATTTAGATCATATTGCAGAGAAATATAATAAGACTGTAGCTCAGATCTGTTTAAGGTGGTCCTTACAAAAGGGGCATTTACCGCTTCCAAAATCAGTTACTCCAAGTAGAATATTAGAAAATACTAAAATATTTGATTTCGAGATTGATGAAGAAGATATGAACTTTATTGATAATTTAAATAATGATTTTAAAAAGGTAAAGGATCCAGATAATATTAATTTCTAAAGAAAATAAAAAATATATAGAAAAAGGTAGCTAAATGGAATTCAAGATTAAAACTTTCGATGAGTTAAGCAATGAGGAACTATATTCAATTTTAAGATTACGTTCTGAAATTTTTGTAGTAGAACAAAATTGTGTATATCAAGATATGGATAATAAAGACTTAAAAGCCTTTCATTTGATGGCAATTGATGAAGGTCAAATTGTAGCTTATTTAAGAATATTAAATAAGGGAGTATCCTATAAAGAAATTTCTATAGGAAGAGTTGTAGTAAAAAAAGAATATAGAAGAAGAAAACTTGGGCTGGAAATAATTAATAGGGCAATAGATTATATTAAAAATATTATGAAAGAAAATGAAATAAGGATATCTGCCCAAGTATATGCAAAAAATCTTTATAAAAAAGCAGGATTTAAAGAAGTATCAGAGGAATATTTAGAAGATGATATTCCTCATGTAGAAATGCTATTTAAGTAATCTATTAAACTATTCTTTACATGATAAAATTAAATTTTATTTGAGGACTGTTTATTAACAGTCCTTTTTATTATAATAATTAAAAAATTTTATTAGTTAACAACTTTGTAACAACTATACTTAATATGTAAAAACTCCTAAATATAATGTATTATTATATAAAGAGGAGATAGGAGTTTTGAAAATGAAAAAAGGGATAGTTTTAATTTTATTATCAATTTTTATTTTAACAGGATGCAGTAGTAAGATTATTATAGAAGAAAGTACAAAAGATAAGGGGATTTTAAATAAGTACAATATAACAGTTAGGGAAATAAAAGATAATTTTCAATATGACTACCAGTTTTTTACCCCCCTTTATTTTAAAGATAATAATGTGATAGGACTTATAGATATAATAAGAGAGGGGGCCTTTACAGAGGATGAGGTAAATATACCTATTAAAATTAATACTAATGGGGAATTTGTTACAAATGATGATAAAGTCTTAAATGAGTTTTTGGAAAATGACCTTAGGCAAAATTATACGGTTCAAGCTAAGGGGATTAATAGTGAAGGTCTTCATACAAGGGATAGGAAATATTTTTATTATGACTTAAAAGAGGACCTAAAATTTTATTTAGAAGATTTAGATGAGCTTTATTATGAAATGGAGAATAAATTTAAATTAGGAGCAGAAGAAGTTTATGATCTAAAAAATTATTATATATTAGAAATGGTTGGATATGAAGATTCTGAAGATTCATCGAAACCGCTAATTATGAAAGGAAAGGCAGCTATTGTTATAGATAAGATAAATAAAACTTATTATAAAACTAAGATTAATAATGATTTACCGTATATATATTATTTTAATGAGAAAGAGGATTCCATTATGGCCTTAGATTTTACTGGGAAAATAAAAAAGCTTGCTTTAATAGAGGGGGATATTGATTATTTAGATTATAAGAATATTAATATAGATGAATATACAAAAGATAGCTTTCATGATTTTCATTTTACCAATAAATATGTTACTGAAAATTATATAGTTTTATCAAGATATAATGAAGGTAAGTATAAAACTTTTATTTACGATATTAATAGTGGGAAAACTAAAATCTATAATGAAAGTCCTTTTCTACAAAAAGTTAGTAATACTAATTATTTTATTGTATATTCAGAAGATGGAATATATTTATCAGAACTTAATGAAAATATGGAATTTGATTTGTTGTATAAATTATCTGCTATAGAAAATTATGATTCTACGGCCTTTATAGGAGATAAGAAAAAGATTTTTGCAGTATTGAAAAAATATAATCATGAAAATAATAGCTTACTTTTAGCGGATAAAAAATATCTATTAATAAATATTGAAGAAAATTAGCAAGGAGTATTTATGAAAAAAAGAAAATATTAGTAGTAGAGGATTAGTATTCAATAAATGATGCTATAAGCTTTGCCTTAAATAATGAGGGCTATGAAACTATAAGTGCTTTTACTGGTAAAGAAGCCTTAGAAAAATTTAGAGAATTAAAACCAGACCTAATCTTGCTTGATTTAATGCTTGGAGATATGGATGGTTTTGAAATTTGCAAAGAGTTATCAAAGGATGTATATATAATTATGTTGACTGCAAGAGGAGAGCTATTAGATAAAGTAATAGGTATGGAACTTGGAGCAGATGATTATATTGTAAAGCCTTTTGAAATTAAGGAGCTTTTAGTTAGAATTAAGGCCATATTTAGAAGAGAGAAGCAGATTCTGAAGGAAAGGGATAATATTGAAAAGAAAAATGAAGAAAATAAATTAATTATAAATCTTATGGATAGATCTGTAAAAAAAGATGGTGAAATTATTCCTTTAAGAAGAAAGGAATTTGATTTGTTATTACATCTATATAAAAATAAGGGAATTGTAATTTCAAGAGAAAATTTATTAGAGAAGGTTTGGGGCTATGATTATGAAGGAGATACAAGAACAGTAGATGTTCATATAAGAAGAATTAGAGATAAATTAAAGGAAGATAAGGATAATTCGATAATAGAAACTGTTTTTGGAGTAGGTTATATTATAAGATGAGTAAGATAAAAAAAACCTTAAAAGGGAGATTATTAAAAAGAATAGTATTAACGACAATATTAATAAATTTATTTTTGACAATTTTAATATCCTTTTATTTAAGTAATAAATTAAAAAAGGATATTATTAAGGATTATGAAAAGATAAAAATTACTTCTCTAAATTTTATGAATGAAGCAGTTATTAAGGAAGAAAGTGTTTGGAAGGCTTTATCTAAGATCTATAACATTAATAAAGGATTTGTGACCATAGTACAGGAAAATAATATAATAAATCAAACTATTGGGGAACTTTTAAATGAGAAAGAAATTCATAATATTTTAGTTGAAAGTAACAATATAAAATCAATTATTACTATGAAAAAAGTTAATAAGGACTATATAGTTACTTTTAACTATCCAATATATAAAGATAATAATTATTTAGGAAATTTGATCATTCAAAATAGTTATAAAGATAAGTATAATGATGTTATTCAATTAATTCAAATAATATCATTAGGACAAGTTGTTTTGCTAATAATGTTAATCATTATCATTAACGTTATTATAAATAAAACAGTAAAACCCATTTTAGATTTAAGTACTTCTATGAATAAATTTATAAATAAAGAAGAGGCTGAGGACATTGAAGTAAATACTAATGATGAAATATCCTTATTAGCAAATTCTTATAATATTATGAAAGCAGAAATAATTAAGAGTGAAAAAAATCAAAGAGAGTTTTTTAACAATGCAACCCATGAATTGAAAACCCCAATCACTTCGATATCAGCATATGCACAAATATTACGAGATATAAATAATATAGATGATGATTTTATAAAAAGATCTAGTAATAGAATAGTTTTAGAATGTAATAAGATGATTTCTTTAGTAGAAAAACTTTTAGAATTATCCAGGGGAAAATTATATTATAATAAAATTAAAGAAAAAGTTAATGTGAAAATGTTAATATTAAACTTAATAAAAGAATTTGAAATAAGATTGAAGGATAAAGTTATAGTAACTAATATTGATAATATAGAACTTGAATTAGTTAGGGAGGATGTAAAAACCATCTTTTCAAACCTAATTGATAATAGCATTAAATATGGAGTAGATAAGGAAATTTATATAAGCCTATATGATGATAATAAAAATAAAGTTTTTGAAATAAAGAATAAAATGGGAAATATTCCCAAGGAAATAAAATATAGATTATTAGATCCTTTTATAAAATATAATAATATTAAAGAAAAAGAAAAGGAAATTACTACTTCTGGCTTAGGTTTATATATTTGTAATGAAATATCAAAAGAAAATGGATGGAATTTAAATTACTATATTGAAGATGATTATATAAGATTTAGATTAGAATTTTAAGTAAAATGGACTGTTTCAATTGGAAGTAAGTATTAAATTTCTTAAACTATGCATCGTATTTTAAAAAGTCCAGCAAATAATACTGGACTTTTTATGTTATTTCAAATTGACTATTATAAAGGTCAGCATAAAAGCCGCCTTTTTCAAGTAATTCTTTATGATTACCTTGTTCTACAACCTTACCATTATCCATTACAATAATTAAATCAGCTTCTTTAATTGTAGATAACCTATGGGCAACTATAAATGTTGTTTTATTTTTCATAAGTTCATTAAAAGCCTTTTGAATATATATTTCTGTACGAGTATCTATACTGCTTGTAGCTTCATCTAGTATTAACATAGAAGGTTTGGATAGCATAACTCTGGCAATTGATAGTAACTGCTTTTGACCTTCAGATAATGATGAATCCTCAGATAAAACGGTATTATAACCTTGTGGAAGTTTTATAATAAAATCATGAGCATGGGCTTTTTTCGCAGCTTTAATTACTTCTTCCATAGAGGCCGAAGGCTTACCATAGGCAATATTATCTCTTATAGTTCCTTGGTATAAGAAGGTGTCTTGAAGAACCATTCCAAATAAGCCCCTAACACTCGATCTTTTAATTTTCTCTATATTAATATTATCTATTTTTATTTCGCCAGAATTAATATTATAAAATCTCATAAGTAAGTTGATTAGGGTAGTCTTCCCAGAACCCGTTGGACCAACTATTGCTATTTTTTCACCTGGTTTTACTTTTAAATTTAAGTTTTCAATAAGAGGAGCAGCTTTACTATAAGAAAAATTAACATTATTTAGCTCAACATAACCAATGCAATTTTCTAGTTCAATTGCATTTTTAGGATCCTCAATTTCGTTTTCTTCCTCAAGAATATTAAATACTCTTTGAAGGGAAGAAAAGGCAGCTTGCAGCTCAGTAATTACTCCAGAAATTTCATTAAAGGGCTTTGTATATTGATTTGCATAGCTTAAAAAAGCAGATAGATTTCCAATGCTTATAGCTCCTTTAACTACTAATATCCCTCCAAAGACACCTACTGAGCTATATACAATACCATTTACAAATCGTGTTGCAGGATTAGTTATAGCTGAATAGAATTGGGCCTTTTGGCCATAGCTATAAAGCTTTTTATTTATATTATTAAATTTATCTAAGGCATCTTTTTCATAATTAAAGGATTTTACTAACTTTTGATTGCTAATTAATTCTTCTATAAGGCCTGTTAATTCAGAACGAATTTCAGATTGTTTAGAAAACATAGAATAACATGCCTTGGCAATTATTGAGGCTGTAAATAATGATAAAGGGGTTACAAAAAATACAACTAATGCAATTTTATAATTTATTGTTAACATAAATATAAAGGTTCCAACAATAGTTAATATGCCTGTAAAAAGTTGAGAAAAGCTCTGAATTAATCCATCAGAAACTGTTTCAATATCATTAATAACGGTATTTATAATTGAACCAGTAGAATTACTGTCAATATATTTTAAAGGAACTTTATTTAGTTTTTCAAATATATCCATTCTAAGTTGTTTTATTGTCTTGTTACAAAGAAGATTTGTACTTCTGGTCATAATAAGTTGAAAGATGGATGAAATTAAAAAAACCGCTATTAAAACTCCAATTACTTTGCTTAGGTTTTTAAAATTCACATTATCTTTATAGATGATATAGTCAACTCCTTTACCGATAATAATAGGGGTAAGGAGACTTAAAGCAATATAAATAATACCGCTTATAATAGAGAGAAATATATACTTTTTATAGGGAGAGATGTAATTAAGGAGTTTTTTTATTAAGCTAATGTTCATAATGTCACCTCCTAGTTTTTGCTTTGAGAATAATAAATTTCTTTATATACATAACAAGTATCTAATAGTTCGTCATGAGTTCCAATGGCTTTAACTTCTCCATTATCTAGAACAATAATTTTGTCAGCATTTTTTAAACTGCTTGCCCTTTGAGAAATCATTATAATAGTTTTATTCTTAACTTCTTCCTTTATTTTTTTTCTAACCTGTAGATCTGTGGAGAAATCTAAGGCGCTTAGACTATCATCTAAAATTAATATTTCTGAATTTTTAGCTAAAGCCCTAGCAATAGAAAGCCTTTGCTTTTGTCCGCCAGAAAAGTTTTTTCCACCTTTTAAAACTTTTGCATCATATTTATCTTCTAATTTATTCACAAAATCAGAGGCCATAGATATATCTAAAACTCTTTTTAACTCTTTATCATTTAAATTTTTATTTCCTAGTTCCAAGTTACTTCTTATTGTTCCGCTAAATAAAACTGACTTTTGAGGAACTAAAGAAATTAAATTTCTTAATTCTTTAAAGGAATAGTTTTTTACGTTAATACCATTAATTAATATTTCTCCCTTTGTGGTATCATAAAATCTACATAATAAATTAATTATTGTAGATTTTCCTGAAGCTGTTCCTCCAATTATACCAACAGTTTCATTTTTATTGATTTTAAAAGAAATATTCTTTAAAGAATACTCCTGAGAATTATTATAAGTAAAATAAACATTTCTAAATTCTATTAATGGTTTCCTTTTATCTACAGAAGTTATACTAAGTTCATTATTATTTTCAATCAGACTAGGGTTAACTTCTAAGATTTCCGAAACTCTAATTAAGGATGTATATCCTTTAGTTAAAGTAATTACTAATTGTGAGAAGACAATTAAAGCTAATGATATTTGTGTTATATAGTTTATTAACGCAATAATTTCTCCTTGTGTTGAAATACCTAGGTTTACCTTATTAGCTCCAAAATAGAGTATAAAAACAATGGCAAAATTCATAACAATTGAAGTAAGTGGATTTAACAAAGAAGAAACTTTTAATGCTTTAATATTTTCTTCACTATAAGCAGCATTTCCCTTTCTAAATCTTTCAATTTCCCTTTTTTCTTTAGAAAAAGCTTTAACGGCTCTAACTCCTTCAATATTTTCTTTAGTAATAAGAGAAATATTTTCTAATTTTTTTTGAATTTCTTTATAAATTTTTACAGATTTTTTCATGATTAAAAATAGTATTGCTGATATAATAGGCATTGTAATTAAAAATATTAAAGCTAGCTGAAAGTTAATTGCAAAGGCCATAATTGTAGAGCCAATAATAACAAAAGGGGACCTTGTACCTAATCTAATTAACATTGCAATACCATTTTGAATTAATGTAATATCATTTGTTAATCGTGTAATTAAAGTGGAGGTACCTATAGTATCAATTTCTTTATAGGAAAGTTTATTTATATGTTCAAATAATGCTGTCCTAATATTTGCTCCTATTCCTTGGGAAGCAATAGAAGCATAATATTGACATATTAATGCAAAAGTAAGACCTACTAAACCTAGCAATATAAGAATAAATCCAATTCTAATTATATAATTAATATCATTATTCGGAATTCCTATATCAATAATTTTTATCATTACTATTGGAATAAAAAGTTCCAATATGGCTTCTATAAGCTTAAATAATGGTCCTAAAATCAGTTCTTTCTTATAGGATTTAAAAAAGGGAAGAACTTTTTTCATTAGATCACTCCTTTAACTATGAAAAAGAATTTAATATTATATAGTTTTTCAATTAAATACATTAATATTAATAAATATAAATTTTAATACTTTTGCTTAAATAGCATAATCATGACAATATTATCAAAATGTAATATGTAAAATTGTAACAAAATATAAAAAATATAATAAGAGGTGCAAGATGGAAACAGTAAAAAATTTTTTAAAAGGTGTTGTAATAAGTATATCACAATTAGTTCCAGGTGTAAGTGGAGGAACTATAGCAATGATTTTTGGAATATATGATAAACTATTGCATGCTGTAAATAATATATTAAAGGACTTTAAAAATCAATATAGATTATTGCTAGAAGTTGGACTTGGAGCAGTAATAGGAATTTTTGCTTTTAGTAATATTGTAAAAACATTATTTGATAATTTTCCAATTCAAATTGGTTATTTATTTATTGGTGTAATTTTAGGTGGAGCACCACTAATGTATAGAAAGGCTTCAGTAAAGGGGCTTAAAAAAAGCAGTATATTATATTTAATTGCTGGTTTTGTGATTGTATATATGATGGGAACACCAAATAATGATGCATCAGCCGTTATACAAAATTTAACTCCTTTAAACTTTTTATATTTATTCTTAGGTGGAGTAGTTGTTGCTATAGCATTAATTTTGCCAGGGATTAGCGGTTCTTTTATGCTATTTGTTTTAGGTCTTTATAATACGGTGATAACTGCAGTTGCCCAGTTAAATATACCTATATTAATACCTATAGCAATTGGAGGGATAGTTGGGACTTTAGTAACTGCAAGATTTATTGAAATCTTGTTATTAAAATTTCCTGAACAAACATATATATTAATTTTTGGATTTATATTAGGATCAGTTTTTTCAGTTTTTCCTGGAATTGATGGAATGAAAAGTGTAATAGGGATTATACTTGCTATAATAGGATTTATCTTTACTTATTATATTAGCAGGAATTAATAGATAAAATTACTTAGGTATCTAAACTAACCTAAGTAATTTTTATTTTTAAATATAAAAATATATTATTTCGCCTTAATGGAATATAATGGTATAATATAAAATAATGACAGATAACATCCAAATTGAAAGGTATAGATATGAATAGAAAAATTATAATATTCTTATTAGCTATTTTAGTGACAAGTATTTCTTTATGTTTTTTACCATCGCAACATAAAATTAATATAAGTTTAAAGGGAATTCAAAGAAATATTGGTAATGATGATTATATTGAAGAAGTAATAATAGAAGTTATAGGTATCTATAATAAATATTTATTTAAAGAAAATAGTTTTATAGGAAGAATATCAATAGATCTTTATGGTGATATATGGACATTATCTGATAAAGAATTATTATTTTCAGATAACACTGCAAAAATAGTATCGTTAAATATAGATAATAGCAGTAAATATTTTGGTGAATTATTATGTAATAATAAATTTAGTGAAATTTTGATTATTGTTTGTGAGAAAACCCAAGAGAATTCTTATGGATGGTCTAGTAAAGATGGATTATATATTGCTGCACCAGCTAAAAATAGATCGGAAGCAATAGAACTTGCTGAAAAGTTAGCTAATAGTAGCATAATGCAAGAAGTTCTTTGGGAGTAAATAAATTAATATAGGGGGATAATATGGTTTTTATAAAGATTATTATTAGCATATTTTTAATTATAGATTTAATAAATCCTAGATTTGGGTGGAAGTTATCTGAAGGTTGGAAATATAAAGATCTAGAACCAAGTGAGAGTTATTTATTTTGGAGCAGAGTAAAATCTTTACTTATTTTAATAATTATATGGTTTCTACTTTCAGAAGTAAATTGGACTTAGGAATAATGAGTTCTGAAAGTATAATTAATGAAAATTTTTAGAGTATCCTGTTATCATTGATAAAAATTCCCAATAATATAGAAAAAATACTTGGCGTTAGTTTAATAAAATTTTGAAGATAAATGGAGAAATTATTTAATAGAAAACTATTCCTAAAAGAATTGTTGATAAAAAAACATATAAGAAGTATTGGAGATAAGATAAGTTAGAGAGTATGAAATACTTTATTTTTTGTGATATATGATTTAAAATGGAAATTAATAATTTATAAATATAAAGGATGAAGAAAGATGGTTATTTTATATACTCTACAGAATGGTGATTTTATAAATTTAAAGGATATAAAAATAATTAAAAAAGAAAAAGTTTATGTGAATTTAACTAATAAATGTCCTTGCGCATGTACTTTTTGCTTAAGAGACACTAAGGAAATGGTTGAAACTAATAGTCTTTGGTTAAAAAGGGAACCGTCAGCGCAAGAAATAATTGGGGAGTTTGAAAAGTATGATTTAGATCAATTTAATGAAGTTATTTTTTGTGGCTACGGTGAACCAACTATCCGACTTTATGATATTATAGAAATTGCAAAATATTTAAAGAGAAGAACTAATATACCTTTACGTATAAATACTAATGGACTAGCAGATTTGATACACAAAAAGGATACTGCACCGTTATTAGAAGGTTTAATTGATACTGTATCAATAAGTCTTAATGCATCAAATGCAGAAGAATATCTTAGAATAACTAGAAATAAGTTTGGGCTAGAATCTTTTGATGCTATGCTAAAATATGCGGTAAACTGTAAAAAGTATGTACCCAAGGTTGTATTTACAGTTGTAGATTGTATTGGAGAAGAAGAAATAAAGGCTTGTCAAAAAGTATGTGATAATATTGGAATTCCCTTAAGAGTTCGTCCTTTTGAATAGAAATTCTCATGGATTTAATAATGCTGGAAATTTTATTTTCCAGTATTATTTTTTATTATTTAAAAATACTAATAATGAACTTTTATTTTATTAATAAAATATATAATTATTATTTATATTGCTATATTTAAATATAATTTTTGCTTATATCTAATATAATAAATAATTATTGTTCTAATAGGTTAAGATTAAGGTAAATTTATTGACTGTATAAACTTTTCTTTGTTAGTATTTTTAAGTGATATTTTTTATCGCAAATTTAAAGGATATTGGAGAGATTAAGTATGGCAGGATTTATTGTTTTAGGAGCTCAATGGGGCGATGAAGGTAAAGGAAAAATGACTGATTTTCTAGCAGAAAGCAGCGATGTAATAGTAAGATTTCAAGGTGGAAATAATGCAGGACATACGGTTATAGTTGGAGAAAATGAATATAAGCTTCATTTAATACCTTCAGGTGTATTATATAAGGATAAGTTAAATATTATTGGAAATGGAGTAGTATTAGATCCAAAAGCCTTTTTTGAAGAACTTGATTATTTAGAAAAGGCAGGTATTAAGGTTTCACCAGAGCAATTAATTGTAAGCGATAGAGCAAATGTTATAATGCCATATCATAAAGTTCTAGATAAATTAAAAGAAGAAGCAAGAGGAAAAAATAACATAGGAACAACTGGTAAAGGAATAGGTCCTTGTTATACAGATAAAGCTGAAAGAAGTGGGATTAGAGTTTGTGATTTAATAAATCCAGTGGTTTTAAAAGAAAAATTAAAGGAAACAATAGTAAGCAAAAATGATATTATTACTAAGGTTTATAATGGTGAAGAACTAAACTTTGATACAATTTATGAGGAATATGTTGAACTTGGAAAGAGATTAAAATCTTTTGTAGCAGATAGTTCTGTTAGGATATATGATGCTATAAAGAGTGGCAAGAAAGTTTTATTTGAAGGAGCTCAAGGGATGTTACTTGATATAGATTATGGCACTTACCCTTTTGTTACTTCATCAAATACAACTGCAGGGGGAGTTTGCTCAGGAGTAGGCATTGGACCAACGATGATAAGCGGAGCAGTAGGAGTTGCTAAGGCTTATACAACAAGAGTAGGTAAAGGTCCATTTCCAACTGAACTTGATAATGAAACAGGAGAATGGATAAGACAAAAAGGTGGAGAATTTGGCGTTACAACAGGTAGAGCAAGAAGATGTGGTTGGCTTGATCTTGTTATATTAAAAACATCAGCAAGAGTTTCAGGACTTACAGATTTAGTTGTAACCAAGATTGATACCTTAGCTGGTCTTGACAAAATAATGGTTTGTGTGGGATATAAATTTGAAGATAAAGTGATAGATTACTTCCCAGCAAGCTTAGAAGATTTAGCTAAGTGTGAGCCAATATATGAAGAATTTGAGGGATGGGATGACAGCGTAGCTGATGCTAGAAGCTATGATGAAATTCCTGAAAATGCTAAGAAATATTTAAAAAGAATTGAGGAATTTACTGGAGTTCCAATTTCAATAGTTTCAGTAGGACCAAAGAGAGATCAAACAATTGTTTTAAAGGAAATTTAGACTAATAGAAAATCTATATAGTAATTTTAAAAGGAGATAAAAATGAGAAATACATATAGTACCCCATTAAACAGCAGGTATGCTTCAAAAGAAATGTCATATATATTTTCAGATGAGATGAAATTTAAAACTTGGAGACGTCTTTGGGTAGCTTTGGCAGAAGGTGAAAAAGAACTTGGAATTAACATAACAGATGAACAAATAAGAGAATTAAAAGATAATGTAGAAAATATTAATTATGAAGTAGCAATTCAAAGAGAAAAGGAAACTCGTCATGATGTTATGAGTCATGTTTACGCTTATGGTGTTCAATGTCCAAAAGCAAAAGGAATTATACATCTTGGTGCTACAAGTTGTTATGTTGGAGATAATACTGATTTAATTATAATGAAAGAAGGATTACTTTTAATTAGAAAAAAGATTATTAATGTAATAAAGAATTTAAAAGACTTTGCTTTAAAATATAAGGGATTACCAACTTTAGGCTTTACTCATCTTCAACCAGCCCAATTAACAACAGTTGGAAAGAGGGCAACCCTTTGGATTCATGACTTATTATTAGACTTAGAAAACCTAGATTTTGTAATAGATAAGCTAAGATTTAGAGGCGTTAAGGGAACAACAGGAACTCAAGCTAGCTTTATGGAATTATTTGATGGTGATGAAGAAAAAATTAAAGCCCTTGATAGAATAGTTACAGAAAAGATGGGCTTTAAGGAAAGTTATAGTGTAACAGGTCAAACATACCCAAGAAAGGTAGATTCGATTATTTTAAATACTTTATCCGAAATTGCTCAAAGTGCTTATAAGTTTAGTAATGATTTAAGAATTCTTCAAAGTATGAAAGAAATAGAGGAACCATTTGAAAAGAATCAAATTGGATCTTCTGCTATGGCTTATAAGAGAAATCCTATGAGATCAGAAAGAATGAGTGCCCTTGCAAGATTTGTTTTGGTAACTTCAATGAATCCGGCAATTACAGCTTCTACTCAATGGTTTGAAAGAACTTTAGATGATTCTGCTAATAAGAGACTTTCTGTTTCAGAAGCCTTTTTAGCTTTAGATGGAGTTTTAAATTTATATATGAATATTTCAAGTAATTTAGTAGTTTATGAAAAAGTAATTGAAACTCATGTTAATAAGGAGCTTCCATTTATGGCAACAGAAAATATATTAATGGAAGAAGTTAAAATGGGTGGAGATAGACAAGAACTTCATGAAAAGATAAGGGTACACTCTATGGAAGCTGCAAGGAAAGTTAAAGAAGAAGGTTTAGATAATGATCTTATTGAAAGATTAATAAATGATCCAAGTTTTAGTCTAGATGAAGAAAAAGCAAAGAGTATATTAGCTGCTAAGAAGTTTACAGGAAGAGCAGAAAATCAAGTGTTAGATTTTATAAATGAAGCAGTTAAGCCGATATTAGAAAAAAACAAGGATTTATTAGGAGAAGAAGCAGAGATAACGGTATAAAATATAAAAATATAACAAAGAACAATAGGAAAATTTATATTTAAATTTACTATTGTTCTTTATTATTTTATTTAAAGTTTTGGTTGTAATAATTATAAGTCGTTATAAAATGAGAGTAAGCAAAATATATACACTTAAACAATATCCTCGTAAATGATAATAAATAATAAAATAAATTATAGTTTATCAAAAAAATCAAGATTTTAATAATAATAAATATTAATAAGGTGCAAGTTGCAATTTGAAAAATTAATGATATTATTAAATAGTAATTGATAAAGATAATATATATTATAAAGGGTGATAAAATGAAATTTAAGTTAGATGTTCATACTCATACAATAGCTAGTGGACATGCTTATTCAAGCTTAATGGAAAATGCTAAAGCAGCTTCTGAGAAGGGAATTAAAGTTTTAGGAACTACAGAACATGGAATTACTATGCCTGGTTCACCTCATATTTGGTATTTTTCAAATTACAGAGTCTTACCTAGAGAACTTTTTGGAGTTACCATGCTGTATGGCGTTGAAGCTAATATAATGGATTATGATGGTAATTTGGATATGGAAGATTCTATGTTAGATAAACTCGATATTGTAATTGGGAGTATACATACTGAAGTATATAATGTAGGAAATGTAGAGGAAAATACGAGAGCTTTTGTTAACGCAATAAAAAGAGGTAAAATTGATATAATAGGTCATTTAGGAAATCCAGCTGTTCCAGTTGATTATGAAGAAATAGTGATATGTGCAAAAGAAAATGATGTATTAATTGAAATAAATAATAGTTCCTTTACTACTTCTAGACCAGGAAGTTTTACAAATTGTAAAAAAATAGCTTTATTATGTAAGTTACATAATGCAAGGATTGTTATTAATAGTGATGCCCATTTCTGTACTAAAATTGGAGAATTTTCGGAGGCTATTGAAATGCTTCAATCTATAGATTTTCCTAAAAATCTTATTATAAATGATAATCCAAATGAATTATTAGAAAAGTTAAAGAAAAAAGGAAAGTTAAAGGATTTGTAAATATGATGTTAAATAGATATTGACAATGTATTTTTATTAAAGTAAAATTAATCCAAACTAAACAATCTTAAATCTTATCAAGAGTGGTGGAGGGACTGGCCCTATGAAACCCAGCAACAGCTGTCTAATTAAGATAGAAATGTGCTAATTCCAGCAGGAGTTTTCCTGAAAGATAAGAAGTGATAGAAAAATTTTAATATATTTTTGGAATTTGGTTTTTCCACTTCTTATTTTAAGAAGTGGTTTTTTATTTATTCTTATAATAAATAGCGTAGGAAAGGAGAGAAATTATGCCAGTAATTATTCCAGAAGGCTTACCAGCAGCTAAAATTCTTACAAATGAAAAGCTTCCTGTTATATATAAGGAGAAATTCAATAATGATTTAAAGACTATTAAGATAGGAATTTTAAATTTGATGCCTACAAAAATTAACACAGAAACTCAACTTTTAAGACTTCTTGCAAATACTGATATAAATGTAGAAGTTGAGCTTATTTATATTAAGGAGCATAAGTGTAAAAATACTCCTAAAGAACACCTCCTAAACTTTTATAGAAATTTCAAGGAAATAAAAAATGAAAAATTTGATGGATTTATAATAACAGGGGCACCAATTGAACATTTAGAATTTGAGGAGGTAGATTACTGGGAGGAACTAAAAGAGGTAATGAGTTATTCAGTAGAAAATGTTACTTCAACTTTTCATATATGTTGGGGAGCCCAAGCTGGCCTATATTATCATTTTGGTATTCCTAAATATCCTTTAGATAAGAAATTATTTGGTATTTTCTCGCATAAAGTAAATGATAAGAGTGCTAGTTTATTAAGGGGTTTTGATGATGAGTTTTATGTGCCTCATTCAAGACATACAGATATTTTAAAAGAAGATATTTATAAGGTTCCAGGACTTACTATTTTATCAGAATCAGAGGAGGCTGGAGTATATCTTGCTTATGCTAATAATGGAAAACAAATTTTTGCCACTGGCCATTCTGAATATGATTCTAATACTTTAAAGCAAGAATATGAAAGAGATAAATCAAAAGGTATTAATATAGATATACCAAAGAATTATTTTTCTAAGAATGATCCTAATAGTGAACCTATTGTAAGATGGAGAGCACATGCCAATTTATTATTTTCAAATTGGTTAAAATATTATGTTTGTAAGGATAGTTAATATATTATTATAAAAAAACCATTTGCAAAAATGCAAATGGTTTTAATTATTGACAAAAAAAATAAAAGTGATAACATAAAACAGATATCAACATTTTATGAGATATAATATAATTCCCTAATTATATTATACATCTTGCAAAAAACAATGTCAATAACTTTTTTATAAAATTAATCTATTAAGGGGAGTGATTTATTTGAATAATAATTCTGAATGGTTTGCTGAAAAGGAGTGGCTTCAAAAAGTCCTTACTGAAGTTAGAAAACAGCTAAATGAAAAGCGCAATTATAAAGAGCGTTTTAAAAAGGAATATATAGAAACTCATAAAGAAATGTGGGATAATATCGGTTCAGTTGCCATAAATAATGGATTAGATCAAGTTGTAGATTTTATGCAATTTATCAATTCAACTAAAATGCAAAAAAGAAATCATGAATTTACAAGACAAATGGAAGAAAAATATGAACAAATGCTATTATCACCTTATTTTGGGAGAATGGATTTTATTGAGCATGACAATGATAAAGCTGAAAAGTTTTATATAGGAATTTCTAATCTTATTAATGAGGAATTTGATTTTTTAGTATATGATTGGAGAGCACCGGTTTCAAGCATGTTTTATGAATATGAAATTGGAGAAGGAAAATATAAATCCCCTGAAGGAATAATTAATGGAAAGATAATCTTAAAGAGGCAATATAAAATTAATAATGGGAAAATTGAATACATGTTTGATAGTGATATTAATATAGAAGATGATGTGTTACAAGAGATTTTAGCTAAGAGCACAGATAATAAAATGAAATCAATAGTAACATCTATTCAAAGAGAGCAAAATCAAGTAATTCGTAATGAAGAATACAAGAATCTTATTGTTCAAGGTCCTGCTGGAAGTGGGAAAACATCTGTAGCTTTACATAGAATAGCTTATCTCTTATATAAATATAGAGAAAAAATAAATTCACGAAATATAGTAATATTTTCTCCTAATGATATTTTTAATGAATATATTTCTAATGTATTGCCACAGCTTGGGGAAGAAAATATGTATCAAACTACTTTTAAGGAGTTTATGAATAAAGCTTTAGGAGATGAATTTAAAAAAGAAGATTACTGTAATATGATGGAGTATATTTTTAGTTATAAAGATTTAAATATTTATGAGACAAGAATTATAAATATTAGATTTAAATCTTCTTTGGAATTTATTAATATATTAAAAGAATATGTTTCTTATCTAGAAAAAAAGAATAGAGATTTTAAGGATATAATTGTAAATGATAAGATGATAATATCTTCCAAAGAAATAGAAGAATTGTTTAATAAGGACTATAATAATATGCCTATAAAGAGAAGGCTGGATAAAATAAAGAATAGGATAATATTTCTTTTGGAGGCTTATGAAAAAGAACTAATAGAAGAAGCGGCTAATGTACTTGAAACTTCTGATTATTATACAAGTGAAAAAGAAATTAAGAAACAAAGTAGAGCTATTGCTAAAGATCAAATGTTAGAGGCATATAATGAGATAGATAGAATAACAAAATTCGATTTATTAGATATTTATAAAGAGCTTTTTGAAAAATTTAAGAATTTTTATAAGGGACCAAATATTGAAGAAATTAAATTCTATACACTTAATAAATTAAAAAATAAAGAATTGAATTATGAGGATCAAATTGCTTTACTTTATTTAAAGGTTGCAATGGGAGATGTTTCTGGAACTTCTGAAATAAAATATATAATTATTGATGAAGCTCAGGATTATACACCTTTACAATATGAAATATTAACCAATATTTTTAAATCTGCCAATATGACTATTCTTGGAGATTTACAACAATCAATAAATCCTTATATGAATTTAGGTTGTTATAATAATATTGACCATATTTTTCAAAAGGATAAAACTTGCTTGATAAATTTAACTAAAAGTTATAGGTCTACAATGGAAATTACAAAGTTTGCAAGAAAAATTTTAAATAAAGAAATTAATGATGAATATGTAGAAAGAAGTGGGGAAAAACCTTTTATTATAAATCTCTCAAGAGAAGAAGATATAAAAGAAAAATTAATTGAGGATATAAAGGTGTTTAAAGAAAAGGGATTTAAATCAATAGGTATTATAACAAAAAACATTAAAGAAGCAAAGAAAGTTTTTGATTATCTAAAAGATAAAATTCAGGTAAAAGCTATAATGAAGGATGATGATGAATATATTAGTGGTACCTTAATAATCCCTGCCTATCTAGCAAAGGGATTAGAATTTGATGTAGCACTTATATATAATGCAGGAGAAACAGTTTATAGCTGCGAAGAAGAAAGGCTTCTTCTTTATACAGCTTGCACAAGAGCACTCCATGTTTTAGGAATATATTATTCAGGTGAAATTTCACCATTATTAAAGGAAGCTATTAAAATATGATAGGAAGTTTGTTATATTTGCTCTAGCAAAGATTATGTCATATTAAAAAAATGATTATTTATAGGGATTAAATAAAAAGCAGGGAATGTTCCCTGCTTAATTTTTTTAAATCACCAAATATACCAAGGATAGATAGGATAGTAAGGATAATTTTTTCTATATCCATAAGTATCGTTAGCTAGTAGTTCCTTTGCAATTGTATAACCTACTAAATATGAAGCAGCTGCAGTATTTCCATCAACACTAAATGGAATAATAGAAGCATCTGCTACAATTAGATTTCTTACTCCATAAACTCTACCCGAATTGTCAACAACACCTCCATTATTTAATGGTCCCATGCTAAGAGAAGATTGCTGATGATGAGGATGTCCAAAGTTATTTCTTATATATTCTTCAAGTTTTTCATCATCATCTATTATATCCATTGTTGGAGATATTAGTTTATAAGCTGAATCAATTTTTGAGAGTTTTATAGCAATATTTTTAATATAATTTCGATATACTGCTTTAATAACTTCTAAGTCTTTTGGATTATTTAGATAGCCTTCATCAGCTAAAACTATTTTTAAGGGATCATTGTTTTGAATTTTGATAGAACCACGACTTTCTGGATGTAAGTATAGAATTATCAGTATTAATGAATTATTAGATACAGAACCTATTAGTTGAATACTTCGTTCCTCTTGATTTGCATCATGAAGAGGAATTGGTAAAAATGCCCCACCATTATAAAGAGCATTTGGATCTTTGTCAATTTCTACAAGATCATTTTCATTTAATGTAAATATTGCTGTATTAAGAGTATGATTAGAGAGGTTTCTTCCTACATTTGGATTGTTATAAATTACTGGGATATTTGCAGCTTTAAGTTCCTCTTCAGGACCTATACCCGAAAGTAGTAAAAGTTGAGTACTATTTATACCAGCAGATAAAATAATTCCCTTATTTGCAAAAGCTCGTTGAAGTTTTCCTTCTTTAAGGAAATCTACACCAGTAGCTACTTTATTAGAATTAAAAATAATTCGAAGAGCAGTTGATTTATAAAGTAATCTAAGTTTACGACCATTTTGCCCATAACCTTTTGGGCATACGACATCAGCAGATAGAAAAGCGGTAGAAGAACTTTCACGTTCTCCATTTGGTTTTTGGCTTAATTGCCACCTATAAAATGGACCGAGAGGAGTATTAGGATCATTGTAATCTAAGATTGTTTTATAACCTGTAGCAGCTTCTATTGCTAACACAAGTTTTTTTGTAATAGCTGGAACTGTTTCTGGAGTTTGTCTAATATCCAATCTGCCACCGTAGCCATGAGCCGCGGAATTAGTGGTTTTACCATTATAATTTTCAAGCTCAACAAAATTTCTTATTGCCTGTTGTGGTCCCCATATAGAACCTAAGTAATCTTCTAATTTTTTCAATACAAAGGTTGTAGGCCTTACATATTGTTCTCCATTTACAGAAGAACCGCCACCAGCAAGTCTACCAGTTGTCCATTCAAATATCTTTCCATTCAAATGCTTTTGTGGTGCTGTAACTCCCGGCCAGAAAAATTGAGGATAGTAATTTCCAAGATTTGTAGTAGAATCTCTGATTTCTATGTTTTTATCATTATTTTCCCCTGCTTCAAGCAAAAGAACCGAATTTCTTTTGTCATCACTAAGAGTTTTAGCTAATACAGCGCCGGCAGGACCAGTTCCTATAACAATATAATCAAAAGCATTAGAAGGATTGTCATTTATATTATTCATTTAAACACCACCTTTATAAGTTATTTTATGAACTAATAAAAAAATTGTTAATTTAAATACTATTAACAGTAAGTAAAGAGGAAAAAAATCATTTATATGGCAAAAAATGTATGGTATAATAATTTTGTAGTCCATTTGATATTACATTACATGGATATATTTAAAAGGGGAGAGATAATATGCAGAATATAGACTATAAAAGATTAAAAGAGGATTTATTGAAGAAGGTTGGTCCATCATCAATTATGCCGCTTATTATGAGCATTGATAATGCAGATGAAGATGAATTAGTTTTACTTGCAGAAGAATTTAAATTTGATATTTATGATTATATGAAGGATAATATTGTTTATAAATAGATTTATAAAAACACTGATTGTAACAATCAGTGTTTTTATTAAAGTTAAAAAATTTAAATTAGTATGGAAGAAATTTTTTTCATAGCGATTTCAACATTTTTTCTATCTCCAAAGGATGTAAGCCTAAAGAAACCTTCTCCATTCTTACCAAATCCAGAACCAGGAGAACCAACTGTATTAGCCCTTTCTAGTAGAAAATCAAAAAATTCCCACGATGTCATGCCCTTAGGACATTTTAACCATATATATGGTGAGTTTTCACCGCCAGTAAACCAGATATTCATATTCTGTAATGTATTACATATTATTTTCGCATTATCCATGTAATAATTAATAAACTTTGATATTTCTGCTTGCCCTTCTTCTGTAAAGGCAGCTTCTGCAGCCCGTTGAATAATGTAAGCTACTCCGTTAAATTTTGTAGTCTGCCGTCTTAGCCATAGCATATTTAAATGAACACCTTCAAATCTTAGTTCATTTGGGACAATAGTATAGCCGCATCTTGTTCCGGTAAAACCTGCATTTTTTGAAAGTGAGCAAATTTCTATAGCACATTTCTTGGCATCTTCAATTTCATAAATGCTTCTTGGCAGCTTCCTATCTTGAATATAGGCTTCATATGCTCCATCAAATATAATTACAGCATTACAAGATAATGCATAGTCTACCCATTCTTTTAGTTGATCTTTATTATATACTGCTCCAGTAGGATTATTAGGAGAACAGATGAATATTATATCGGCTTTAATATTTTTATCAGGCATTGGAAGAAAGTTGTTTTCTTCTGTTGCACACATAAATATTATTTTTCTACCAGCCATAATATTTGTATCCATGTAAACTGGATAAACAGGATCAGGTATCAATACAGTGTTATCATTTGAAAAAATATCAAGTATATTACCTAAATCACTATTTGCACCTTCACTAATGAATATTTCATTTTCTTCTAAAAAAACACCTCTTTTTTCATAATAAGTGCGAATAGCAGTTTTTAAAAAGTTATATCCGTGTTCAGGGCCATATCCTCTGAAAGTATGTTTTGAACTCATTTCAGAAACAGCTTTGTGTAGTGCATTTATTACAGCAGTTGGAAGAGGCTGGGTTACATCTCCAATACCTAGATTAATTATTTCTTTTTTAGGATATTTACTTTTATAATCCTCTACTTTTTTTGTTATAGTAGAAAATAAATAATTATTTTCTAGCTTTAAATAATTACTATTAATCTTCATACATCACTTCCCCTTATTTGTAATATTTTTAATTAAATTTCTATATAACCGTCAAATACCTTTTCAGCTTTACCAGTCATTAGTATTCTTTCATTTGTATAGTTAATAATAAGTTCTCCGCCCTTTAGAATAACATAAATATCTTCTCCCTTATTACAAAATCTATTTTCAACAGCAGCTACAGCAGCAGCACAAGCTCCTGTTCCACAAGCTAAAGTTTCACCACTACCGCGTTCCCAAACCCTCATTTTAATAGTGTTTTTGTCTATAACCTTAACGAATTCAGTGTTTATTCTTTCAGGAAAAATAGGGAAATTTTCGAAATTTGGTCCAATACTCATTAAATTAAGGGTTTCTATATTATCTTGAAAAACAACGCAATGAGGATTTCCTATTGAAACACAGGTTATTTTATAATCCTCACCATTTATGGATATTTTTCTATTAATTATTTTTTCTCCATTAAGTTTAACAGGAATCTTTGAAGGTAAAAATTCTGCTTTACCCATATCTACAGTCACTGATGAAACTAAGTTATTTATTATATGAAGTGTTAAATTTTTTACCCCGCTTATAGTTTCAATAGTTACATTTTTCTTTTTAATAATTTCATTATCAAATAAATATTTTCCTATGCATCTTATTGCATTTCCACACATTTTTCCTTCACTTCCATCAGCATTAAACATACGCATTTTCGCATCTGCTTTATTTGATTTGTAAATTAGTACAATTCCATCACCTCCAATACCGAAATGTCTGTTGGAGATAGATTTTGAGAGTTCTTCAGGTTTATTAATGTCATGATTGATACAATTAAAGAAAATATAATCATTACCACAGCCATGCATTTTTGTAAATTCAATTTTCATCTCATCACCTCTAAGAAAATATGAGAATAATTATTAAATAAATATGACAAGCTTTATTTTTAACAATTCTGTAACTATTTTGGTTAAGATAAGGCATTATAATATAAAATATTCAATGTATGAAAAATATGATAATTAATTAAACTAAATAATTATTAGAAGTTATTTTTTAGAAGTTATTTTGTTTATATTAAAGCAGGAAAGGAAGTGCTTAATATGGCAAAGAAAAACAAAAGTATAAGAATTTTTAGTATATTAATTTTACTAGGGGCTATATTTTTTATTTTCTCTGATGATATAATTAGATATTTTAATATATGGAATAATAAGCAATCAAAAATATCGGAGAAAGAAAATAGCTTTAATAATATTTCTTTAAATAATTCCATGAATAATAATAAACAGAATATTCTATTGGTAAACAAAGAATATGGACTAGAAAAAGGATATGAGCCAGATGATTTAGAAGCTATACAGGTAAATTCAAATAAGGAAATTTTATTAAGAAAAGAAGCAAGTGAAAATTTAAAAAGAATGTTTAAAGATGCTGAAAAAGAGGGAATATATCTACTTGCAGTTTCAGGTTATAGATCCTATGAATATCAGGAAGATGTTTATACTACTGAGGTTTTTAATCGGGGAGAAGAGTATGCGGATAAATATGTTGCAAAACCAGGTTATAGCGAACATCAAACGGGACTTGCTGTAGATGTTTTAGCAGAGAATTATACAGATATGGATATAAATTTTGAGAATACTGAAGAGTGTAGATGGCTGCACAATAATATGTACAAGTATGGATTTATACTAAGATACATAAAAGGCAAGGAAGATATTACTGGATATAGCTATGAACCTTGGCATATTCGATATGTTGGTATTGAACATTCTAATAAAATAAAAGAAAAAGGCGTATGCTTAGAGGAATATTTAGGTAAGTAGGGAATATGTAAATATATATAAAAATAGAGACTATATTAATATACTTGGAAAGAAAAAATTTAAGATAATAAATTATAATATTAACCTAAATCAAGAATGGGTAAAATATAATATAAAAATTCTTTGGAGGTAAAATTAAATGGATATAAGGTTTGATCCAAATAACCATATTATTAAACTATGCATGAATGGAATGAATTTAGAAGAGACAGGAAATATTGAAGAAGCAATAAATATTTTTAAAAAAGCCTGGGAAGAAGCAGAAGATGAATATGAAAGATTTATAACAGCTTATCATCTAGCTAGAGTACAAAAAAGTATTGAGGATAAATTAAAGTGGATGGAAACCTCTTTACAATTTGCTCTAAAAATAAATGATGTAAATGTAAAGAGTGCCTATTCAACTTTGTATTTGAATATTGCAAAATGTTATGAAATATTATCTGACTATGATAATGCTAGAAGAAATTATGAACTATCAGAGTTATATAAAGATGAACATTTTGATAAAGGACCTTTTTATCATGGAACAAAGGCAGATTTGAAAGTAGGGGACTTATTAACCCCAGGTGGAAAGTCAAATTACAAAGATGATTTTATAATGAACCATATTTATTTTACTGCAAATATTAAGGGAGCAATATTAGCAGCTGCATTAGCAAAGGGTGAAGGCAAAGAATAGTAGCAGATATATATAATCTGCTATTTTTGTATTTTATCGCAAATATTAATATTTTGATTATTTATGCGATATATAGGAATTATTTGAAATATTTAGAATATCAATATAATGATTACAAATATTATAGGGGGAGACTTAAAATTATTTCTAGTGATACTGGCTAAATACACTTAATGTAAACGTATACTAAATAATGAGTTTAGTAGAATAATTAATTAAACTATTTAGGGGGATAGTAATATGAAAGTTAAAAAAATTCTAAGCCTTATTTGTTCGGTTGTTATTGCTGCAGGGTTATTTGCAGGATGTAATTCAAGTGAAGGAAATAAAGGACAAGCTGGTGATAATGAAAAACCAGCAGTTCTAACTACTTTACTTGAGTCTTCCCAAGGCTGGGTTAGAAATTTTAATCCATATAATAAGCCAGCTCAATTTGTGGAAGGATTTATGTATGAGCCATTAGTTATTTTTGATGCTAATAATGGCGGTAAAGAGGTAATGTGGTTAGCTGAAGACATTATAAGTGAAGAGGATAACAAAACTCTTATTGTAAAGGTAAGACAAGGAGTTAAATGGAGTGATGGTGAAGATTTTAATGCTGATGACGTTGTGTTCACATTTACTTATCCAAAGGATCATCCAGATATAGATACAAGTGGTAACTGGAGTGGTGATAATCCTAAGTTAGAATCAGTTGAAAAGCTTGATGATTATACAGTTAAAATTGTAGCTTCAACTCCAAATGTTTTCCATAGAAAAGATATTTTCTTTCAAAACTGGATGGTACCAGAGCATGTATTCTCTAAGATTTCAGATCCAGCAACAGCAGTATTAGAAGAGCCTGTAGTTACAGGAGCTTTTTCAGAAGTTAAAGACTTTACACCAGAGATGGTTGTTTTGGGAAGAAACCCAAATTACTGGAAGGCAGATGATTTAGAAGTAGATGAATTGAGAATACCTCAATTTGATGGAAATGATGCTGCATTAGCACTATTAGAAGATGGAAATATTGACTGGGCTTATATTATGATACCAGATATAGAAAAAACTTATGTTAAGGGAGATGCCCATAAGAAGTATTGGTATGGTAAAAATGACGGTATGAGATTAACCTTTAATTATATGACTAAAAATGAAAATAATAAAAAAGCTTTTGAATCAGTAGATTTTAGAAGAGCCGTATCGTTAGCAACTGATAGAAAAACTATAAATGAATCTGCGGCATTTGGTTATTTAAGTGATGAAGTACCAACAGTTACAGGATTACCATCAATGTTGTCTTCTTATATAAATGAAGAGGCTCAGACCCTTTCAGATCCTTATACTAAGTTTGATTTAGAAAAAGCAGCAAAAATTCTAGATGAAGCAGGATTTGTTGATAAAGATGGAGATGGTTATAGAGATAATCCAGATGGAACACCAATTAAGTTTGAAATTATATCTCCAGCTGGCTGGACAGATTGGAATGATGGTGCACAAATAATTGCAGAACATTTACAAAAAATTGGTATAAATGCTATTAATGCACCTAAAGAACTGGGAGTTGTTATTGAAGCTTGGGGAACTGGTGAATTTGATATGTTATACACAGCTTATGGTCAAAATACTAACATATGGAAATATTATTTTGATACAATTGGTGACCAAGCAAGGTTCCTAACAAGTACTTGGTGGTCTACTTGCCAAAATAATTATAAAAATGATGAAATGACAGCTCTAATAGAAGAATTGGCAGTAGCTGACGAAGAAAGACAAGCTGAAATAATAGCTACAATAGAAAAATTCTTTGCAGAAAATATGATAAATGTACCGATATTATTTAATGGAAAATGGCATATTTACAATGATTCAAGATTTACAGGATGGACAGTTGAGGAAGGTAAAGGACCAGATCCAGCAAACTGTATTCATGATTCTAAGATATTACAATTATTAGAACTTAAACCTGTTAAATAAATTATAAATAAGGGGAGGGAAGAAAAATGAAATATCTTTTAAAAAGATTAGCCTTTTATTTTATGGCATTTATTGGAGCATTTTCATTAAACTTCTTTCTTCCTCGTCTTATGCCAGGTGATCCTGTCCAAATGAGATTAGGAGAGCTTGCAAGGCAAGGTGGGAAAGTAGATCCAGCTACTATAGAAGCTATTGAAAAAATGTTTGGAATAAATAGCAATGAACCTTTAATAGTAACTTATTTTAGAAATTTCATTGATATTTTAAAAGGTGATTGGGGGATCTCTTTTACAAATAACCTATATCCTGTTACTGAAGTAATAAAAAGACCATTGGGATGGACAGTATTTCTATGTGGAACAGCACTAATAATATCATTTATTATTAATACGGCTTTAGGTATATTTGTTGCGTGGAGAAGAGGAAGTAGATTAGATACGACTTTAACAGTTGGTGGACAAATTATAGCAAATATTCCGGCTGTAATAATTGCGTTAACTTTAAGCTATACGCTAGCATATAATGGATTTTTTCCTAAAGGATATGCAGTAACTCCATTACTATATGCAAAGGGTTTTGAATATGTAAAGGATGTTGTATATCATGCTTTCTTACCGGTAACAGCTATCATTTTAGGTAGTCTTGGTGGAATAATGGGTATGAGGGCTAATATGATAAATCAATTAGGAGAAGACTATATAGTTATGGGAATTGCAAAAGGCGTTCCTGATAAAAAGATTATGTTTAAGTACTGTGCTAGAAATGCATTGTTACCAGTAGTAACCTCCTTTGCTATGTCAGTTGGATTTTTACTTGGTGGACAGCTACTTATAGAAAACATATTTAACTATCCAGGATTAGGAAAACTTATGATTCAGGCTATTAACGGAAGGGACTATCCACTAATGCAAGGTATTTTGCTTATGACAACTATTTTGATGTTGACAACCAATTTTATTGCTGATATAAGTGTTTTTCTTTTAGACCCAAGAATTAGAAGACAATCAGGAGAATAATTATGGGAAGTACGAGGTATAATGTGGTGAAGAAATTTTCAAATTCTAAAATAGTTAATTTTTTAAAAGATAGTCCTAAAACTGTTGTTGGATTGATCTTAATATCAATTGTACTTGTATTAACTCTTGGAGCTAAATTATTTACACCATATGGACCGATGGAAACCTTTGATGGCTTATGGCGTGCAGCACCATCAGCTGAGCATATTCTTGGAACTACACAAGCTGGTAAAGATGTATGGACCCAAACCTTATATGGTGGAAGAGTATCAATATTAGTTGGAATTTTTGCAGGTTCAATAGCAGTTCTTTTAAGCTTAATAGTTGGAATTACTGCAGGTTATTTTGGAGGTATAGTTGATAATATTATTACAACTATAATTAATATAATTATGGTTATTCCTCAAACAGTATTGTTATTAATAATAGCATCAATGGTAGGAAGAATTTCTCCATTAGCAATTGGAATTATTATAGGAATTACTTCCTGGCCATGGGGAGCACGTATTTATAGGGCACAAACTATGAGTTTAAGAAATAGAGAATTTATTAGATCGGCAGAAACCTTGGGAGAGTCAAAGATACGTACATTGTTTGTGGAAATAATGCCTAATATGTTGTCAATGATAACTTCAGGATTTATCGGTACACTAATATATGCCATTATGGCACAATCTTTTATTGAGTTTATTGGCTTTGGCGATAGAATGTCAGTGACTTGGGGACAAATGTTAAATAATGCCCAAAGCACAGGAGCTTTAAGTAGTGGTGTATGGTGGGAAATATTAGGACCAAGTGTATTTCTTATATTATTCGGCTCAGGTTTAACATTAGTAAACTTCTCAATTGATGAATTATCTAATCCAAAATTAAGGGCTCAAAGGATTATGAGAAAATATTATAAAGAAAAGAAAGCCCAAGAAAAATTATTAAGGAAACAAGTTGTAGGAATTACTAATAATAAAGGAGGGATTAAGTGATGGGAGCAGTACTTGAAGTAGAAAATCTTTGTGTTGATTATATAACAGAAAATGGACACATAAGAGCTGTAGATAATGTAAGCTTTGTCATTGAGGAAGGTAAAAGCTTAGGATTAGCAGGAGAATCAGGCTGTGGCAAAAGTACTATTGCCTATTCACTAATGAGACTGCATAGACCTCCGGCACTTATTAATAGGGGAAAAATAATAATGGACGGCAAAGATATTTTATCTTTATCAGAGAATGAATTACAAAAGTTTAGATGGAAAAAGATAAGTATGGTTTTTCAATCAGCTATGAATTGTTTAAATCCAGTTGTCACTCTTGAAAAACAATTTTTTGAACTATATAGGACTCATGACATTACTAAAAGTAGAAAAGAAGCAAGAAAGATGGCTGAAGAACTTTTAAAAATAGTTGGAATTCCCCCAGAGCGTTTAAAAGATTATCCTCATCAGCTCTCAGGAGGAATGAGACAACGTGCTGTAATTGCAATGGCACTAGCCCTTAAACCTAAACTCCTTATATTAGATGAACCGACTACAGCCTTAGATACGGTGGTTCAAAGAGATATATTACAAAAAATATACGAGTTAAAAAAAGAATTTAATTTTTCAATTTTGTTTATTACCCATGATATTAGCTTAATGATGGAATTTTGTGATACAGTAGCTATTATGTATGCAGGAAAAATTGTTGAACAAGCACCTTCAAAAAAGATACTTAAAAAACCACAACATCCATATTCTTATGGTTTAAAAAATTCATTCCCTTCTTTACAAGGGGAAGTAAAATACATGGAAGGTATTCCAGGTTCGCCATTAGATTTAAAATGTATCCCTAAAGGATGTAGATTCCAGGATAGATGTTTTAAAGCAACTAAGATATGTTTTGAAAAAGAACCAGAAATAAGTTTATTAGACGAAGGATTCTTCTTTTGTCATAATCCATTATAATAATAAGGGAGATTTGATATGAAAGTAGAAGAAAATAGAAAGCCAATATTTAGTGCAAAAAATGTAACGATGGATTTTAAAGTTGCTAGAAAAGGCATATTTGCAAAGAAAAGTACTATTCGTGCTTTAAATGACATATCTTTTGAATTATATCCTGGAGAAGCATTAGCTATAGTTGGAGAATCTGGTTGCGGTAAGTCTACTATTTGTAGAATTGCCATGAGATTTTATAAGCCAACTTATGGAAAAATGTATTTTGATAATGAGAATATTCATGAATTGAAAGGTGAAAAGCTTAAAGAATATAGGCAAAAATCACAAATGATTTTTCAAGATCCCTTTTCATCTTTGAATCCATTATTTAATATATATTATCATCTTAAAAGACCATTACAACTTTATCATACTTCAGATAAAGAGACAATGTATAAAAAGATGGATGAATATTTAACAATGGTTGGTCTAACACCACCTAAAGAACAAGGAGAAAAATTCCCTCACCAACTTTCAGGAGGACAAAAGCAAAGAGCTTATATTGCAAGAGTCCTAGCAGTTGGTGCAGATGTAATTTTTGCTGATGAACCCACCTCTATGTTGGATGTATCAATAAGATTGGGGATTTTAAACTTACTAAATAAACTCAAAAAAGAAATGAAAAAATCTTTTATATATATTACTCATGATATTGCTACAGCAAGATATTTTGCTGATAGAATAATAGTATTATATGCTGGTCATATGGTTGAGTGGGGAGATGTAGATAAAGTAATTTGTAATCCAAAACATCCATATACGAAACTTCTTATAGCTGCAGCTCCAGATCCAGAAAGAGAAGAAAAAATTGATTTGCCTGTTATAAGAGATAAAGATACAGAAATAAGACAGTGGACTCCTGAAAGTAAGGGGTGTCCTTTTAGAACAAGATGTCCAGAAGCAAGAGAAATTTGTGCAAGTAAATGTCCGGAAGCAAGAGAAGTGGAATCTGGACAATTCATTAGATGTATACATGGTTAGCTAGTATAAAATTATTTCGCTATAAATCCTAGAGTTATAGGCTCTGGGATTTATTAATTAAATAAATTAATAGTTTGTGGAGGATAATATGGGAGGTTATAAATTAGATTTAAAAAAGTATGCAAGCATTGCAAGGCAGGCAGCAGCTGAAAGCTGTGTTTTATTAAAAAATGATTATAATGCGCTTCCTCTAAGAGGTGGGGATAGGGTAGCTGTATTTGGAAGAAGCGCCTTTAATTACTATAAAAGTGGAGTAGGTTCAGGTGGACTTGTAAATACAAGATATGTAGTTAGTATTTTAGATGCTTTAAGAGCAAATAAAAATATTATTTTAGATGAAAACTTACTGAAAGTATATGAAGAATGGATAAAAGAAAACCCATTTGATGAAGGCAGAGGATGGGGGACTGTACCTTGGTCCCAAAAAGAAATGAAGCTAGAAGATTCAGTAGTAAAAGCTGCATCAAATGCAGATATAGCTTTAGTTATAATAGGCCGTACTGCAGGAGAAGACCAGGATAATAAAAATGTGCCTGGTAGTTACCTATTAACTGAAGAAGAAGAAATTATGATTGAAAAAGTTACTAAGACCTTTAAAAGAACAGTTGTAATTTTAAATGTCGGTAACATTATAGATATGAAATGGGTAGAAAAATATAATCCTTCCTCCGTTCTTTATGTGTGGCAAGGAGGCCAAGAGGGAGGAAATGGTGTTCTTGATGTTCTAAGTGGTAAAGTAAATCCATGTGGGAAATTAACAGATACAATTGCTAAAAATATTGAAGACTATCCATCAACTGAAAACTTTGGTGGCATGGAAAGAAATTATTATAAAGAAGATATTTATGTAGGCTATCGTTATTTTGAAACCTTTGCAAAGGATAAAGTTATGTATCCCTTTGGCTATGGACTGTCTTATAGTAATTTTAAAATAGATGGGAAAATTTCAAATGTAACAAGTAAAGAAGTAGTTGTTGAAGCTAGTGTAACCAATATAGGAAGCCTGCCAGGAAAAGAAGTTGTTCAAGTATATATAGAAGTTCCCCAAGGAAAGCTTGGAAAACCAGCCAGATCCCTTGTAGGATTTGCAAAAACTAATATAATAAGTCCATTAGAAAAGGAAAAAGTAGAAATAAAAATCCCAAAATACTATTTTGCTTCTTATGATGATAGCGGAATAACTGGGCATAAGTCCTCCTATTTATTAGAAGAGGGTATTTACAAGCTTTATATTGGGTCAGATGTTAGAAGTGCAAAACTTTTTGGTAAGTTTAAGGAAGAATTTACTTTATTAGAAAAGCTAGAAGAGGCATGTGCACCAACAGCTTCCTTTAAACGTTTTAAGCCAGCTCTTAGTGAAGATGGCACTTATAAAGTTATAATGGAGGATGTTCCTAAAAGAACTATAAATCCATATAAAAGAATGGAAGAAAGACGTGAATCTGAAATTCCCTATACTGGTGATAAGGGCTATAAGCTAGGAGATGTATTTGATAAAAAGGTAGATTTAGATAGTTTTGTTGCCCAATTAAGTGACGATGATTTAATTCATATATTCAGGGGAGAGGGAATGTGTAGTCCTAAGGTAACACCAGGAACAGCATCAGCCTTTGGTGGAGTTACAGAAGAATTAAGAAGTTTTGGAATACCAATTGCCTGTTGTGCAGATGGACCTTCAGGTATCCGTATGGATTGTGGAACTAAGGCATTTTCACTGCCAAATGGAACAGCATTAGGTTGTACATTTAATATAGAACTAGTAGAAGAACTTTATAAAATGACAGGAAAAGAACTAAGAAAAAATAAGATAGACTCACTTTTAGGACCAGGAATGAATATTCATAGAAATCCATTAAATGGACGTAACTTTGAATATGTTTCCGAAGATCCCTTATTAACGGGAAAAATAAGTGCTGCCCAAGTAAGTGCTATGCAGTCACAAGGTGTTGCTCCAACTGTTAAGCATTTTTGTGCCAATAACCAAGAAGTATCTAGACATTATGCAGATTCAATAGTATCAGAAAGGGCCCTTCGTGAAATTTACTTAAAGGATTTGAAATTGTAGTTAAAGAAGCTAATTTACGTTCTATTATGACCAGTTATGGCCCGGTAAATGGCATTTGGACTGCAGGAAACTATGACTTATGTACAACAATCCTTAGAAAAGAATGGGGTTTTCATGGCATAGTTATGTCAGACTGGTGGGGAAAAGCAAATATAGAAGGTGAAAAAGCTACAAAAGAAAATAAGTATCCTATGGTAGCTGCCCAAAATGATTTATATATGTGCGTAGCAGATTCAAAAGCAAATCCTGAAAATGATAATGTTAAAGAAAAGCTAGAAAGTGGCGATTTAAAAAGAAGTGACCTACAAAGAAATGCAAAAAACATTCTAAAGTTTATAATGAAATCACCAGCTATGCTACATGAACTAGGTCGTATTAGTGAAGAAGAATTAAAGGAAATTAATAAAAGAGATGAAGATGACATTAAAATAGATGATATAGTTTACTATAAAGCAGATAAAAATACTAACAATATTATTATTGATGGAAGTGTATTTAACAATAAAAAAGGCAATTCAGAGATTTTTGGTATTACTGTTAATGAATATGGTGTATATGATATTTCAATAAAAATGAAATCAGACCTAGGACCACTTGCCCAATTACCACTATCTATATATTATGATAACGCCTTAAAATCAACTATTACCTTTAGGGGAACTGAAGGAAAATATATTACAGAAACTAGAACATTAGGTTTTGTTTTTGGAGTAAACCATTATATTAAACTATACTTTGGAGCTGATGGGATAGAGCTTGATAAGATTGAAATTATCCTGAAGGAAAAAGCTAAATTTTAGCCATTTTTATTTAAGAGGTATAGATAATAAAGGGTCAATAGTAGGTGCATACTAATGATATTGAAATCTAAATAGGAGCTGGTAATATGGCAATTTTTAAAGAAATTGAAGAAGAAATAATGAAAGATGAGATGAATGCAATCTATACAGAAAAAGGAATCCTACCGTTATTTAAAGCCTCTAAAGATGCTCGCATTGTTATCGTGGGTCAAGCACCGGGACGTAAGGCAGAAGAAACACATTTGTTTTGGAATGATCCAAGTGGTGATCGCTTACGAGAATGGATGGGCATATCTAGGGAGATATTCTATAAAACTGATCGTATAGGTCATTTACCTATGGATTTTTATTATCCAGGAAAAGCAAAGACAGGAGATAAGCCACCTAGAAAAGGCTTTGCAGAAAAATGGCATCAAAGGATACTAAAAGAAATGCCAAAGGTTGAAACCATAATTCTTGTGGGAAGTTACGCCCAAAAATATTATTTAGGTAAAAGCCGTAAAAAGAATTTAACGGAAACAGTTAAGAATTTCAAGGAATATTTACCTGAATATCTACCATTAGTCCATCCTTCTCCATTAAATTATGGTTGGCTAAAGCAAAACCCATGGTTTGAAAGTGATGTTTTACCTATATTAAAAACAATTGTAGAAAATAGCCTTAATCCCTAACAAGATGAGAATGCAAGGGCACTTTGTGTCCTGTCTACCATTCTTGTTGGAGAGCTAGCAAAACTAATAAAACAAAATGGTGTAGATATGGGACAAAACAGATTATTCAAATGGCTAAGAGGCAGATATATTTTATAAATAAGTTTATGAAGACATTGGGAGGATAGGCTCAACTTATGTTAAAAGAGCACCAAATTTAAATTTGTTGCTCTTTTATTTTTTATAATACCACCTTAAATATGCTAAATGTATGTTGAGCGGTTACTCTATAAGAAAATCTGCCGAAGAAGTAGAAATTAATATAGCAACTTCCTTTTAATGGCGACATAAGATACTTAATTGTATTAGTGGGTTTCTTGGTGTAGGCTCTGTTGATGGTGTAGTTGAAGCAGATGAAGTTTTCCATAAAGAGGATATATATCATATAAATCACATAAATAGTCTACATTCTAATTTAAAGAGATGGATGTCGAGATTCAATGGTGTGGCTACAAAATACCTTGAAAACTATTTAAAGTGGCACAAATGGATAAATATATTCAGCACAGAAAAAGATACCGTAAGAATTAAAAATTTGATAGTTCATAGTAATATAGTACATAGTTATACTATGGTAAGGAATTTAAAACAAGGCAACCTATATTTGTATAAATTCAATATAATTAACACATTCACTGGAATTATAATCCAAAACAGTATATAATTATATAAATTAAAGGAGGCATAATATGATTGAAATTGTTTTTATGATATTAGGAATAACTTTTGCTTGTATGGGGCTATATATATTCAAATATAAAAAGTTTAATATAGCGTATATGTTGTTTTATGCAAAAAGTATTGAAAATATCCTGAAAAAAAATTAGTAAAAAATAAAAATGAGGTTGCACAGTTTATCGGGAAAGTTTATACGGTTTTAGGAGTTTCAACTTTCCTTATAGGGTTAATTTTTTTAATTTTCAGTATTTCTGAAACATATATAATTATTCCTTTATTAACTATAGCAGTATACATTCTCTATAATTATTTTCATATAAATAAAATAGTTGAAAAATAATAATATTCTTATTGTACAAACTAAGTAGTAAAGTGGACAATTAAACTTGTCCACTTTACTACTTAGTTTTATAACAACATTTATTTGAAACAGAGCTAAATATTAAAAAACTTTTTAAATGCCTTGGCAATACCATCATTATCTACGGTATCTGTTACATAATGGGCAACTTCCTTAATTTCTTCTATAGCATAATCCTATTGGCCTTTTACTTGTTCCAGCAAATAAACTCATTTAACACACGTATGGTTTCTTGTGTTGGATATAGTAATCCATTTGGTACATTGATCATTGTTCCATCAATATCAAAAAAGGATATTTTCTTACTCATTTTTCTCATCACCCCATATAATTTTTAAAATTATGCTTACATATAACATACAATATAAAACTGCCATATTTTTTCTAAATTCAAAAATTAAGGGACTGCCTCAAAATGAGACAGCCCCTTATCTATTAATATGTTTAAATTAATAATATATTTATTTTCATTATACGCAAGTATAACCGCCATCTATCGGAAGGATAACCCCTGTTACATATGATGCCTCATTACTTGCAAGGAATATAGCTCCTGCGTTTAATTCACCACTATTACCATATCTTCCTAGAGGTACTGTGGCTTTCATATAAGCTGAAAATTCATCTGTATTAAGGGTATCAGCAGTAAGCTCTGTTTCAAAGTAGCCAGGGCAAATACAATTACAAGTAATATTATATTTTGCCAGCTCAGCTGCAACTGCTCTTGTGAAGTTTACAACTCCACCCTTAGATGAGTGGTAAGCAACAGTGTCTATAGCAGTATTACCTACTAATCCATACATAGAAGATATATTAATTATACGACCATAGTTATTTTTCTTCATAATATTTGCAAAAGCACGTGTAACATAGAATACACTAGTTAAGTCAGTATCTATAGTGAAATCCCACTCTTCATTAGTCATCTCAAGTACTCCGGCATTCTTTGCAGAACCGGCACAGTTAACTAAAACATCAACTTTACCATATTCTTTTTCAGCTTTCTTTGCAGCTGCATCAACATTATCAGAATCTGTAACGTCACATTGAATTGGTAAACAACGAACGCCCATTTCACGAATTTCTTTAGCAAGTGCTTCAAGTTTTTCAATTCTTCTTGCAGTAATGACTAAATCTGCCCCCTGTCCAGCAAATCCTTTTGCCATTTGTGCACCTAAACCTGAAGAAGCACCTGTAATTACAACAACTTTTCCTGTTAAATCAAACATAAAAAAACCTCCATAAATAAATTCTCTTTGTTAATTATTATACAATTATATTGTAAACCTATAACATAAGGTTGTCCAGGTAAATTTTAGGGGAAATATATCATATTTCCAAAAAAGACTGTTTTTTGTCAATTTTTGCATATAATTTTGTTAAATTAAGAAAAAAGATTAGAGAAGTAGGGTTAAAAGTAAATAAAATTTTTATTAAATTGAGTTTATTATCTTAGTTTATAGATAATATTGTATATTACTTGGAATAAAAGTTCCAATTATGTTAAGAAATTAACTTAGAATTGGAGAAAAAAAAGATAGTCAAGATAGGGGACACTTCAAATCACAAACTGCTATAAAAAATAAGTGTGATGATATATAAGGAATATTTGATTTTCAAAATATAAAGGAATTTATCTAATTTTGTAGAATTATCTATAATATTAGATAAAATATGGATTTTTAATATAGACATATTTTTGCTAGTTTGAAAATAGAAGCAAATATTAAATTTTCATATAAAGTAGCATTTAAAGGCTTCAATATATTAAAATTATTTTCAAAGGAGATTTATTATGCTAAAAACAACTCAAGAGATACCTTTAATTAAGTTAGAAATTAATGACGACAATGATATAACTAATGAGGTATATTCAGATGAATCTTTAACTGATTTAAAAGAAATAGAATTTGAAATGATAGCTCCTGTAGATTTTACTGACAAAAGAAAGGTTGAAATTTATAAAGGAATTAATGAAATTGATGAAAGATTGGCAGTAATTAAACAAAAGGTTGAAGAACTAAATACAGAAATTGATAATTTAACCTGTCATGCAGACGGCTTAGACTATACTATAGCTGTTGCAAGTGGTATTATAGCTGGAGCAATTGATATCCTTTATGTTGGTGATTTTTCACTTGAAAGAGGTAAAGAGTGGAGCAATGACAAAGTTAATAACTTTGTAAAGGATTTAGCAAAGAAAAAAGGATATGAAGGAGATGACCTTAAGGGAGCAATAAGATATCTTGAACGTTATGGAACGCCAAGTGATAGCGTGACAGCAGAATTTGGTGGGGGTCTGCAGCATCATTTAAGAGACTTTGCTCACCATCCAACTCCTGTTGGATTAATATTTTCCTTACTTACTCAGTTTACATCTATGTCATATGGAACAAATACTTTAGGTGATTTTCAGGTTGTGCCTGTTAAAAACAAGTCCTTTATAGGCAAAAACTTCCCTGAAAAGATAATATTTGGACTTGTCTATTGGTTTTTACATATGGCAAGTGATATGGCAGGTTCTAGCAATAATCCAGGCAAAGGAACAGGATTACCAGGGCCTATATTATCTCTTGTAAAAGAATTGTCCTCTCTTCCAATCTTTAAAAATAGTAAGACCATTCAAGAATTAAGAGTTAACATATCTAAATTGTTTAATGGAACCTTGCTAGCAAAAAGAGATGAAAATGGTAAAATTATGAGGGATTCAAATGGAAAGTTATTAACTGAGAGATTTGATTTAAGGGCAGAAATGGGTGTGGCACACGAAATTGGCAGACAAGCCATTCCAGTTGTGGTCAATGAAGCCCTAGTTAGGGGGTTCTATTTCCTACGTCGTTTAATACAGCAATTAAAAGAAAAAGATAGTATTAAGGATATTGAATGGAAAAAAACATTACCTTTTAAAAATAGAACTATCGTCAGAATGATGACAATTGCATCGGGCACATTTACTGCAATAGATCTAGCCGATGCAGGTATTCAAGCTGTAATTAAGTCTGGAGGTTTCAACCCTGCAACCCTTGGTAATTTTATATTAAGGGTGAATTTCGTTGGTGTTGGCCGTTTTGCTATTGCTGTTTCTTCTGATTTAACAATGGGGATAAAGAAAAGCAAAAAGGAAAATGAAAGAATGCGTTTAAGGGGAGAGGGATTACAACTTTTAAATGCAAAAGTATTCTATAAAGAAGCTGATATGTGGATTGTAGCAGAAAGTACTAATAAAGCAATAGAAGAAGTCTATGGAATGATGGAAAAGGCTGCTGAGGAATTTGTAGATGCCTGGGGTGAAATAAGAGGAGGCTCAGAAAAAAGAAGAAAATACATTGAAAAGATAAAAGAAAAGGACAGTGATTTTTCAAAAGAACTGTTAGATTTGATTAATTGGGGGTAATGAAGATGAATGGAAAATTAAAGGTTCTAGATATAAATACTATAAAACAAGAAGATTTGCCTGTTGTACTTTCATCACAGTTTGATAAGCTTACTGTTTTAGAAACTAATGTTCAAAAGGCAGTAAAATCGGCAGTAAAAGCCAAGGAAAAGGCCCAAGATGCACAGGTAAAAATGGGTATTTTTAATTATAGTAAAAAAGAAGCAATAAATTTGCTTCAATCAGCCTCTGAAGGTTTAGCAGAGGGCCTAATGACAGCAGCGGAAGCACAAAAGGTTTCTTTTGAGTATCAGACAAAACTTACTGAAATTACAAAGTTCTTATTCGGCCTAGGTGTAAGCAACATAGCAATGAATAGAAGTGTTGTAAGAGAACTAGAATTAAAATTAAAAGGTGCTTCAGAAGAAGAAATATCAGATTTAGCAAAGCAAGAGTTAAGAAATGTTATTCTCCAACTTAAAGCTCAAGAAGATATTATGATTAAACAAGAGGAATTAAAGGGTAAGGTAAAAAATCACCATTATCAACTTGAGAGTATAAATACACAGCTAGATAATATTGAGAAATTAGAGGAAGAGCAGGATACTCTAATATTCTCCCATTCTAAAAAGTTATTGAAATATGAAGAAATTTTCGAAGAACAAAACAAAAAGAATGCATTACTTAAAGAAGAAATTAGTGATAATACAAGTAAAATAAATGAACTTGAAAATTCATTAAAACAACAGGGACAACTATTCTTAAAGAAAAACAATGCTTTTGATAAAAAGTACTCTGAAATAACAAAAGAGCTACAAGAAGAAGTATCTGATTTAACAAATACTACAAATAAAGATAGGGAAACAATAAAAAATGATATTTCTTCACTTATGGAAAGTATGAATAGAGAAATATCACTAGTTAAAGAAAACTTACATAAAACTGAAACTGATTTATCCAATGAACTTAATTCAATTGAGGAAAAGCTAATAAATACTATTTCCGAGTTAAAGGAAGAAGTCTCAAAGAAAGATAAAGAAGTTAACAATAAACTTACAGATTTAAAAAATAGAATAGATAACCTTGAAACTCTAACAAGTAAAACCGGTTGGAAAATTGGGATTTCTATTGTTGCAGCAGGTTCTTTAATTCTTAATATTCTACAAATATTTGGTATTATCTAAGGTTTAGTATTTATTAAATAATATAAATATTAATCGGATGTATTTAGGTATAAAGGAATATGGTATAATAATTTTCCAATAACAGATAGTGAATTTGAAGAAAAGCATTATAGTAAAGTAGAGAATTTATACAATTATAGAGTTACATATAAATTTAGTGTGTAAATAAAATACAAAATATATAGGAGCTTATTGGGTGGAAAGTATCCAAATTTTTAATAAGTGATTGGGGGTGGCTTCCAATGGATAATACTGTAAAGAAAATAAAAAAAGATGGACTTCTATTAAAAAACATACCCAAAAAGGAACAAACACTAGAAATATGTAAAGTGGCTATTAGCCAAAATCCAAAGGCCTTAAAATATGCATCTAGAAAATGTATTGATGCAAAAATTTGCTTGAATGCTATCCAGCAGGATGGAAATGTATTTCCGTACATTCCAAATAAGTTTATTACAAAAAGCATGTGCTTGTTGGCTATTCAGACTAATGCAGATTTACTTAATTATGTTCCTAAAGAATGGAAAACGAGTGAAATATGTTTGTTTGCAATAACAAAGAAGCCATGGACTTTTTCATATGTTCCTGAGGGGATAAGATATGAGGTATTTAATAAAGAAACTCCTGTAGAACTTCTTAATAGTATAGTTAAATATGATATAAGTTGGTTAAGATATATGCCTTTTTCTCAGAATGGCGTAGATATATGTTTAGCATATATTAAGAAAGACTTGTCTAATTCTAATTATATTCCTAAGGAGATAAGGAAAAATAAAGAAATCTTATATTACCAGAAAGCGCAAGGAAAATTAACTGTACTTAGTAAATTATATAATTCCGAAACAAGGCTATTTATGGCGAAAACAAAGGTAGTTTATGACAGAAGGCCATTCTTTTTTGATGATGATAGAATAATTGATAGTTCATATACTGTCATAGCTGAATTCCAGGATTTTGATGAATTTTACAGTTTTGTAGATGAAGATTTATATGATGCTGAATTGCGAGAATATAAATTTGAAGGTATAGACTTAAAAAACTACAACATAGAAGGAGCAGTGATTCATCATGATGTTTTGATAAAACAAGGGTTATTTGATGGCAAGTATTTCGATGAGTTAAGGAAAGTTATAGAATGCATGGATTTTTCTGAATTTGAGAAAAACGAAATTAGTTTAGTTAGTGAATTTAATTATCTAAAGCCAGTGGATGAGGATGGATATAACGAATTTGATAACAGTCAAATACCGCTTTTCTATATAAGTGATATTCATCTATGCCATAGACTTTTACATAAATTTAAAGAAGGAGCAACCAGGGAAGAGATAAGATGGTTTATTAAATTATTAGCACAGAAAATGATTACATCAGTAGGAACCCTTCCTAACGATAGCTATCTATTAATTGCTGGGGATACTTCTTCTAAATTTGAGATAGCAAAAATATTTTATGAGGAATTATTAATTTATTTTAAGCCCCAAAATATTGTAGTTATCCATGGTAACCATGAACTTTGGGATCCTTGGGATGAAATTGAAAACAATATTCAGTTATATCGTAAATACTTTAAAGGACTAGGAATCACATTTCTACAAAATGACTTACTTCTGGTGAATGACAAACATGAGCAAATTATACTTAGTGAAAAAGAGATTCTTGAACTAAGTAATAAAGAATTAAGGGCAAAGGCACAGAATTGTTCGATAGTCTTGCTAGGAGGTATTGGATTTAGTGGCCTAAATAGCAAATACAATGCAACTAATATGAGATATGGAAAATCCTTTGAGGAACTAGTATCTGCTGAGGAGGCACTCAGAAAGGATATCTCTGAAACCTATAGATTTGATAATATATATCGAAAATTGTTACAGTCCATTCCTCGTAATAAGGTTATAGTACTTACACATATGCAGAAATGGGATTGGAATTCAGAACCACATAATCCCAACTGGATTTATGTAAATGGACATAGTCATCTTAATTACTTCGATATCAGCAATAATATGGTGGTTTATGCGGATAATCAAATTGGTTATAAAACAGAAACTATAGGACTGAAATACTTTTATATTGATAATGAATATGATATTTTTACATATTTAGAAGATGGAATTCATGAAATAACGAGGGAGCAGTATTTAAGTTTCAATAAGGGTAAGCTAGTAAAAATATCATTTAGTAGAGAAGGTGGTCAGATTTACATGATAAAGAAAAATGGAAACTATATGTTCTTTATTTATTGTTTATATTCTGAGCGCTCAAAAAATAAATATCTTTACTTATTGAATGGGGGTAAATTGATTAAGTTATTACGTAATAGCCTAGGAGATTTACAATATTACTATGATACTATTGATATATATAAGGAAAATGTTCAGCAATTATTGAAGCTCTACACCGGTTCACAGAAGATAATCTCTGAGTTCGTAAAAAAACTTGGCGGATCTGGAAAGATTCATGGTTGCATAGTAGACGTAGAGAAACCAGGAAATTTTGAACAATATTCTTATTGCCACTTGTTTGTTAATCCAATAGATGGTAAGGTCACACCTTATTTTGCATATGATGTAAAATCCAGAATTATTTACAAGGATTTCAAATCCTTAATAGAATCACAGAAATCATGTAAATTATTGAAAAAGAATTACACAAGACTTGAAAATGAACAGAATTTAAGTATACCTATGCTACAATATTCTTCTAATCAGTTGGAAAAATGGGAAAATGAAAGTTCTTTGTATGATGAGGGAAGTTATCTTTATAAAATTTCAAAAATAATTAAGAGTCTGCAGTATATTACTGAAAAAGGTATTATTCGATTATGGAATGAAGACCTGCTAAACTATGATTTTGTTAATCATACTAGGGATGCAAATAGAATTGAGGATATGATTGACGATAAATTAATTTTGGAGGTGACTGGTGACTAGATTTCTTTGTAGAGAATTAATAAATAACTATAATAAGTAGTAAATTAAAGGGTGTAAACTTTGTTTGCACCTTTTAGTTTACATGGAGTTTGTTAGAAATATATAATTTTGTATTTTTTTGTATTTAATATATAATATAATGAAATAGGATTCTTATTATACTGTTGAGGTGATTATTATGGAAGAAAATAATGTTTCTAAAGATGAAAAGATAATTTATTTGATATCAAAAGGAATTATAAAACTCTATGAAAGTAATAAGCAGAATTTTGTAGAGTTACCCAGAGAGTTAAAAAGAGCAATAAATATTTTAGCAGCAAATAAAAATATATTTATTGAAGATAGAAACTGTATGGTAGATTTATTTTCAAAAAATATTTGTGAATAGTTAAGTAAAGATAGTAAATTTAAAAATGAAAAATTTATAGAAGATGGGAGTCCAACAGATTTTTGTTATGAAATAGCAATTGATACCAATGATCTTGAAGGTGAATTGGATCAAAAAATTATTCTAGATGTAATAAGTGATTTTAAAGCTTATGGAAAAGAAGAGGACTATAGACTATTTAGAACATTCTTAATAAAAAATCCAATTTCAACAAGGGATAAAATAGATGATTTTATTATGAAAAATAGTAAGTATGATTCAAAATTAAAGAAAGTATATGCAAAGATATATGAATTTTATGAAGACATACCTAAACATTACATAATAAAAAACAATATAGAAGTATGTAATTATTGTAGTTGGACAATAATTAATAAAAATAATGATAAGTACTGTATTTCTGAATATTGCAAAGCTAATATGGGAATTGAAAAATCAAAGTGTATCCAATACGAAAGTAATAAGGTAAGGATTAAAAGAGGGGTAATGCGTTATATATCACTCCCAGGGATACCTGAGATAAATTTAAATAATAAGTTAGAAAAATTAGGAGTGAGTGTAACATTATATCCAAATTTTGATGAATATGATTTGGAAATTTGTTTTAGTATTGATAAATGGGCAATAGATGTTAAAGATTATGGTAATCCGTATATTTTGGTAAGTAAAGTGAAAAGTTTTGAACCTAATAATTGTGAAAAATCCTTTATAGTAATTCCTGATAAAAGATTTATTCTTAATAAGGATTATAAGGATATATTATTAAGTAAGAATCCAATTGGATTTGAATACATTATTGAGAGAGAGCTAATTAAAAAAGTAAAGGAGAAAATCAATAATGAAAAACTATAATAAATTATTTGAAGAGGTATTAAATTATTATAAAAAAATTTTTTTCTAATGAAAATAAAGGAAGGATAGAAGCTATAGTCAAAACAGAGGTCTTTATCTATGTGTTAGAGCATCTTGGATACAAGGATATGGATATAAGCAAAGCATGGACATTATTAAGTGGTTATCATAAGAATGTAAAGTCAACTATAAATATAAAGAGAGAGCATATTAAATTTATAAATAAAGCCAAAGGATTTTTAATAGATTTAAGCGGATCAACAACATATAGAAAATATTTAGATATATATAAGAATTTTTCAGAAGTAAATAATTTACTATATTTCATAGAAGATAAAGATGAAAAAGTAACTTTCAAGGTTAATCTTTCAAGCAAATTGAAATCTAGAAAGGACATGATTGAGAAATTATTGAGGAGTAAAATTGAAATAGAAAAAAGTAATATAGTACTTTATAAAGAAAAGTATGGAATATTTAAAAATAATGGAGGTGAGGAAGGAGTAAATTTTACAAGAAGTGAAAAGGAACTAAATGAGTTCGAAAAACAAAATGTAATTAGAGATATAAAAAGAGAAAAGATTATTGTTAATAAATCAGAACTATTGGAAACAGCTAAATTTATTGATTCCAAAATTAAATATCGAAATTATACCGAAAGAGTTAGTAATATAACTTTTGATGTATTAAGTAATGAAGGTATAGAAAAAAAGGATCATATAACTATAGATGGATTATTTAATTTAATCGGAAGAGTAGGATCTGGAAAATCTACTTTAGTAGAAGTATTATCATGTAAATTGGCCCTAGAAGGTAAGAAAATTGCAATTGTTGTAAATGGTTAGCTCCTTTGTTCTTACATATAAATATAAGTAGTTTATTTAATATAAATCAAAAAAAGATTATGACAAATGATTTAAGTTAAAGATATTAAATTATTATTGGCTTCGAAATTTTGTAAGAGAGAAGATCACTATGGTATGGAAGATTGGAGAAGATGAATATGAACGAAGAGTATAATATGTTTTTAAGTAATTATATGAATGTAAATGATCCATTAAAAGATAATAATATTATTCATAAATTATCAGTAACAACGGCGCATTATGTATATAGGAATGGGCCAATTGAAGATATGCATGCAAATAGAAATAAAAAAATATATGATGATGATATGAAAGTATTAAACAAGCTTATTGTGAACAGGCTAGCTACTATATTCAATTTTATATTGGACAGAGATAAAGTAGATTATATAAAAGAAACATATGATTATGATAATATAAAACAACAATTAGTAAACGTAACATTGTTATATGTTTTTGAAGAAGGATTTAAGAAAGAAAAAGTAATAATAGAGAATTTGGATGATAATGATTTAAAAATGGTGTATGATTTTATGAAATTTAAATTAGAAGTAGTATTTAATATTATTTTGGAAGGAAAGAAAGAAGATATAAAAACATTTTTGTCTTATGGAATATTATTTGGTCAATCTTGGGATTATGCAAAACCGGAGGAGTTGGCGTTTGAAGAATTTCTAATCAAATTAAATGTAATATAATACAAAAGAATATTACAGGAGTAATTTGTAGTCAAAGAATATTAATATAAGTCTCATAGTGAGATGCATATGATTATTCTATTGATATTGGGAAAAAGGACCAAGTTACCTTGCAATCAAGGCTTTAATAAATGGAGAAAAATTTGTAAGATACTATAGTTGATGCGCTAAATACAAGAATAAACATTGATTCGTAATTGATGGTTGATATAATTGGAGTGATAATGCTAAATACAGGGAAGAACATATAATAATCATTGAAAGTAAAAAGGTCGCAAAATTTTATAAAGAAAACTTTGATAGATTAATGAATGAAGTTATATATGATGATAATTCAATAAGATCTGTGGGATAGTTATTATTAAAAGACATCTTTAATGGATGTCTTTTTTAGATAGGTTATTAAACTAATAAATTTATAATATTAATATATTAATTAAATAATGTTAAAGAAATTATTATGAATATAAAAACGTCAATAGACTTAAATATTGAACAAGCATATTTATCTGAATGGATGAAACACAAGCAATTAGAGAATTAATTGCAAATGCTATTGATGAAAAGCTTGATAAGGACGTAATTATAGAAAACGTTCTGAAGAAATTTATGAAATAACAAATTTTGGGACCAAAATTGAGCCGGATAATTTTGTTATAAAAGAAGGAGATAAATCAATAAAAAAGGTAAGATAGATAAATTTAGTATTGGAATGAAAGATGCTATAGCTGTTTTGATGAGTAGAAATATATATATATCGATATATTTACCAGCAAATATAAAGATATTCCAGTATATAAGAATAAGTGTAGCCTAATTAATGATAAGTCAATTTTTGTTGAGGTGTATCCTAATAAGCATTTATGGAAAGGGACACAAATTTTTATTAAAGGGTGCAAAGAATTTATTAATAAAGAAGCTAAATCATTTTTTCTAGTATATAGAAAAGGTAACTATAGAATTATAGAATCTACTGTTTATGGAGAGGTAATTTAGAAAAAACTAAGTCTAAAAATGGGACAATATATTTAAATGGCATGAAAATTGCCCATAATAACAAATTGTTTTTTTTCATATAATATTTTATATGAAGATAAAATGTTAAAAAGAAATATAACAAGAGAAAGAAAGGATATGAGCAAGGAAGTATATTCATCAAGCTTAAAGGCAATAATCGGAGAAGTTAAAAATAGAGAAACTCTAGGTAAGGTTTTAAACAGTTTCTTAAACTCAAAAGAAGGGAGCATGAGTGGGGAACTTATATATAAAAAAACTATATTAAAAGTGGTCAGCTATGCTTTAGAAAGTCGATATAATTTAGTGTTCTTTTCAACATTAGATAAGGATAAATATTCTACATTGTATAGAGACTTAGCTAAAGATAAAAAATTAAAACTTATAGTACTACACAATAGATATTATAATTATATAAAAAATGATAAAGAGTTAAGCAGTAAGAATATATTTGCTGAATCATATAAGGTAAGTTATAATGAAATCTCATTAGATAAACTTAGCAATGAGGAAAGAGAAGTTTATAATTGGATTAAAATTTTAATTAATCGTTATAAAATAAGTATTAATATATCAACAATTGCAATAACAGAAAATAAAATTATCTCATATGAATCTGAAAAAGATAAGATTATTATTTCAAGAGAGTCATTAAGATGTGTTTACAGTTGTTTTTAGAAATAATAAATTCAATAAGAGATTGAGCTCAAGGTGGAGAAGAGTATAAAGATTATGTTTTTGTGCAGGTAGTTGAAAAGGATATTGAAAATTTAATTAAAGAATAAGCATTCTTATACTCCCTAAGACTATGTTTTGGGGAGATTTTTCGTTTTTAGAAGCTAACTTTACTCAAGGATTAAGTTTCAATTAGAATGATAAGGAATTGAAATACATAATACTAATGAAATATTATACATATATTTATTGCAGAAAAAAAATGTTATAATAATAAATGGGAAAGTATTTTCTCTACAGTTTGGAAATTTTGAGGAGCAGCATATAAATAAGTAATATAATTAACAATAAAAAATCTTTAAAGTAAGGAGAATTGCTAATGAACAAGACAACATCGCAAGACGTCATAAAAATAGTATGGAAAGCCTGTGATACTTTTAGAGGTACTATGGATAGTTCAAAGTATAAAGACTACATATTAACAATGTTATTTGTAAAGTATGTATCTGATTTTTATAAAGAAAAGTTACAAGAATTAAAAGCAAGATTTGGAGATAATGAAGCTAGAATTCAAAAGAGCTTGAAGAGGGAAAAATTCCAATTAGACCCTACATGTACATTTGATGTTATATATGAAAATAGAAATGCAGAAAATATTGGTGAAATAATAAATAAGATATTAATGAAAATTGAAGATGATAATAAGGAAAAGCTTGAAGGAATCTTCAGAAATATAGATTTTAATTCAGAATCAGAACTTGGAAGGACTAAGGAAAGAAATGCAGCATTAAAGAATTTAATAGAGGACTTTGCAGATGACTCACTTGACTTAAGACCAAGTATGTTAGATGGAAGTGATGTTATTGGAGATGCATATGAATTCCTTATAGCAAACTTTGCTTCCAATGCAGGTAAAAAAGGTGGAGAGTTCTATACTCCTGGAGAGGTTTCAACATTACTAGCAATGCTTGTTGGAGCTAAAGATGGAGATAGAATATATGACCCAACCTGTGGTTCCGGATCGCTACTAATAAAAGCTGCTAAAGAAGTTGGAACACAAAACTTTAGATTATATGGACAAGAAAGAAATGGTCAAACACATGCCTTAGCTAAAATGAATATGTTTTTACATGAAATACATGATGCAGTAATAGAATGGGGCGATACACTTAGAAATCCGCTTCACTTAGAAAATGACAGATTAATGAAATTCGATAAAATTGTTTCTAATCCACCATTCTCATTAGATAAGTGGGGAGCAGAAGAGTTAAAGGATGATGTATATGGAAGATTTGAAATGGGATTACCACCTAAATCAAGGGGGGATTATGCATTTATTCAACATATTTTAGTTTCACTGAATGAAAATGGAACAGCAGGAATAATACTTCCACACGGAGTTTTATTTAGAGCTGCAAGTGAAGGAAAAATAAGAAAGCAAATAATAGAAAATAATTGGTTAGATGCAGTAATAGGATTACCTGAAAACTTATTCTTTGGAACTGGAATACCCGCTTGTATATTAATCTTTAAAAAGAATAAAGTTGATAATACTGTAGTGTTTATAGATGCTAGTAAAGATTATGAAAAAGGAAAAAATCAAAATGTTTTAAGAGATAACGATATTGAAAAGATATTAGAAACTTATAAGAATAGAAAAGAAATAGAAAAGTATTGTCATATAGCGAGCTTTGATGAAATAAAGGAAAATGATTTTAATCTAAATATATCTAGATATATTGATACTTTTGAAGAAGAAGAGAAAGTAAATATGCCATTGATTAAAAAGGAAATAATAATTATTGAAGAAGAAATATTAAAAATTAAGTCCAGTATGGCGAAATATTTAGCTGAATTAGGAATGTAGGTGGCATTATGGGAAAATTTAAAAATAATAACAACACTGTACCGAATGGATGGCAACAAAAAAGAATAGATGAAGTATCAATCCTAACTATGGGAGCATCACCGTCATCAGCTTCTTATAATGAAGAGAAAATAGGACTACCATTAATACAAGGAAATGCAGATTGTAGAAATAGAAAAACATTTCCAAGAATCTACACAAGAGAAATTACAAAGGAATGTAAAGTTGGTGATATTATTATGACTGTAAGAGCTCCTGCTGGTGCAATATCCAAGTCAGTACATAACGCATGTATTGGCAGAGGTGTTTGTGCAATAGAGCCTAAGATTAATAGTGAATTTTTATACCAAGTATTAGTACATCACGAAAATTCATGGAGTAGGTTATCTCAAGGCTCAACTTTTGAAGCAATTAGTGGAAGTGATATAAAAAGTTTTACTATATTAGTTCCTACTAATAAAGAACAAGAAAAAATAGCAGAAATCCTTTCAACTTGGGATTTAGCAATAGAAAAACAAGAGCAACTTATAGAAAAGAAAAAAGAGTTTAAAAAGGGATTAATGCAAAGACTTTTAAGTGGAGAAGTTAGATTTAAAGAATTTAATGATGACTGGAAATTTGTTAGCCTAGGAACTATTTTCGAGAGAATAACACAGAAGAATAATATAAACTGTACTAATGTCTTAACAATTTCAGCACAAAACGGTCTAGTAAATCAAGAAGACTACTTTAATAAGTCAGTTTCTTCTAAGGATTTATCAGGGTATTATTTGTTAAATAAAAGAGATTTTGCATATAATAAAAGTTACTCTAAAGGGTATCCTTTAGGAGCAATAAAAAGACTTAACAATTATGATGAAGGGGTAGTGTCTCCATTATATATATGCTTTAGAGCAAAAGAAAAGATAAGCACATGTTTTTATGAACAATATTTTGAAAGTGGATTTTTAAATAAGGAAATTTTTAAAATAGCTCAGGAAGGTGCGAGAAATCATGGATTATTGAATATTAGTGTAACGGAGTTTTTTAAGGATATTAAAATTGCAAAGCCATCATTAGAAGAACAAGATAAAATTGCAGAAGTTTTAATACAAGCAGATAAAGAAATAGAACTATTACAAAAAGAATTAGAAGCACTAAAGCTCCAAAAGAAGGGCTTAATGCAAAGGTTGCTAACTGGAGAAGTAAGAGTTAGAATATCAGAGTAAACTATTAATAAGGCTTAAGAGAATATTATATATTTTCTTAAGCCTTATTATTTATAAATATTTATATATTAAGAATTTGTTTAACTTCTTCAACAATTTCATCTATAGAAAGCATAGCTGTATTTAATGCATTTCTACCAGCTAAAGTTGAACTTTTGTTTAATACTTCATTTTTAGTGACTTTATGCCATATAGGTAATAGAACAGAGTTTCCATTTAAAGCTTCTTTTTGGAAAAGTCCATCAACTTCATAGTTTGTCCAATATTTTTCTAGGAATATGCTTGAAATAACAACTATTCCAAAACGTGAATGAGCTAAGCCATTATCAATGCTTTGCCTTATGCTAGCACCCCATTTGATTGATGTTTCGTCATACCATACTTTTATACCTTCATTCATTAATGCTTCGGCAAGTGGTCTAACAAAATCTTCTTTATCTTCCCAGGCATGTGAAATAAAAACATCATATTCATTACTAATTTCTATTGATGTAGTCACATTATTTAGAAGTGACGCACTAGTTTCACCTTGAATATTCCTTAACATATCAAGATGTTTTTTCTCTATTTCCTTTTCTCTTATTAATTGAGCTTGTTGCCTTTTCTTGGCTTCGCGTTCCTCTTCTTTTAATAATTGCGTCTCCTTTCTTATTACGTCAGTTTCTTTTGTAGCAATTTTTTTATTTATTGTAGCTTGATTTTTTTGACTCTTAATAATATCATCATTTGCACGCTGAATTTCCCTAGTTTTACTTGAAATAGTAGATTGAGAAGTAGCTCTACTTATTAGTGATTCAGCTTTAGTTTTCTTTATTAACGCATTTGATTCTTTTCTTTTTTCATCTGCAAGCTTTTTTCTTTCTGTAGCAATTTCCTTTTTAAGTCTTGAAATCTGACTTTGTAACATTGTTATTGTAGACATAGAATACCTCCGTAACTAAAATGATTTAATAATATTTTACCATTTATTTTGAATAAATAAGAATAGTTTGAAATCATTCTCTGTATAAAATAACAAATCTTTTGTATAATTGAATTATAATGTAATAATTTAGGGGGAAGAGAAATGGATAATCCATATTTAGAGGAATATGATCAAAATAATATTATAGAACTACTTAAGAATATGGGGTATAAATATATATCACAAGAAAAGTGTGAAGCTATTCGTGGTAATAGACTTAAGGAAGTAGTATTAAGAGATATAGCAAAAGCTAAGTTAATGGAGATTAATAGCTTTGAGTATAAAGGCACAATAAGAAAGTTTTCCATGAGTAATATTGAAAAGGCTATTGATGCATTAGATATGCCTTTAACTGAAGGTCTAATTAAGGTTAATGAAAAAATTTATGATGAAATAACAATGAAAAAAAGCTTTGATGAATTTTTAGAAGATGGAACTAAGAAGGGGTTTTCGCTGCAATATATAGATTGGGATAAACCTAAAAATAATGTATTCCATTTTACTGAAGAATTTACAGTTGAAAAGCAAGACCAATCTGGAAAAGAAAAAACTAAAAGACCAGATATAGTTTTATTTATTAATGGTATTCCTTTTTGCGTAATCGAATTAAAGGCTAGTAATGTATCTTTAAAGCAAGGTATTTCACAAATGATTGGGAATCAAAAGAAAAATAATATACCTCATCTTTTTAAGTATGTACAACTTGTAATAGCCGGTAATACTAGAGAAGCTAAATATGCTACTACAGGAACCCCAGAAAAATTTTGGGCTGTATGGAAAGAAGAAGAGAATTTAAAAATTGAAAACTATGTTAAAGGTAGATTAGCTACTGAGCTAGATAAAACTATATTATCTTTATTAAATTTAGACAGAGTACTTGAAATAATAAGAGAGTACACTTTATTTGATAAAAATGTAAAAAAGATCGCTAGATATCAACAGTATTTTGGAATTAAGAAAACCTTAGATAGAATAAATACCTTTGATAATTCAGGTAAAAGAAATGGTGGACTTATTTGGCATACACAAGGTAGTGGTAAATCATTAACTATGGTTATGCTTGCAAGAGCTTTAAGAAGAAGAATTACTAATGCAAAGATAATTATAGTTACAGATAGAAAAGAACTTGATTCACAAATTAAAAACACCTTTGCTCATAGTGGTTTTGCAGATGATATTGTGCAAGCTTCCAGTGGAAATCATTTAAATAGCCAGCTTACAAGTAAGGCAAGTAAGATAGTTACTACTATTATTAATAAATTTGACAAGGTATTTAATATTGGATCAAAAATAGATGACCCTAATATATTTGTTCTTGTAGATGAATCTCATAGAACACAAAACGGACAACTTCATGCAAAGATGAAAAAAGTATTCCCTAGTGGATGTTATATTGGCTTTACAGGAACACCACTAATGAAGAAAGAAAAAAATACTTATAGTCAATTTGGTAAGGAAATTCACAGATATACAATTAATCAAGCAGTGGAGGATAACGCAGTTTTACCTTTATTATACGAAGGCAGATTAGTTGATCAATGGATTAATGATGAATCCGGATTAGAAAGAAAATTTGAAATGATATCTAGAAATCTTAATGATGAGCAAAAGGAAGATTTAAAGCAAAAGTGGGGAAGATTTCAAAAGGTAGCTTCAAGTGAAAGAAGATTAGAAATGATTGCTTTAGATATAAATGAGCATTATAAAAATACATGGCAGGGTACAGGCTTTAAGGCAATGCTTGCAACCTCTTCTAAGTTTGAAGCTATAAGATATCATCAAATATTTGAAGAATATGGAGATGTGAAAACAGCTTTTGTAATATCATCAGCAGATAATAGAGAAGGAAATGATGATATTCATGATGAAAATAAGCTTTTAGTTCAAAGAGAACTTGAAAAAATAATTAGAGATTATGGAGATCTAGATTCCTATGAAACTAAAATAAAGAGTGAATTCTGTGATGGTGAAGATGTTGAAATACTTATTGTGGTAGATAAATTATTAACTGGCTTTGATGCACCTGCTGCTATTGGCTTATATGTAGATAAAGAATTAAAAGAACATAAATTATTACAAGCTATAGCAAGAGTTAATAGATTATATGAAGGAAAAGATTACGGATATATTATAGACTATAGAGGACTATTAGGAAATTTAGATAAAGCACTAACTTCATATAGCTCTTTAGAAGGCTTTGATGAAGATGATATAAAAGGAGCAGTTATAGATATAAAGAAACACCTTAATGAGTTAAAATCTAATTATTCATACTTAAAAGACCTATTTAATCATATAAAAAATAAAACGGATAAAGAAGAATATGAAGTCTTCCTAGCTGATGAAAGTAAAAGGTTAGATTTCTATGAAAGGTTAAAAAATTATGCTAAAAGTTTAAATATTTGCTTAGCATCAGAAGGGATATTAGATTTATTATCAAAAGAAGAGTTAGAAAAATATAAGAAGGAACTTAAATTCTTTATTAATCTTAGAAAAAGTGTAAGACTAAGATATCAAGAGGAAGTTGATTTTGGTGAATATGAAGAGCAAATGCAAAAGCTTCTAGACACATATATCAGTGCCAATGAAGTAAATAAACTTACTAAATTAGTTAATATATTTGATGATAAAAACTTTGATGAAGAAATCAAAAGAGTTGAAGGTAAAAGAGCAAAAGCAGATACAATTAGAAATGCTTTAGATAAAGTAATTACTATGAAATATGATGAAAACCCTGCTTATTATGAAAAGCTTAAGGATAGAATAAATAGAGTTCTCGAAGAGTACAGAAATAAAAGAATTTCAGAAGAAGAATATCTAAGCAGTATGCATGATGTTATGAATGATGTACGAACAGGTGCAAAGGATGATGTATATCCGGAAAATATTACAAGTAATAAGAGTGCCCAAGTAATATACGATAATATTAAAAGCTATTTAACTTCATCTATGGAAGAAAAGATTTCAGAAGAAAAAGCAGAATATATTATTGCAGATACATCCTTAAAATTCGATAACATAATTAAAGAGTATTCATTAAAACCAGATTGGACTACAAATACTGTAGTAAGAAATGAAATTGAACAAGATTTAGATATGGAGCTTTGGGATTTAGAAGATCAATATGGAATAACTATAGATACAGATACAGTTAGAGAAGAGATAATGAAAATATCTATTAGAAAATACGGAAGATAAATTAATTGTTAAAGCTTACAATTTATATATGTAAGCTTTAGCATATTCTATAGGTTATATAGGAGAAGAATATATGAAAATAAATATACAAGTTCATAAAAAGAAAGTAAAGAACGTTACACTAAAAGTCAAAAGAGATGGAACAGTACATTTAACAGTGCCAGAAGCTGCTACAGATGAATATATAGAGAAAGTTATTAAAAATAAAGAAGAGTGGATAAAAGCACAAATGAACCATTTCAATGAAAACTATGAAAAACCACAGACAAAAGAAATGGTAAGTGGAGAGAGCTTTAAATACCTAGGTAAAAATTACAGATTAAAAGTTATAGAATCTAAAGAAGAAAAAGTAAGATTATATAGAGGATATATAGAAATTTGCGTAAAAGATAAAGAAAACTTAAAAAGAAAAGAAGAATTACTGAAGAAATGGTATATGGAGAAGGCAAAAAAGAAGTTTACAGAATTAGTACATAAATACGAAGCTATAGTAAAAGAAGAGGTTAAAAGCATTAGAGTAATAACCATGCAAACTAGATGGGGGAGCTGTAATGTAGAAAGCAGAAACATTAACCTTAACTTAGAGCTAATAAAGAAACCAAGATACTGCATTGAATACGTAATACTTCATGAGCTGGCTCACTTAAAATACCCAAATCATAGTAAGCAATTTTGGGAGTATATGAGTGTCCATATGCCTAATTGGGAATGGAGAAAAAATAAATTAGAAGAAAAATAATAATATATGGGGGTATATTATGGATTTTAAGGCGTTTGAGTTTTTGGGAAAAGAAGTTCCGAGTTCTATTAGTGATATAAGAGAAGCTATGGATTTATTAGCTACTTCAATAGATAGTGCAATAGACAAGGTAGGAGAGAAGGTAAATACTTCATTTTCAAATAAGGACTTTAAAAAGGTTGCTGAATTAAGCATAAATAGTCAAGAGTTAAATGCTATTAGTCAGAAAATTCAAGACTATATATCACAATTAGACTTAATAATTGATGAGAAAAACATTGAAGAAGACATTAAAGATAATTCTAATGAAGATAATGAAAAAGAAATTCCTAATTATAGTGAGTACTTGGTAGATTCAGAAATAGAACATAATCTATATGAAGATTTAACACATAAAAGACCATGTGCTATTAAGATTGAAGGTAACAGAATAGATATAAAAGATTGGAAGAGTGCATTACTACAAACAATAAATTATTTAGCTAAAAAAGATCCATCTATGGTTAGGAGTTTTGTTGATAATCCTAAAATGAATGGTAAAAAGAGAATTTATTTTTCAAGAGTAAATCTACCAACTATGATAGCAGCAAGAGAAATAAAAAGTGCTAATATTTATGTTGAAACTAATCTTAGTGCTAATGGAATTAGAAATCTTTTAGTTAAAATATTAAATAAATATAATATAAAATTAAGTGACTACAAGATATATCTGAAAGCAGATTATTCAGATTTGCATCAATAATCTTTATGTTTGAAATCTAGTATTACTAGTCTTTAAAGCTAAATATGACTTAAGAGACTGAGAGCCTGAACATGAAAAGATGGGTAAGGGTATTACTTTAAATGGAGATGAATAATTTCAATATCTTTTGTTTCAATTTGTTTATTCATGCTTTAGATATTGAAATTTACTAAGTGACCGGATATTAATAAATAAAACAACTGGTAAACCGAAATAATTAAAATTACTAAGATAACAGATAAGAGCGGATACAATCAATATTAACATTACTAGTATCAATTTATGTTTTTTAACTAGAGAGGGTTATAAGAACTTCTTTATAAACATAGATTAGAATTATTTGAAACGAAACATATCTATGGAGAACGAAAATAAATATAGGCTTATAAAAGAGGGAATAATATGATAAAAGAAATAATATTAAAAAAAATTATTAATCAAGGAATAGACTCTATTGAAAGAAAAATAAATAAAGTTTATTTTCAGAATAACAATTATGAAAAATGGGAGAAATCATTTTCCAGAGTGGGTGAATATTCAGAATGTATAACGAAAGAAGCGTGTATAGAGTTATCACGACATAGAACTATCAGAAGGTACTATTATTTGACATTTGATACAAGTTTAAATTCATTTCCTATGGAGGATTTCATAATTGCATTAGCAATGGAGTTTAAAGATTATAATATTGATTTAGAGATTAATAACATAATAGGTTTAGGTGAAGCGTTTATTGAAGAATGGAAAAGTGAAGTGTCGAAAGATGTTAATTGTAGGAATGTTACATGTTTTAACAACTCAAAAGCAATCCTGAATAAGCAGTACATTATTAGTATAATTGAAGATTCAGAAAAATTAATACGCAAATTTTATAATAGTTTTGAAGAAGTAAATGGCTTAGATATAATAAGGGTATATTATCGAGAGCCAGGAAAAACCTGGTTAGAGCATAAGCCTAAATATAGTGTAGAGATTAGTGTAAACTTGAATAAAGGATTACCACTAGGATTTACAAGAATAGGATATGACTATGAGCTACTACATGAAGAAAGTGCTCAGAAATTAAAGGTATCGTATTTATCAGAGGATAATAAGAGGGAAGTGTTACGAATAAACAGAGTTGAGTGCCCTAATGAAAGTAAAATAATATGGGCATATTAAAATAATTAGATATAGTTAATAGTCAATAAGGATAAGCGAAGGCTTATCCTACAATTATATAGAAATAATTACTATGGAATTTAGAAAGAGAAACTGAAATTATATAAGTTATTATAATGGAATCGCAAAGTAATCCTAAGTATCTCCGGAGATAACTTGGACATTTGAAGGAGAGGAAATGATATGAGAATAAATAAAGAAATATGGTATTTGTAGAAGTTATGCAGTATTTTAAAATTATAGAGCTTTTAAACTTAGAAAGTAATAAAGTGGCTTCAACAATTATGGGGACTTCATTTGATGTAAAAGATATTTTATGTTACTTAATTGGTAGCATAGCTTTAATAATATGGGAAAATAGAAGAAGACTATACTATAATGAATAAATAACTAAAAGAGTGAGGAATTATATTGTTATTAGATGAAAGTTTCTTTGACACATTACCAACAGAGGTTAGATATAATCAATATGTTGTTATTGATGGGTTTGGAACTTTAGGTGAATCTTATTTGGGAACTTATGCTTCTGAAATTGAAGCATATAAAATGTACAAAAAAGCATCTTCAAAATACAAAAGAATTTTCAAAGCCAATGTTACTTTTGTAAAAATAGGGAATAGAAATTATATGAAAAGTTATGAGGAAATATAACAAAAAGCCATGCAGCAGCATTAGCAGTGGATCACAAAGTGACCCTCAGTATCCCAGGGATCAATGTCAGTAAGCTAATCTTTTATATTTTATAAAGTACCTAAAAATAAGAAAGAGTTTATTTTATTTTTTAGTACTTATCTATTATAGTAAAGGCTAGAAGTATAGAAATGTATTTTTGAGCCCTTTTGATTGAATAAATTTAAACTTTTATCCCAGAAGCTATCTATATATAAAAGTATTATTTTATTTTCATAGTAATAAATAACAGTAAAGTAGAATTTTCATCCTAAATATACATAATAATACTTTTGTGTTATTATTTATATGGAAAGGGGGTATAAAAGTTTGTTTGAAAAGCAAAAAGTAAGTTTATCTGATAAAGCTTTAATAAGAGATTTTTTAGCTATAGTCGGTATTATTGGCGGATTATATTCTTATGTAACAATTTTCTTTGAGATTCCTGATGAATATAAAAATAAAGTAATAAATTTTGCTATTGTATCAAGTATTTTAGTGATTATCTATTTAGTTCTTTGGATTAGAGCAAATAAAATGGAATCAATTAAGTTAAAGATAAATGGTTCAACAATACAAGTGAAAATTGGTGATATATTTGAAGAGAAAGAGTTAAAAGTTATTTCTTTTAACGAATATTTCGATACACAAGTTGATGATGATATAATTGCGAATAGTAGTCTAAATGGAATATTCATAACAAGTAAACTAAAAGAATCTATAGAGGATTTTGACAAGGAACTTGATAAATATTTAAGTAGTAAAAAAGGGAATGAGTATTCCGTAAACAATGATAGAGTTGTTGGTAAGAAGAAAAAATATCCATTAGGTACGATTTGCAAATATAAAAATGAATATTTATTTACAGCTTTAACTAAATTTGATGATGAAAATAAAGCAAAGGTTTTGCTAAAAGATTATGTATACACTTTACTGAATTTTTGGAGTGAGATTGATAGAGTGTATGCTGGTAAATCTGTTTCAATGCCATTGCTTGGAAGTGGACAAACTAGAATTGAAGATAAAATAGATATATTAGAACAAGAATTATTAGAGTTGTTAATATGGACTTTTAAAATAAGTAGAATAAAGATTAAACATCCATCAAAAATAACTATAATAATACATTCTACCAGTAAGGATAAAATAAATTTTTATAAATTAAAGGAGTTGATGTAATGGCATATAGAAATGGAGTCTATGTTGCTTTTAATGGATGTGGAACAACAGATCCTACAGATTCAGATATAAAGTATTTTAATCTATTAAAAGCTTGGAGTGAGAATCCTAATAATAATTTTAGATTTGTAGATAGCCATCAAAAAACTTATAAGGTTTTAGATAGTAGTACGAAAAAAACATTATTAGATAGATTAAATGAAAGAATGGCGACGTCTAAATTATTATTGTTAATTGTAACTGAAAATACAATTAATTCTAGTGATATAGTAGATCATGAGATTAAAAGAGCAATTTTACATGATGAACTCCCTGTTATTGTAGCATATACTGATAAATCAATAGTAAAAAATGTTACTTCGGAAATGAAGAATAAATTGCCTAAAATATTACAGAATATAGTAAATGATAAAGAGTGTAAAATACTTTTTATTCCATTTAAAATGAATGCTATAGCAAAAGCTATTAAGGATTTTGGTGTTAATCAAGTTAAAGATAAAGATAATGGAATATATACTTACAAAGACAAAGATTCATGGGATTAATAAAATATCGATATTATAAGAAAGAGATTAAATTTTAATCTCTTTTTTATAATAAAATTTACCTAAATTAATTTTACCTAAAACACAGGAAAGTTATATTAAACTATACTTGTTATAAATCAAGGGGGTTAGAAAGTGAGTAAGAAAAATGAGAGTTGTTATTGGTGTGGTAAAGATGCAACATCTAGGGAACATGTCCCTCCAAAATGCTTATTTCCAGAAGATAAGGATATAAAAGTAGTTATAGATATAAATTTTCGAAAAAATTTAATTACAGTTCCATCATGTGATGAACATAATTTATCTAAATCTAATAATGATGAATATTTAATGGCATGTATGGCTGCGGTTGTTGGTAATAATGATATAGCATATATTCATACCAGAACAAAGCTATCAAGAAGTGTTAGAAGAAATCCCAATCTATTTAAGATCATTAGAGAAGGTAATATTAAGATAAAAAATTATAATTATCCAGTAGCTATAGCGGAAGTTAATACCTATAGGTTGTCTTATTCATTTGAAGCCATTGCTAGAGCAATATATTATTATGAATGTACTGAACAGTTTAAAGGTAAATGTTCAGTATGGATACCGTTTTTCAGAAAAGAAATGAATGATATTGGTAAGCAAATGTTAGATTTACTGCAAAATGAAATTAATCAAGAAAGAAGAAAATGGATACTAAAAGGTGAAAATCCGGATATATTTAAATATCAATTAGGGAATAAAGATGGATTTGGAAGTAGAATTTTGGTAATGAATTTTTATAACATTTAGAAGTATATATTGCATTTACAAGTGTTGAAGCATGCAAATATTTTAATGTAAAAGTTAATTAGTTAAACATTAAAAGTATCTAGTTTATAAGCTATATACTTTAAAATGGAAAATAAAAATAATATAACTATTGTTTATCATGCAAGTTATAAAGCTATCGACGAACCTTCGATCATAAAAGGAAAATTTATTAAAGATTTTGGTTATGGTTTTTACTGTACGAGAAATAAAGAACAAGCTAAGAAATGGACTAAAAAATTTAAAAAACCAGTTTTGAATATTTATTATCTGCAAGATACATCTGATTTAAGAATAATAAAATTTGAAGAATACAATGAGTGATGACTTGATTTTGTGGTGCATTGTAGAAATGGTAGAACACATGATTATGACATTGTAGAAGGATTTATGGCAGATGATACTATTTATGAAGAAATCCATGAGTATTTAAATAGCAATATAGATAAGGCTGTTTTTTTATATATGATGAAATTTAAGTGGAGTAATAATCAAATAAGTTTTCATAGTGCAAGAGCATTGTCAAAGATTTTATTTCTAGAAAGTTATACTTTAAATAATGAAGGCTAAAATGCACTTATTACCAATACTATCTTAACTAAAATGTTGGAAGTGTACTAACTAAGAGAGTAACTATTATAAATAATAGTATCGAGATTTCAGGAAGGGAGATGGCCAAGCAAACTATAAGGTATATGGAAAAAGAGCTTGTTGCGATTAACAAAAGGAGTCTTAGATTAAGTGGAGCACTTCAAATAAGGTAAAGCAGTTAATCTATACATCATTTATACTATTGAATAGAAGATAATATATAGCATTACTAATTATAAAATATAGGTAAAATTATATTCTTTAATAGAGAAATATGGTATAATATGTTAAGTTTACAAAATGAAAATAAAATAGTTGTAGAGGTGAGTAGCATGAAAAAGAAGGTAATTTATATTTGTATTGGGATTTTATTTTTTTTAGTTATTACATATAGTATTATCAACTATGGAGAGATAGTTATGGTTGTTAAAAACTTTCCTAATACAACTTTTAGGAATATATTAGAGATGATAGATTTCTTGATTACTCCATTATTGTTTATAGTTACGATAATGGGATTGAAAGAAATAACAGTTGCTAAAGAAATTTCTGAAGTTAATGCTAAAAGAGAGGCGTTTAAATTATCAGCAGAACAATGTATATATTATTTTGAAAATATAATACCTAAGTTAGATGATATTGATAAGTGTTTCAAAGAAAATAAAATCACAAGTATTGGAGAAGTAAAAATAAAAAGTACAAGCGAAGGAATTAAAGCTTCAGTCAAACTTGATGTATCAAGGTGTCCTGAAGAAATATTTAGGGATATTACATATGTGTTAAACGTAATTGAAGGTTTTTCACTATATTTTATTTCAGGGGTAGCAGATGAAAGAGTAGCTTTTTCTTCAGTTGGACGGACATACGTGAACTCTATGGAAATGTTGTTGCCAATAATTTGTAGCGTTCAGGGGAGTGGTTATGAAAATGTATTTAAATTATATTTATTATGGAAAGACAGAATTGATAAGCAGGAAGCTCTAAATCAGAAAATTAAATTAGATAAAAAAATGCAAGAAGAATGCTTTGTTACAACGAAAACTATAGGTTTTTAATTATAAGACTAATATTAAGTGTAATAAAATTTAAGTTTTATAGAAACGGGTCACAAAGTGCCCCGCAGCATGCCCGGGGATAACTTGGACATTAATGATTCCATATGTATTTCCATAGGAAGCGGAGTGAAAAGTTAATTTTGCTGATTTGTTTAAAGAGAGGTAATGCCTCTCTTTATTATTAAATAAGGTATTTACAACATAAAATTGATAGTATAACAATTAAACTGGTGGTAGAGTAAAGGGAAAATCAATAGGTTTTACTATTACCTATAGAAAAAGATTAGGATCTTTGGTATTTGGTGCAGAATCAGATAAAGAATTAGGAACAGAGATATTAAGAAAAATATTTGAGGAGAAAATTCATTTAATTAATAAGGAATTACAACTAGATATTCAATTAGATGCTGGAGTTAGAAATAAATCTTGGTACAGGCTTCAAACTAAAATAGCTATTGATAATAGTATAGATATTAATGAACAAGTAGATAAATTTGCAAAAAGTTTTATTAGATTTAGAAAATTAATAGAAGCAGAAATTAATGAATTATAAAAATAATTATTAAGAAATAAGCACTGATCATTATCTGATTGGTGCTTTCTTTGCTTTTAATTTCCGTATTTAAACCAATGAATTTAACATTTGGTAACTTGTGTAAAGATATGTTAATATTAAATATAATTAATATTAATTTAAATAGTAGGTGATAAAAATGTATGTATATGATACGCCATCTGAGTTATTAAATGATTATTTAAAAGGAAGTAATAAATCTAGTATTAATGAAGAGATTGCAAGGTTTTTTATTGCATATCTAAATGAAATACCAAATTTGAAAATTACTGAAATAGCAGAAAAATGCCATGTATCTACAACATCTATAATTCGTTTTTGTAGGGAACTTGGATATTTAGATTTTACAGATTTTAAAAAATGTATTGAAGAAACTAATTTAAACAACAAATTGAGAGTATATAGAAATGATTTTTTAAAGGATTCCAAAGGAACAGAAGGACTTAAAGATTGGATAGATCATGTAAATAATAAAGTTCTTGATAGCTTATTAGTGATAGATTTGGACAAGGTAGATGAATTAGCTAAAGATATTATTAATTATCGTTATGTATATATATTTGGCTCATGTCTTTCTAAAGTTGTAGGTGAATATTTACGTGTGCATTTAACTCGTCTAAATAAAAATATAATTACAATAACAGTGCCTAAAAAAGATAGTCCATTAACTCATAATAAAAAAGATACCTTAGGTATTGTGCTATCACAACATAATAATTATTTAAAATCAAAACATGAGATTATTCCTTATCTGCAAGGTAGCTGCGATAAAACATGGCTAATTACTCAACAAATGCCTGAAGAAAGTTATAAAAAGCATTTTAATAATACCCTGTTTGTAAGTGGCTGCAAGGAAATAATAGTTGAATACCATGTAATGTTAAATGTTTCTGAAATAATAGCTGAATATTGTTTCAGAAATTCGAAATAAATACTAAGCAATGTACAGATTCTGTATATACGGAATCTGTACATTGCTTCTTTTTTGGAATTAAACTCATTATAATAGAATTATACTAATGAATGGCCATTTAAATTAGTTTGTAAACAATATCACAAAATTTAAGAAAAAATAATATAAAGGGGAAGATTTTATGTCAGTAAAAGATGTAAAAATTGCAGAAAGTGTTCTTGAGAAAATCGGGGGAAAAGATAATATTTCTCAGGCTACACATTGTATGACAAGACTTCGTTTTAATTTAAAAGATGATAATATTGCAAATGAAGATGAAATTAAGAAAATTGATGGAGTATTAGGTTGTAAGAGAAAAGGAGGACAACTTCAAGTTATAATTGGTACAAATGTTTCAACTGTTTATGATGAGCTATGTAAAATTTCAGGAATAGTTCAGGAAAAATCAATTGATGAAAATTTAGATAAGAATTTACCAAGTAAAAAGAAATCAGGAAAAGACTACGTTAATGCTATATTTGATTATCTTGCAGGTAGTTTAACACCATTGATTCCAGTTTTAATTGCAGCATCATTCTTTAAAACACTGGTAGCTGTGTTAGGTCCAAGTCTTTTAGGTATTATTTCTGAAACAAGCAATTTATATATTTTATTTTCCTTTGCTGGAGATGCTGGATTCTACTTTTTACCAATATTTATAGCATACACTGCAGCTAAAAAATTAAATTCTAATACAGCTATTGCCATGATGCTAGGTGGTATTATGATTCATCCTACATTTTTAGGATTAGCACAAGAAAATGCTTTATTTACGGTTTTCGGCATTCCATCTAAAACATTAAATTATACAGGAACTATAATTCCTATGCTTCTAACAGTTTGGGTGATGTCACATGTTGAGAAAATATTTAAAAAATATACTCCTGAAGTAATAAAAGTTTTTTTAGTTCCATTTGGGACAGCTCTAATAATGCTACCACTTTCACTATGTCTTCTTGGACCTTTAGGTTCAATTTTAGGTGACTATGTTTGTAATGGAATAATTGGAGTGTACAATTTAGTTGGTCCATTAGGTGTTGGGTTAATTGGTGCTACTTTTGCAATATTAGTTCTTACAGGAATGCATATGGTGTTATTTACTTACTTATTTATTACCTTCCCAACCTTAGGGTATGACAGTATGCTTTTACCAGGTATTTTATGTGCTAGCTGGGCAAGTACAGGTGTTGCTCTTGCATGTATTTATAAGTTTAAAGAAAAGAAAAAGAAGTCATTAACCTTTGGTTATGTGCTAACTTGGTTCTTTGGTGGAGTTGGTGAGCCTATGTTATATGGACTATCTATTCCATATAAAACACCATTATATGCTGGTGTTATTTCTGGATTTATTTCAGGTATAGTTGCTGGATTTACAAAGTTATCTGCGTACACATTAAATACATCCAATGGAGTATATGCTTTAACTGCATTTATTGGTGGACCAAAATCAAATTATATTGCTCTTGTAATTACATTATTAGTATGTCTTGTATCAGGATTTGCTGTAATGATGTTTATGAAACTTGATGAATCAAAGGTTAATTAAAAAATTAGTAAAACAATAGTAGAAGGTGAAGAAATGAAGTATTTTACAAGTGAGAAAATCTCAGAGAATATTATAAGAATTCGCGATATTTGTGGGGTTTATCAATATTTAGTTATAGGTGATGAAAAAGCTTGTTTATTAGATACAGGCTGTGGTTTTGGCAATCTCAGAGAATATGTTAATACATTAACTGATAAAGATTACTTTGTTATATTAACTCATGGGCACATAGATCATGCAAGTGGTGCAAGCCTTTTTGAAGATAAGGAAATATATATGAATCTCTTAGATAAAGAATTACTTAAAGTGCATACTGCCTTTGAAGTTAGAAAAGAATATGCAAAAGTAGTAAATGAAACAGCAGAAATTCCAGAATCTGAATATAACCCATTATTTAATGGTGAGTTATTGCCACTTACTGATGGACAGGAATTTGATTTAGGTAACTTAACCATTCAAGCAATTCATACACCAGGGCATACACAAGGAATGACTATGATTTTAATAAAAGAAGAGAGGACTATTCTATTTGGTGATGGATGTGGGATTAGTGTGCTCTTATTAGATGAATATGCTAGTAGTGTCTCTGAATATTTAGATACTCTAATAACTCTAAAAAATTATGAAAACCAATATGATTATATTATTAGAAATCATGGAACAGGTAAATCTCCTAAAGATTTATTAGATAATGTTATTGAATGTTGCAAATTAGTTATAAATGGTACAGATGATAAATACCCTGCAAGAAATATACCTATTAAGGTTGAAAATGCATTCTTTGCAAAAACATTAAAAGATAATAGTACTGATCGTGTTGATGGAAAAGAGGGTAACATTGTTTATACCTTAGACAAAATTAAATAGATATATAGATAGTTGATAACCCACAAGCATTATTTGTGGGTTATCAATTTTTTATATTTATCTTTTAGTAAATGAGTAATACTTTTATTTGTTAATAGGATTAGCATAGGATAAGGATAACTTGGACGCCAGGGTTATTGAAAAAATTCATTGAAGGTGAAGCTCAATATCCGTTTTTAGAATATGAAACGGTTGCTTAAGATAAAACAACAAATGAATATAGATAAGAAATTAGTTGTTACAGAATTATTTATAAAAATAGTTTGCAATATTTATTTTTACAACAAAAACTGTTTAAATTATGTCTTAAATGTTATAATTAATAATATAAGAATAAATTTTGTTTTAAATTTGTTTTAAGTTATGGAGGTAAATTATGAAAAAACCATATGAACCATTAAGATTACCAATTAATAATTTAATTAATATTAATGAATTTATAAATGAACTTCTTGAAGCAAATAAGCTTATAGGAATATATGAAACATTATTAAATAAATCAAAGTTAGATCCAAAGCTTTTGTTAGCACCAATTACATTACAGGAGGCTATTCAATCTACAAGAATAGAGGGAACTCAAGTTACTTTAGACGATATGTTAGAGTATGGAGTAGATGAAAGTAATAAAAATAATGATATACAAGAAGTAATAAACTATTCAAATGCTTTAAGACTTGGAGAAGATTTATTAAAAAGATTACCAATTTCAACAAGGCTTATTAAAGAAATGCACAAAATATTATTAGCAGGGGATGTTAGAGGCAATAGTAGAAATCCAGGAGAGTTTAGAACTATCCAAAATTTTATAGGACCTGAAGGATGTACTATTCAAACGGCGTCCTACATTCCACCAGAACCTCAATTAGTTCCAAACTATATGAGTAATTTAGAAAAATATATTAATGAACCAACAGATGATTTAAATAATTTAATTAGAATTGCGATAATACACGCACAGTTTGAAACTATTCATCCTTTTTTAGATGGCAATGGAAGAATAGGTAGAATACTAATTCCATTATTTTTATATGATAAAGAATTGGTAAGTGCACCTAACTTTTTTATTAGTGAAAGTCTAGAAAAGGATAAGTATAAATATTATAAACTTCTAAATGATTTAAGAGTTGATCCTGAAAAAGCAACTGAAGAGATTCTTGCAGATAAATGGAATACTTGGATTAAATTTTTTATAAATTCGATAACTTTACAAGCTAATAAGAATATTAAATTAATTGATTCTATAGATAACTTATATAATGAGGTTTTAGATAAATCAAGAGAATTAATCTCTAATAATAAACTTATAGATATTATTAATGTTATGTTTGAAAAACCTGTCTTTAATAAAAAAAGTATCTTAGAAAAGGTATCAATACCAAGTAGTACTTTAGGAAATTATTTAAACAAATTAGAGAATGCTCAAATAATTTATTCTGATGGAAAAATAAGAAATAAAAGATACTACTTCTATGATTTAATAAATATCTTAAGGCAATAGAATTTTAATAAAATTCTGTTTTTAAGCTCTAGGTGTACAGTAATATCATACAGATATAACTCATAATAGTTTTTAAGGAACTGATTAATTAAAAAACTGATCTGAATAATTCAGACCAGTTTTCCTATAATAATAACAATTGCATTATGAAATAATAATAAACAAAGTGATAATAGGTTATATCAAAAATGGATATATTTATTATAAAATTAGGCCGAGTTTTGTAAATAAATTGGATGTACAATTTATAATATGACATATAGAACGAGATCTATTAAGGAGGCGAAGAATATGCTTAATAATAAAATAAGAAAAATAGTTTTAGATTTAGCAGTTTCTTTAGATGGATTTATTGAAGGTATAAATGGAGAAATTGATTGGTGCATTATGGATGAAGATATGAATTTTGTTAAGTTCTTAGATAGTGTTGATACAATTTTTTACGGCAGAAAATCTTATGATTTATGGGGGAAATATACTCTAGAAAATGATGCTTCTGATACAGATAGAGAAATGTGGGAAAAGGTTCATAGTAAGAAGAAGGTTGTATTTTCAAAAAGTCTAACTAATATAGATAATGCCAAGGTAATTAATTTTAATATTGTAGAAGAAGTAAATAAAATAAAAAATGAACCAGGGAAGGATATTTGGTTATACGGTGGAGCCAGCCTTATAACAACCTTTGTAAACTTAGGACTTGTTGATGAGTATAGATTATCAATTCATCCTGTAGTTTTAGGAGGAGGCAAACCTTTATTTGTTAACATAAAAGAAAGGCAGGAGCTAAAATTAGTTGATAGTAGAAAATTCTCTTCAGGTGTTATTCAGCTCTGTTACCAAGCTGTTATCTAATTTAATAATCTAATAATCTAATGAATCCTTCTAATGACAGCATATAAAAGTTGTCATTAGAAGGATTTTATCTTACGAGTAAATAAATATTGACATAAGAGGAAATATTATTTAAGATATTAATATACCGACGGTCGGTTTATTAAAAGGAGTGATACTATGGCAAGGATATTAAAGAAAGATGAATATGAAGCAAAACGTAATGAAATTCTTTCTGCAGCTCAAAAGTTTGTTTATACAAAAGGATATGAGAAGATGTCAATTCAGGATATATTAAATGAATTGGGAATTTCAAAGGGAACTTTTTTTCATTATTTTAAATCAAAACAAGCTATGTTAGATGCACTTGTTGAACGCTTTATGGATCAAGGAGAAGAACAGATAATTCCCATAGTAAAAGATGAAAGTCTTCCTGCTATAGAGAAGTTGAAGAAATATTTCACTGCAGCAGGAAATTGGAAGGTTAAACAAAAGGATTACTTAATCAGTCTTATGAGGGTGTGGTATAGCGATGACAATGCAATTATTCGTCAGAAAATGCTAAATCATTCAATTGAACGTATTTCTCCCCTTTTATCCTCGATTATTTTTCAAGGAATTCAAGAAGGAACTTTTAAGCCTTCTTTTCCAGAGCAGGCAGGAGAAGTTACCCTTTCTTTGATACAAAGTTTATGGGATAGGTTATCCTTGATGATTATAAATGATGCACAGGATAAAGACTGCATTGACCAAATGAAAAATATACTTGCAGCCTATACTGATTCAATAGAGAAGGTATTGGGGATTCCTGAATCTACTCTTAGGATAATTAATGATGAAACAATGAATCAATGGTTTAATTTGAAATAAAGGAGATGTCAACTTTGACAATATTATTAAAAACACTTAAGAACCTTGGAAAAGGACTACTTTTAATAATAAGTTTATGGCTATTAGCTATTATGAGTGTTGTATTCTATATGAAGGGAATAAACACTATATTGCTGATCATATATGTTATCTTATCACTTGCAGCAAATATTGGACTTCTTTGGCCAGGAATTTTCAAGTTTATTAATAATGGTGAGAAAAGCAGAGGAACAGTGCTAAAGTTCTTTGTGATACCTTCAACTTTATTATTCACTATTTTTTATGCAGCAGTTATATTCTACATTCAGGATATACCAGTAATATTAGGAATTCTTTCAGCTATAACTATTATACTAATGGTAATAGCTTTTAAGAGCCCAGAATCACTGTCTAAATCTTTTGTGAAAAAAAGCAAAAGCTTCCGTTTTGGTTTATTTGGTGTACCGGCTATTATATTTCTTGTATTAATGTACATTTCAGTGCCAATAGTTGAGAATTATCGTACAAGCATCTTAAAGCAGGCTGAAGAAGAGCGTTTACAGGCAATTGAAGCTTCAGTTAAAAAAACACCTGTAAAAGATGGAAAAGTTAAGGTCTATCCACTTCACGTAGGGGACACAATTTTAACTTATGGGCAATTTTACGGTGGCCTTGATGGATGGGAAGGACTTACTGGATACTTTAAAACTCTTGTGAATAAAGATAATATTACAATCCCTCTATACACCTATCTTATTGATCATCCAAAGCATGGTCTTTTTATGATTGATGCTGCTATTAACTGGGAACAGGCTAATGATCATGATGGATTCTATAATCACAATTATATGGTATCTCGACTTTTAACAGTAAAAGATGAGTACAAGCTTAATATAGAGCAGGACCTACAAGTTCAGGTAGAGAGGCTAGGGTATAAGCTAGAAGATATAAAAATGGTATTTATGACTCATACTCATGATGATCATGCTGGTGGACTAAGAAACATACCGAATGCTAAGGTAATAATAAGTAAAGAGGATTGGGAGAAAGGAACATCCATTTATCCCTATTCATTCGAACTAGCAGAAGATAATATGGACTTATTTACTTATGATTCTATAGAGTATAAAAGCTTTCCTAAGAGCCTAGATTATTTTGATGATGGAAGTGTTATCCTTCTTCCAACTCCAGGTCATTCTCCTGGACATACTTCTGTTTTAGTAAAGGCAGATGAATATGATATTTTATTTATGGGAGATACCCCATATACCCTAAATCATATGTCAATTGATGAAGTTAGACAGATTACTTTAGGTGGAGAAGAAACAGAGAAACAATTAGATTCAACTAGAAAATTACAGCAATTAGTTGAAGATGAGCCAAACACTGTTATGTTATTTGCCCATGATTATACCAGTTATCAAAAAGAACTAATTGAGCAGTTCCTTGAGGATGGATACCTTAACGAGGAAGAGCTTAATAATATAAGAAATTATAGATTTACACTTTTTGATAATGACTGGAACCTTAAACCAGGACATATGCCTTATTATATACCACCAGCAAAAGGCCAGGAAACTGGAAGTGTGGGTTTTAAATAAATAATTTTATAATAAATAGGCAAATAAAAATAAAACTTCCAGTTTATATTAGCTCACGCTATTCATAACTGGAAGTTTTCTATATACCATTTTTAGTTTGCCAATAATATATGGCTAATTGAGTTCTATCTCGTAATTCTAATTTTTCTAATATTGTTGAAATAGTATTTCTTACAGTTCCTTCACTAATATAAATTTGCTTGGAAATTTCCTTATTTGAAAATCCATTAGCAATTAACTCTAGGATTTCATTTTCCCTTGCAGTTAAGTTGTTTTCCTCTTGTGATTCAGAAAAACTTTTTAAAGCCTCTTCACTTATTATAGAAAGGCCAGCATATACAGTTTTAATAGTTATTATTTGCTTTTCTGTATCATCTGATTTTAATAAATATCCAGAGGCACCTGCTTGAAGGGATTGATGAATGTTTTTATAGTCATGAAAGGTTGTAAGCATTATAATTTTTATGGCTTTATTAATTTTCTTTATAACTCTACAAGCGCTAATTCCATCCATAATAGGCATTTGAATATCCATAAGAACCATATCTACAGGATTATTTTTACAAAATTCAATTGCTTCATTTCCGTTAGAAGCCCTTCCTATAATTTCAAGAGCTGGATCAGTGGATAGAAGGATATCAAGACTTTCAATAACCATTTCATCATCATCAACTATTAATATTTTCATATATTACTTACTCCTTTCAAATGGAATAAATATAATTAATTTAAAAGTATTTTGTTTTTGAATACTTAAGCTGCCATTTACAGCCTCTAATCTATTACGCATATATCGTAACCCATGTCCAGATATTTCTCTAGAGTTATTTATTATTCCATCATTTTCAATAGTCAGCCTTACTGAATAGTCTGTTACCTTTAAAGATATATTAACTTTACTAGGACGAGCGTGCTTTGTAATATTAGTTAAAGCCTCTCTTACAGTCATTAAGATTAATTGCCATATATAAGGCTCTAATTTTAAAATATCTCCACTATGTACAAATTCAACTGGATAAATAAAATTATCGCATAAATTATTTATGTCTAATAGTCCAATTTCTAAATTTGGTTCAATGCTTTTAACAGAACTTTTTAATTGATGCAGGGCATTTTCTAAACGCTTCTCTGATTTATTTAATGTTACATTAGCTCTTTCAAATTGGTTAGCTGCCATTAGGGCTTTATATGCCTTTAGTGATAGGTGAGCAGCAGTAAGCTCGTGACCTAAATTGTCATGGAGCACCTCTGCAATTCTTTGTCTTTCTGTTAAACGTGATATTCTATCTGTATCTTGGTAGTCAGATAATAGCTTTGATTGTACAAATTCCAGGTCATAAATATGCTGCCTTAAATGGTCAATTGTATTCTTGCTTGAATTACTTTCCTTATCCCAGTTATATAGGATTGTACCAAACAATAATCCCTGTAAAAGTAATAAATAATAACTACCATCATTAACTATTAATCCTACAATAATTAATGGAAGGGTATAAATTAGTTTGTTTTTATATGAAAAGTAATAGGCAAATATAAATATGTAATTAGTGGCAACAGGATAAAATATTGTTGCTAATAGAAAGAAGGTTAAATCGATTAGCATATAGCATGGCCTTAAGTTTATTCTCCACCTTAAAACCATGCTAAAAATTATTATTATAAAAAGTAAAAATACTATTGGATTTGTTATTTGGCTAAAAATTGTAATAAATAATATTAAAGTCTGTATTATCATAATAAATGAATACATTATTTTTGCAGTCATTTAGTATCTCCTTTTGCTGCCTATTAATAATAATATTACTGAGTAAACTAACAACACAAGATGTGCTATTAATACATATTTAATATTACCATCATGTAGAGAGTTTAGTCCATATGGTAACCAGTAAGTAGGTAAAACTACTATAAATTTTTTTATTTCCTCAGGTATTACTTGTAGAGGCATAGTTACACCACTAACTAAGCACATAAGAGAAGCAAAACCAGAAAATAAGCCAAAGGAAAGATTATAGGATCTAAATAGGGAGTTCCAGCATAATGAAAAAGCAATTACCATTAAGCTATAGGCAGAAGTTAAAGTGAAAATTAATCCATAGTTAATGTTAAGATCTTTCCAATATAGATATAATCCTAATATAAATATTATATTTTGCACTATCAATATAGAGGCATAAGCCATTAAGTGGGAGCTAAGATAACTAATATATTTAGTAGGGGTAGCAGAAATTCTAACTGCAATTTTGTTGATACGTTCCTCCACTATAGGCTTAGATAGTATAAAGCCAGAAAATAAGCTTAATAGACCATAGAGATATATCCCATTTGGATAGCTATTAGTTAAAGGAGGTACAAATATTATTCCTATAGGAAGTATAAGCGTAATTAATATACTAAAAGGTTGCGCCAGACTTCGTTTTAATGCATGTTTAAATATAATCATAGTATCACCTTCTTACTTAGAGGTTTTATTAATAAAAATAGTATTAGGCTAAGTATTACTAAAGGAATTGTTCCTATAGCAATATTTTTTAAATTATTATCCATAACACCTAAAATTGCTGTTTGGGCTAAGGCCATTGGTGTTAGGTATTTTTCAAATAAATTAATTATTATATTATCAGGAAGGGGAAAATATAGTCCTGCTAATATGGGAGCAACAATACCATATAAAGTTGTAACAGAGTTAGCTGTTTTAACATTTTTACTTAAGAATAAAATAATGCTGCCAAATAATTGATTAAATACTACTGAAATAAGCATTACAAGCAAAATTAAAAATAGGTTGTTAAATTTTATATCTAAAATAGTAGCTGAAAATATTAATACAACAAAGGTTTGTAGAAAACTTACTATTATGCCTGAAAATAATATTGATAAAACAATCTTTACAGGGTTAGCTGGTGTTGCTAATAATCTATTACGCATTGGCGATAGAAAATCCTGGCCTAAAGTTTCAAAGCTAAGGGCTGAACCATATATTTGAAAAGTTAAGGCAAAACCAATAGTTAGTAATGGTGTTACAGCAGCTATTTTGTATCTTGAATAAATATAGCTAAAAAAGCTTATTAATAAAATTGGTAATAGTATTAAAATTATATGGCAGAAAATATCTCTGGCAGATCTTAATGTATAAAATTTAAGCATTAATTCACCTCATCTCTTAATTGTTTTCCTGTTAATGTTAGAAATACATCTTCAAGGGTTGGCTGTTTAGAATTCAAATTAACTATTCCTAAAGGAGCTAGAATTGAAACGATTTTATCAATTATTGATATACCTCCTGGTACAATGATGTGATATTGGTTATCCTTTATAACTACTTCTTTTACATCTGTTAGTGCTAAAAGCTCATCTTTTTTATCTTCCCTTGCTATTTTAACATCAACTAATATGTGGGAATCACCTTTAATTCTTGCAATTAGTTCTTTTAATGTTCCTGAAGCTATTACATGTCCTTGATCCACAATATATATTCTACTAGCTACAGCTTCAACCTCTTCTATATAGTGGGAAGTATAGATAACAGTTGTTCCTTCAGCAGCTATCTTTTTAACAAAATCTAAAATATAATTTCTTGACTGAGGGTCTATTCCAACTGTTGGTTCATCCATAATTAATAATTCAGGATTATGTAAGATAGAGCAGCCAATATTTAAACGTCTTTTCATTCCACCTGAGAAATGACCAGGACGGTCGTTTAAACGATCTTCTAAACCAATAATTTTAGCAACTTCATTAATTCTATTTTCCAGTTCTGACTTTTTTAAACCATATAAGCTTCCGAAAAAAGCTAAGTTTTCCCTTGCAGTCATATCTTCATAAATAGTAATTTCCTGTGTTACAAAACCAATTTTTCTTTTTATATCTTGGTTTTTTCCATCCTGCTTCATATTAAAGACAGTTATTTCTCCCTCATCTACAGGAAGTAGTCCTACAATAGAATTTATACATGTGGTTTTTCCTGCTCCATTAGGCCCAAGCAAACCAATAACTTCGCCTTTATTCACTTCTAGACTTAAATAATCTAATGCTAAGTGGTTGTTAAAGCGTTTTATTACATTTTCCATTTTTAAAATCATTTTTATCACCTCTAAGGTTATTATAAATAAATAGAAGATTTTTAGTAGTTACATTTGTCATTTTATTATTGAACCTCACGTAACGTTATGATGTATTATGCTTTTGAGGTGATATAAAATGGAGAAAAATTTAATAAAATTATTAACAAAGGATAATGAAATTAGGATGTATATTACTGATGCTAGAGATATAATAGAATACAGTAATATAATAAATATTAAATCAGGATTTTCAAAAGAACTTTACAGAAAAATATTTATATGTTGCTGCTTATTACGGGGTTTATTAACTGAAAGAGATCAACGATTAGATATTAGTATAAGATTTAAGCCAGATGGATATTTTGTTTATTGTAATATAGATGGAGAAGGAAATATCCATTGTACTTTCTCTCCTAAGTTAAGAGTATTTAATGGAACATTTAAGGACTTAATAGGAAAAGGTGCAACTATGTCCATAAGTAAGGGGAGCTGGATGGCAGGGATGTTTACTGGTACAATAGATTTAAGAGCTGATTCAATAGAAGGATGTTTTACAGATTTTTATTCTAGAAGTGAGCAGTTAGAAACAATATTTAAAATTTGGGTTCACAATGGAACAATGAGAGGCTGTATGATACAACCATTACCTTTTGTTGAAAAAACAAATCTTAAGTATTTAATAGATTATATTGATAGTAATCAAAATATATTAGTTTCAGGGAAATGGACAGATTTACCAGCTAAGCTTTCCTTGCATACAAGGGTAATAGAAGAATATAAAGTGCAAGTAGAATGTAATTGCACAAGAGAAATGTTTTTTGGTATTTTAATGTCCGTTGAAACAGAGGAATTAAAGAAATCAATTCAATTAAATATAAGTGAAGAATTAGAATGTGGAATATGCGGCAAAAAATATTTATTTGATGCAGAGGATTTAAAACAAATTGTAAAAGTAAAAGAGGGAATATAAATTGAGTGAATATATAAAAATTGGTGATTTAGCAAATATGACAGGTACAACTGTAAGAACGCTACATTATTATGATGAAATTGGCCTACTAAAGCCTGCTAAGGTAACAGAAAAAGGACATAGATTGTATAATATGAGAAATGTTACAGAACTATATCAAATTATAGCGATGAAAGAGATGGGCTTTAATCTTGATGAAATAAAAGATCTCATTGTATCTAATAATGTTAATATACTTAACATTATTGAAATTCAAATTTCTAATATACAAGAGGAAATTGCTCAAAAGCAGCAGCTTTTCTGTAAATTACTGAACTTAAAAGAAAATCTTAAAAATAATAAAAACCTATCTTCTGAAGATATTAAGGGAATAATACCGTATATTAGCTTATCATCAGATAAATTTTTTACTATGGAAGAATTTAATCAGTTAAAAAATAGATTAAGTGATTATCATTCAGAAGTAGATGCTGCAGAAGAATGGGTTAATTTTATTTCAAAATTAAAATATTGCTATAAGAAGAAATTACCTAAAACTGATATTACCGCAATTGAATGTGTAGATTATTGGAGAAGTCTAACAGACAGATTAATAGGGAATGATGAGAAAATTAAAGAATCCATATCTGCCTTTCATGCTTCTCAAGATAATAATCAGTTAAGATATGGACTAACTGATGAATTATATAAATATTTAATGAGCTTAATGGAGTAGCATGCTTTAAAAAAATAACCTTATCAATTCTGATGGATTTGTTTTAGATATATTAAAATAATAAAATCAAATTAGAGTTTGTTTTTTATAATATTTAATAAAATATGATTAAGGAAACTTACTCAGGCAAGCTGAGGAGTGCGGAATCCTAGAGAAATAAGTTTCTAAGAATTCTAGAAAAAAGGCTTAGTGCTGGTAACACGAAGCCAATCCTAGAACGTTTTTACGGTTTTTGGGCTATTGATTTATCAAAAAATGATAGTTAAGAAATTAGTGCTTGCGTTTGGTGGACGGAGCACTTTTTTCATTTGTCTTAAATTTGAGTTTAAAACCGTTAATGCTTATATTAACTTCTAAGTCACAAGATTTCGAAGTTGTTTTCAATTCTATACTCATTAGCCTAAGGTGGATAAACGTACAAACCACCGTAGCCATCCACTTCTACGGATTTTTATAAAATACTTTCATATTACATCATAAGATTAAAAGCATGTATATATTGTAATTTAGCAGTTTTTCTATATGAATAGAAGCAATAATGAACTATTTATTAAATGGTTTATTTTACTTAATTATTTTGGTATAATAGCCTAGAGTTGATTAATATGGAGGAGTTAGATAGTTTATGGATAAACAAGAAGTAAAAGATTTAAAATACTTTATTGAAACATGGGGATGCCAGATGAATGAAGAAGATTCAGAAAAATTATCTGGTATGTTAAAAAATATAGGATATTCTAGAACTGAAACAAAAGATGATGCTAATATAATTATTTTTAACACATGCTGTGTTAGAGAAAATGCAGAAAACAAGGTTTTTGGTAATTTAGGTGAGTTAAAACATTTAAAAAAGAAGAATCCAGACTTAATAATAGCAATTTGTGGTTGTATGATGCAACAACAGGGGATGGCAGATAAGGTATTAGAGAAATTCCCTTATGTTAACATAATATTTGGAACTCACAATGCATATAAATTCCCAGAATATTTAAATAGAGTTCAAACAGAAGGAGTACAAGTTAAGGAAGTTTTTAACAAAGAAACTAAAATTGTAGAAGGCATTCCAATAGATAGAAAAAGTGATGTAAAAGCTTTTGTTACTATAATGCATGGATGTAATAACTTCTGTACATATTGTATTGTTCCATATGTTAGAGGAAGAGAAAGAAGTAGAAAATCTGAAGATATAATAGCTGAAATTAAAGAACTTGTAGCACAAGGATATAAAGAAATAACTTTACTTGGTCAAAATGTAAATTCTTATGGTAAAGGTCTTGATGAAGATATAGATTTTGCAAAGCTTCTTAGAAAAGTAAATGAAATAGAAGGGCTTGAACGAGTAAGATTTATGTCATCTCATCCTAAGGATTTAACTAAAGATGTAATTATGGCAATTAAAGAATGTGATAAACTATGCGAACAAATACATTTGCCAGTTCAAAGTGGTTCAGATAGAATCTTAAAGATAATGAATAGACATTATACAAGACAAGATTATTTAGATTTAATTGATCTTATTAAAAAGGAAATACCTGATGTAGGAATAACAACAGATATAATTGTTGGCTTCCCAGGAGAAACAGAAGAGGATTTTCAAGATACCTTAGACTTAGTTAAAAAAGTTGGATATGATTCTGCATTTACTTTTATATATTCAAGAAGAAATCATACTCCGGCTGACAAAATGGAAAACCAAGTCCCAGATGATGTAAAACATGATAGATTTGATAGATTAGTTAAAATTGTAAATGAAAGTGTAATTAGAAATAATAAAGTTTATGAAGGAAAAACAGTAGAAGTTTTAGTTGAAGGCTTAAGTAAAAACGATGAAACTAAGTACACTGGAAGAACTAGAAACGGAAGATTAGTTAATTTCACTGCTGAGAATGTAAAAGCTGGCGATCTAGTTAATGTTAAAATAGTAAGAGCTCAACCATTTTCACTAATTGGTTTAGTAGAATAAAAATTAATATTAAATTTTTATAAAATAGGTATAAGTATTAAAATACTTATACCTATTTTTTTATCTTTATTTAATTTAATAAATAAATATATATAAAATTGCAATAATATTCAAATATTTACGCGAAGTATAGCAAAAAACATCGAAACTACTGAAAATGCTTGAAATTGGCTACATTGACAATATTTCGACAATAAAATATAATTAAACGGTAAATAAAAATGTATATTAAATACATATAAACAAAAGGGGGAGAATAATGTTCAAATCACTTAAAGCAAAAATAATTGGGTCTATGATAATGTTTACATTTGTTTGCGCTTTAACCTTTACATTTATTTCGGTTAATGAAATAAGAACTACGGTAACAAATCAAATGAAAAATGATGGAGCAAACATAGCGACAATCATTAATAGAGAAATTGGGGAATATGTATTAAAAGATACTGAAAAGATTGAAAAGATATTTAAAGAAATTAAAGAAGAAAGTCAAAATAATATTAAATACATATCTCTAGTAGATAAAAATACAAAAATAATTGCTTCAACAGAAAGCAATTTGGATACTATATCTTCCACTTCTGAGGTGCTTGATTCCGTTTCATCTGCTAGTAAAGAAACTTCTGAAAATGGGGAAACAGAAGGAGCAGATATTGATACAAACTCAGTAAATAAAGGACAAGCTTCAGGATATATATTTGTTACAGAAGAAGGGGAGAAAGTTTATAATGTTTCTACACCCTTTTATGAAAATGGGGAATTACTTGGAACAATAGGAATTGGCATTGCATTAAATGATATGAATAACATGATTACTGATAGTTTAGAAAAAATTATAATTACGGCTATATCAGTAATGATTATTGCTACAATCTTTGGGATTGTTATTGCAAAAAACTTAATTAATCCAATTAGAGATATAATAAGTAAATTAGATTATTTTTCTAAAGGTGATTTTACTGTTCAATTTAATAGTAAGAAGAAAGATGAAACAAGGAATTTAACTGATGCCCTTAACAATTCAATAGTTATGATTAAAAATATGATAATAGAAACAAAAGAAGATGTAGCTAAATTAGTTGATATCTCAAATAATATGAAGCTTTCTGGTGAAAGTGTTGTAGGAGCGAGCAAAGGGATATCGCAGGTTATTTCCGAAGTAGCTCAAGGTACTGAGAGGCAAAGTAATAATGTGAATAAAATTACTAATGTATTGGAAGATTTTATTAATAATCTTAATAAGATACAAGATAATGTGCAAGAAACAACAAAGAGCAGTAAAACAATTGAGACTACTGCTGATCTAGGAGCTGAAAAACTGGAAAGTTTAATTAATTCAATAGAAGATTTAAGAATTAGTTTTAATAATACATTATTAAGTATACAGAATTTAAATGAAGACGCTTATAAAATTAATGAGATTATGAATGTAATAAATGATGTTGCAAATCAAACAAATCTTTTAGCTCTCAATGCTGCTATTGAAGCTGCAAGAGCTGGTGAGGCTGGTAAGGGTTTTTCTATAGTAGCTGATGAGATTAGAAAGTTAGCAGAGGAAGTAATGACTTCTTCAAGCAGCATTAGAACAATAATAGATAGCGTTGTTTCCAGTGTTGAATTTGCTTCTAATACAACTAATGAAATTTCATCCAAAATGAGTAATCAAGTGTCTATAATAGATAGTACAAAAGAAGCTTTTAAAAATATTCAATCAGAAGTACATATAATAACTCCTCAATTTGAAAATATATTAAATTCTCTTAGTGATAGGCTTTCAGAGCAAGATTTAATTCTTAATAAGGTTCAAGAGGTAGCTATGATATCTGAACAAATTGCAGCTTCAAGTGAAGAAATTTCAGCTTCAGCGGAAGAAAATACTGAAACTATGGAAGAGTTAGCAAATTTAGTAGATAAAGTCGATGATATGACCAAAAGACTAAATAAGAGTTTAGGTAAGTTTAAAGTCTAAGTTATTAAATTTTTTGAATTTTAAAAGGATATAAGTATTTAAATTGCTTATATCCTTTATATTTTATATAAAAAAGAAGAAAACCACCCTATTTAGGGTGGTAATATTATTAATTTACTATTTATTGTCTACAATAAAATGACTTATATCTGCTTTAAGCTTATTTGCAAGTTTTGACAATATCTTAGCTTCTTCAGCGATATTTTTTGTAACTATAGTTTGCTCTTCAGTAGAAGCAGATACTTCTTCGGTGCTAGCTGCGGTTTCTTCTGTTATGCTAACAATATTAGTTGTTGCCTCAGCAACCTCTTCGGCTCTTATACTTAGAGATTTAGAAGCTTCTGCAACTGCTTTTATATTTTCTGTAACTAGATCAACAGATTGAGAAATTTCATTAAAAGCATTAATAGTATCTTGTAAGGCTTGTTCTTGTTCATATATTGCTTTAGTAGTATTATTTATTTCATTTACAGAATTGTCTACACTTTCTTTAACTTCATTTATAATTTTGCCGATTTCTTTAGCAGAAGTACTAGATTGTTCTGCAAGTTTTCTAATTTCTTCAGCAACTACTGAGAAGCCTTTACCAGCTTCGCCGGCTCTAGCTGCTTCTATTGCTGCATTCAAAGCTAATAAATTTGTTTGCTCAGAAATACTATTAATTACCTCTACAATTTGCCCTATGGTTGTAGATTTTTCAGATAAAGCAGTCATGGCTTCGCGTACATTATCAGACATTTCCTTAGTTATCCTTGTTTTATCTTCATGAGTTTGTACTATTTTTTCACCTTTATGAACAGTTGTTAAAGCCTTTTTGGTTAAAGAATTTGAATTCTCCATATCATTATTGATTTTATTAAGACCATCTAGTATCTCACTAAGTTGAGTATTTGCTTCTTCAGAAGAAGTTGCTTGTTCTGTTGTTCCTTCAGCCAATTGTCCTACGGCCATTGAAATTTGCTCTGAAGCATGACTTACTTCATTTGATGAATTCATTATGTTATTAGAGGCTTCAGAAACTTTTGTACTAAGATCTTTAGTGACCCATATAACAGACATAGTATTTTCCATCATATTATTGAAGCTATTAGATAGTTGTCCAATTTCATCTTTGCTTTGATGCATGCTTCTTACCGTTAAGTCTCCCTCAGAAGCTTTTTTGAATAAAGCTGCAAGAGAAATTAAAGGCTTACTTATTTTAAAACTAATTATAATTGCTATTAATATTGATATAATAAATGCTATTATTGATATAGTAATTGATAGAATAATAGTAGACATTAACTCTTTATGTATAATTTCTTTTTGAACTCCAATTGCTGCATCTATATCATCTATATAATTACCAGTACCAATTACCCAATCAAAAGGTTTGAAATGTATGCTATAACTTCTTTTTGGTAACGGTTCAGAACCTCCGCTTTTAGGGAAATAATAATCAGTATAGCCGCCACCTTCTTGCATACCGTTTTTTATTATTTCTTGTATAAGCAGTTTTCCATTTGCATCTTTAGAGTTATACCTATTAGTACCTTCAGTTTCATTACCAAGCAGAACAATATTAGTCCCATCAGGTGTATCTACCCAAAAATATCCTTCTTCACCATATCTCATTTCTCTTACTAAATCAGCCCCTAATTTTTTAGCTTCTTCAAAGGATATTTCACCTTTTTGACTTTTATTATATAGTTCATTAAGCATGGTTACAACGTTTTCCACCTGCCATTTTGCTTCCCTGTCGAAAGCCTCCCTTAAATTATTATCAAGCTGCTCAATGTAATTATTATTATTTTCTACATTGTTATATATTGATATTGTAGTCAGACTAGTAGCTAAAACTAAACATATAATTGCTGTCATAGTTATAATTCGGTGACTTAATTTTCTCATTTTAACCATCCCTTAATTTTCCAAAATTTATTAAAAAATATAAAGTTTTATAAAATTTTTTAATTAAATAATATTTAATATTAATAATAAATTAAATATTGTGATTAATTAATTATAGATAATTTGATGTATAATGTCAATTAATTAAAAATTAACAGTAATTTTGTATTATTCGATTTTACTGTTAAATATAATAAGAAATATAATATTTATATTATAATCTTTGATTTCTTGAAAAATTAATAATAATATTCATAAAATTATAAAAATCACTATTGAAATATGTTGATTTTGTTATTATAATATAAAAAAAGAAATATAATAAAGATAGCGATAAGGAAGAGTACTTTAATTGATCATAATAGAGAGCTGAAGGTTGGTGGAATTTCGGCATGTTAGATTAAAGGAAGCAGCCTTTGAATTTCATACTGAAAAATAAGAATATTTATTCTTAATTAGGTATTGACGTGCTTCTCACGTTATAGAGACTTGAATGTATATTCAAACTGAGTGAGTAATCAATAATTACTTATTAGGGTGGTACCGCGGAATTTTATCTTCGTCCCTTGTTTAGGATGGAGATTTATTTTTTATATGGAGGTTTGTTATGGAAGAAATATTAGAAATCTTAGAAAAAAACTGTAGGTATAGTAATGAAGAAATAGCACAAATGACTGGAAAAACTGTTGAAGAAGTTGAGAAAGCAATACAATACTTCAAAGAAAATAATATAATTGCTGGTTATACAGCTTTAATAAATTGGGAAAATACAGGAAAGGAAACTGTAACAGCATTAATAGAAGTAAAAATTACACCTCAAAGAGGAGTAGGCTTTGATAAGGTGGCTGAAAGAATATATAAATTTAAGCAGGTAAAAGCTTGTTACTTAATGTCTTCTGGCGGTTTTGATTTAACCGTTATTGTTGAAGGTAAAACAATGAAGGAAGTTGCATTATTTGTATCTGAAAAACTAGCTGTTCAAGAATTTGTAACAGGTACTGCAACTCATTTTGTATTAAAGAAATATAAAGATAATGGAACAATATTTAAAGAAAATAAAAAAGAAGATAGGGAGGTATTATTTATATGAATTTAGAAAAGATGATCTTAAAGAATGTTAGAGATATGCCTCCTTCTGGTATTAGAAAATATTTTGATTTAATCAATGAAATGGAAGATGTAATATCTTTAGGGGTTGGAGAGCCTGATTTTGTAACTCCTTGGAATGTTATTGAAGCTGGGATATATTCTTTAGAAAAAGGACATACTCACTATTCCTCAAATGCTGGATTTATTGAACTTAGAAATGAAATTTCAAAATATTTAAATAGAAGATTTAACTTAAATTATAATCCAAAGGACGAAATATTAGTTACTGTAGGAGGAAGTGAGGGGATTGATCTTGCTTTAAGAGCCTTATGTGGGCCAGGTGATGAAGTAATAATTCCTGAACCTAGTTTTGTTGCATATAAAGGATGTACAACATTTTGTGGTGCTAAACCAGTAACTATAAATTTAAGAAAAGAAGATGAGTTTAAATTAACAAAAGAATTATTAGAAGAAGCAATTACTGAAAGGACAAAAGTTATAGTAATTCCTTTTCCGAACAATCCTACTGGTGCTATAATGACAAGAGAAGAATTAAAAGAGATAGTTGATGTTTTAAAAGATAAGGACATAATTATCCTTTCGGATGAGATATATGCAGAGCTTACATATGAGAAACAGCACGTATCAATAGCTAGCTTTGAGGAAGTTAAAGATAAAACTTTAGTTATTAACGGATTTTCTAAAGCTTATGCAATGACAGGCTGGAGGCTTGGCTATGTTTGCGGTAATAGCATTTTAATAGATGCACTAAAGAAGATTCATCAATATGCTATAATGTGTTCTCCAACTACAGCACAATTTGCAGCAATAGAGGCTTTAAAAAATGGTGATGATAGTGTTAGAGAAATGAATAAAGAATATAATAGAAGACGAAGAGTCTTAGTTGATGGTTTTAGAAGTATGGGACTTGAATGTTTTGAACCTTTAGGGGCATTATATGTTTTCCCTTCAATAAAGGCTACTGGATTAAGTTCAGACGAATTTTGTGAAAAATTATTAGTTGAAGAAAAAGTGCTAGCAGTTCCTGGAAGTGCTTTTGGTGAGTGTGGAGAAGGTTATATAAGAGCCTGCTATGCTTCTTCTATGGAGGATTTATTGGAAGCTGTAAAAAGAATCAGTAGATTTGTAAGAAAATATATGTAAATTTTTTATTTAATGTAAAAATTAAGTTGTAAGTATATTAATATCTTATAACTTAATTTTTTTATAATAATAAATTTATTTCTTTTAATTACATATTTTGCTGTGATATATTAATGAGAAAAATTAAATTTTTTGTTATAATCGAGGCTTTAATTAGACAACTATTAATGGTATTATACCCAAAATAAATTTAAACTATTCTACAATATATTTCAACAATTAAAAATTTTAATTTGTAACATACTAATAATGAAAAATAAAATATAAGGGAGGTACAAAAGATGAAATTTTATTTTTTAAAATCAATAGTACTATTCGCATCTATATTTAATATTGTAGTTTTTAATTCATTGGAAACTCAGGCGAAAAGTGTACAAGCTTCCGATAAAATAGAAACTAAGTCAAATGCACTGAGAGTTTTTAATAACTACAATTTTAATTTAGATGAAGAAAAATTTGATAACTTTTGGACTCCTGAAAATGAAGGTTTTTTAAATCAATCGCAGAAAGCAAGAATAAACGAGTTTAGAAAGAAAGTACAAAGTGGGGGAATTTTATCAGGAAAGGAAAAAAATGAATTAAAGAATATGAAAGCAGAAGTAATTAGAAAAAAACTTGGTGATGAAAAATATGCTGAATTAGAAAAACTAATAAAAAAGAGAGAAAGTTCAGTTGATTTAACTTTAGAGGAAAGACAAAGAATCTTTGAACTAGAAAAAGAGGCTAATTAGAAAGAAAGCTGCACACTGTAAATTGTGTGCAGCTTTCTTTACAGTCTTGTGTTATATGTTAAAAATTTAAATATTTCATAAATTAAATAAAAAACTTCCTTAGGCTCATAACCTTCAAAATTATGACTTCCTGATTTCAAAGTTAGTAATTTTGTATCAATATTTTTATTTTTTAAACGCTGATATAAAGATAAAGCATTTTCATATGGTACTATTTCATCCTCTTTACTATGTATTATTAAAGTGCTTGGGGAATTTTCATCAACATAGTATATTGGACTATAAATATTTTTTATAATATCTATGTTTTTTAAGGCCGTTATATCGTCTCTAATATCTTCATCTATAATTGAGAAATCTAAAGTTGATAATTCAGTAGGACCAAAAACATCTATTACATATTTAACCTTAGAAGGATATTCGGCAAGTCTTCTATCGTCTATAAATTCTTTATCATCTGAATAAGCAGCTAAAAGTGATAAATGTGCTCCAGAGGATACACCAATAAGTCCGATCTCATCTGTATCAAAATTGTATTCTTCTTTATTCTTATATACCCACCTTATAGCATCTTTTACATCAGATATTGGTTTAGAGATAGGTATATCTTCTCTTAATAATTCATATGAAAGACTGATTATTGTAAAGCCTTTTTTATTAAAAGCTTCTATTACAGGCTCCATTCCTATGGGGATACCATTATTACCAAAGATCCAACTTCCACCATGAACATATATAACTACAGGGGAAGGAGAGTTTTGTTTCTTTGATTTATAGATATCTATATAAACATTATCAGAATTACTTTCCTTGTATTTTAATTTATTTATATCCATATTAGTTGAAGGATAATAATCATTTAATTCGTAAATTGTTGCAATACTTTTATTAGAAACTTTGGTCTGGTAAATAATATCTAAAGTAATTAAAATTGCTCCTTTTAAATAGACTAAAATTATTAATGTAGTTAATAGTATAGTTAGGATGTGTAATTTGATACATTTTTTTATATATTTCAAAAGACAACCTCCTTTAGATATATATGATATCTATATTATTGACAATTAAATTAATATAATTAATTTTTTTATAATAAATTAATAATTTTAAGCATATAATGTATCGATACTTTTAGTAATTAAAAAGGAGGTTGTTGCGTATTAGCAACTCATAGTACTATGGCTTTTACTCAGGAGCTTAATAATCTTAATATAAAGAATAATTTAGATTATCTTTCGTATTTAGCATTAAATAAATATAAAGATAAAATTCTGCTAATAGATAATATTTCAGAGGAAAATTTATTAATTATTTTTGAGAAACTGGTTCAAAATTTAATTTTCAATAAAAATAAGATTTTAATTGTTTCCCAAGATTCTTTAAATACTTTGAAAGACAATAGAATAATTAAATTATTGAATGGAAAAGTAATAAATCTTACTGAAGATATTGATTTTAAAAATTATTTAAAGGAGCAAATATTAAGTTTGCCAGAGCTTACAGGAAAAACTTACATAAGTAAAGTTGACGTTATATCTAGAAAAATCGAAAGAAAAATAGATATTATTTTAAAATTAATAAAGTTACTTCGGAATAAAGATGAAAATAATTTATCACTAATAGAAAAGTATAATATTACTTATAAAAAACTTAGTAAATATGATTATTTATATAACTACTATAAAATATTTAGGATTAAGAAACCTTTTATGGATTATAGTTATGAAGAATTAAAAAATGCAAAGGAAAGGATAATTAATTCTGAAATTATAGATAAATATTTAAGATATAGAAGATATATAGATAATTCTATGTTCAAAGTATTACAAAATGAAATAAATTTTTATGTATATAAAGAAGCGTTATTAAGGTTAAAAGAATTAAATAAAAGAGAAAATCTTAAAATACCACTTATTAATTCAAAATATACAAAAGACTTTTTGGATAATTATTTTGTAAATCAAAACATGAAAGAAGAAGATGTAGAGGTATTAGCAAATATTGTGAATATAAAATATAATTCTGGAATGATAAAACAAAAAGAAAAGAAAAGTATCTTTAAATTTATTTATAAAAAATTTAAAGATACTGAATATGAAAAAAGAGTTGAAGAGTTTAAAAAGATAGAAAAAGATATAAAAGATGAGTACATTGGTAATTTAAATAATTTGAATTATTATTTAAATGAAATAGTTTTCTTAAAAGAGATATTAATAGAGGAAGAATATAATGCTTTAATTAAAAGCTATATTTTTTCAGAAGATATTAAGGAAAAATTAGAGGCTTATATTAAGATTATTAATATAAGTTGTAATATTAAAGAAACAATAAATTATATAGATAGTTTAGAAAAAATTGAATTAGATATTCTAGATTATTGTTATTCAAGTTTAGAGTATAAGGATGAGATAAAAGATTTAATAAACAATATAGATTATTTAAAATTATTTTTTGAAATAGAAAATACTGAAGTATTGAATAAAGATTTTTTAGAGACTTCTAATAAATATGAAAATTTAATTGGGGAAATAGAAAATGATTTGAAATTAAAAGATGAATTAATGAGAAATTCTCTTAACCTTGTATGGAATAATATTATTAGAGAAAAACTTCAAGTATCTAAATTAACTAAAGAAAAAATAGATTATGATAATGAAGAGCTTTATGAAAAACTATTTCCTTGTATATTGACAGATTTGGATTCGCTATATAAAATAGATAATTTTCAAAAGTATATGTCTAATTTTGAAAAAATAATTATCTTTGACAATAAACTTAATAGTAAATATATCGATTTTATAAAAGATATAAATTTAAAAGAGAGAATAATATTAATGTTGAAAGATAAATATATAAATTATAGTGATTTGATAGAGGAAGAAATTCATAAATTAAATGATGACTTAAAAGAACTAGAAAGGGATTATATAAAGAAATATTCTAAAGATAGACATGAAATATTTGTAGAAAGCTTATCTAAGCATATAGCAGGGCTCGGTTATAACTATATAAGAAATTACAAGATAGGAGTATATAAGGTACCTATTTTAATTAATGATATTAAATTAAAAAATAAAATTGCAATCCTTATTGATGGGGATGTTACTAATTATAATGATTTTATTTTTATTGATGATCTATATATTAAGAAAGAATTAGAAGATAATAATATAGATTTCTACAGAATTTGGACTAGAGATTTATGGACTAATAAGGAAAGGACTTATGATAAATTAGTAGATTTTTTAAACAATAAGTTGATATATAATAATTGACAAGATTATATAAAGAAACTATAATTATATAGTAATTTAATAAGACAGTTCGAAAACCTCCTGTCTATAAACAAAACTAGGTAATAGTACAAAATTAATTTCGTTGAATTTTGTTTATAACATAGAGGGTTCATTTTATTATGAATTTTCTATTTTGTTTTTGCGAATAAATTTTAATACTATTTACTAAAGTTGTGAGGTGTCTATTTAGACGCCTTTTAATTTTAATAGAAATTATTATATAGAAAGGTTGAAAACATATGAGAAATAATTTAACAAGCAGATTAGTTAAGACTGCATTAGTTGCAGCAATTTATGTAGCGATAACATTAATAATATCACCAATTGCTTATGGAAATATTCAATTTAGATTATCAGAAATACTGGTATTGCTATCATTTGCAGATCCTCTATATATACTAGGTTTAACTTTAGGCTGTTTTGTAGCAAACTTTAATAGTCCATTAGGTCCAATAGATGTTGGACTAGGTACTTTTGCTACTTTTTTAAGTGTTTCATCTATATATTTTACGTCTAAATATATGAAAAATGGAAAAATGAGCTTATTTATAGCGTCATTATGGCCTACAATATTTAACGGCATTATAGTTGGCTGGGAATTAAACTTTATGTTTAGTTTACCTTTAACACTTTCAATCTTACAAGTTGCCCTAGGTGAATTTGTAGTGGTATCTATTATAGGAGTTCCTGTAATGTCAAAATTGTTTAAAAAATATTCTTTTAAAGTTACAGAAAGAGCTGTTTAATACAGCTCTTTTTTAGTATAAGGAGTTGTGTAAATGATGCTTTTTAATTAAAATGAGTATATAAGTCTAAAAAGTAAGGAGAATACAATGAATTTAATTACGTTAGAAAATATAAGTAAAACATATAGTGAAAAAATACTATTAAATAATGTAAATCTAAGTATAAGTGATGGAGATAAAATAGGCTTAATAGGGTTAAATGGAACTGGAAAATCTACTTTATTAAAAATACTTGCAGGTAGAGAAGAGTTTTTTGATGGAAATATAACTAAGGGAAAAAATATAAGAATAGAATATTTAGCTCAAAATACAGAATACAATGAAAATTCTACCATTTTAGATCAAATATTTAGAGGGGATTCAAAGGAAATGAGACTCCTTATGGAATATGAAGATATGTTAGAAAAAGTTAAATATGATTCAAGTCTTAGTGATAGATTAATAGAATTGCAAAGTCAAATAGATACACTGAATCTTTGGGACTTAGAAAGTGATGCAAAAACAATATTAACTAAATTAGGTATAAAGGATTTTAATAAAAAGATGGGAGAGCTATCAGGGGGGCAAAGAAAGAGAGTATTTTTAGCTTCTTCACTAATTGCTCCTTGTGAATTGCTTGTACTAGATGAGCCTACTAACCATTTAGATTCGGATTCTATTGAATGGCTTGAGGAATATTTAAATAATAGAAAAGGATCATTAATTATGATTACCCATGATAGATATTTTTTAGATAGGGTAACAAACAGAATTATAGAATTAGATAGGGGTAATTTATACTCATACAGTGGAAATTATAGTAAATATCTAGAAAAGAAATCAGAAAGATTACAGATTGAAGCTGCTAGGGAAGAGAAGAGGCAAAAACTAATTTTAAAAGAATTAAAGTGGGTAAGAAGAGGTGCTAAAGCAAGAACTACTAAACAAAAGGCTAGACTTCAGAGGTTTGATGAACTAGTAAATCAAGAATATAACGAAATAAATACAGAAATAGATATACCTTTCATTGGGAAAAGACTTGGAAAGAAAATAATTGAGATAAATAATATTTCTAAAAAATTTGCAGATAAAACTATAATAAAGGGTTTTAGCTATATATTTACTAAAGATGATAGAGTAGGGATTATAGGACCTAATGGAGCTGGTAAAACTACATTAGTAAACTTAATTACCAATAAAATAAAAATTGATAGTGGAACTATTGAAATTGGAGAAACAGTTCAAATAGGTCTATTTAGTCAAGATGATAGTGAAATGAATCTAAACATGAGAGCTATTGACTATATAAAAGAAGTAGCTGAATATATTCCTACAGAAAAAGGAGAATACATAACAGCCTCCCAATTGGCTGAAAGATTTTTATTTGACGGAACTATGCAATATACACCTATAGGAAAATTATCCGGTGGGGAGAGGAGAAGGCTGCATTTACTAAGGGTATTAATGGCTTCTCCGAATGTATTAATTCTTGATGAGCCTACAAATGATTTAGATATTGAAACATTAAAAATTCTAGAAGACTTCTTAGATGAATATTTAGGTGTTATTATTATAGTATCCCATGACAGATATTTCTTAGATAGGTTATGCAATAAGATTTTTGCTTATGAAGGTGGAGGTTATATAAGAGAATACGTAGGAAATTATAGTGATTATTTAGGTGTTAAGGAAAGATTGTTAGCTGAAAAAGAAGAAAGTGATAAAGTAGTAAAGAAAGAAAAAAATAAAAAGAATAATATTAATAATAAGAAAAATTCAAAGCCTAAATTTACTTTTAAAGAACAAAAGGAATTTGAGACTATCTATTCGGATATACAAGCTTTAGAAAGTAGTATAGAAGAATTAGATAAAAAGATGAATGAAAATTCCAGTAATTATGGATTATTAAATGAATTGCTTTCGGAAAAAGAAGAAATTGAGGAACAACTTTTATATAAGTATGAAAGACTTGAATATTTAGAAGCTTTAAATAGGCAGATAGAAGAATATAAAAATAGACAAGAATAAGTAATAACGGCAAGAGGTTAATATGGAAATACAATTATATTTGAAAGGAATAAATAAGCCTTTAATATATTTAGGGGATAGAATAGATATATTAGATTTTAATTTAAAGGGAGTTGAATATAAACAGATAAGAGTTTTTAATAAAGCTAGTTCTAAGTCTGAACTAATAAAAACTGAATTAATTAAAAGAATTGTAGAAAAGAAGTAAGAAAAATAAATTTTACTATTCTAAAAAGGATTACAATAACATAATATTTAAATGAGATACAAACAGCTGGTTAAAAAATGTATCTAGTGCTCCTAAGACACTAACAGCTATTATAAAAATGTGTCTTGTTTATATCTATTATGAAAGGAAATTTGCATGGAGAATTTATTAAGTAAATTTAGAAATGAAATGATAAAGTTATCAGAAATAGACATGGAAGAGGATTCTTGCTACAAGGACAATCCTATATACGATTTTATTGATAATGTAAGTTCCATAAGAGAAGAAGAGGAAAGTAGTATTATTGCGAGATTTATAAAATGCATAAACTATAATCATAAAGATGCTCTAAAACTTTTAATATTTATTCGTGATAAATATAATGGTCTTGGTGAAAAAAGGATTTTTAAAATTCTACTAAGATATTTAGCTAATACTAACCCGGATTTTATAATAGAAAATTTATCTTTAATTCCTAAGTACGGAAGATACGATGATTTATATGCTTTGTTTAATACTTCTTTACAAAAGGACGTAATTGAATTATTTAGTGAACAGATTTCTTTAGATGTAAAGGCTGAAAAACCATCAAATTTAGGAAAATGGTTGAAATCAGAAAATGCATCATCAGAGGAAACAAAAAAATTAGCTTTAGAAACAAGATTAGGTCTTGGCTATTCAAGTAAGGAATATAGAAAGCTTTTATCATTTCTAAGAGAAAGAATAGGAGTATTTGAAAAAAATTTAAGTTTAAAAAGATATAATAATTTAAATTATCAAAATCTTAGTTCAAGAAAAATAATAAAATATAAAAGTCTATTTTTAAAAGAAGATCCTATATATTTTAAAGAGTATCTAGATAGTGGTAATTTTGAAGTAAAAGATTTACTCCCTATAATTATAGAGTTATCGAATAGGGAAAGAATTTCGAAGAAAGAAATAGATTTAAATATAAAGCTAGTTAATAAATATTTAGAAAGTATAAAAAACTATTCAAAGAAAGAAACGTTGGTTGTAAATGGCATTAACGAAGGAAATAAATTTAAAAAGCATTTTAATATTTTTATAATGATGACCCTTTTATATAAAAATTTGAATTCAAGCAGATTTAAAAACTATTTTATCTACTTTAGAGAATATCCTAAATTTAAAAAAATAATTGGAGGGGATTTCTTAGAAGATATAGAAATAATAAAATCCTGCAATAATAGCAAAGAAGGAAAAATATATGAAGCTTTAGATTTATTATTATTTACAATATTAAGAAAGAATATAAACGTAGATGATATTCCTGATACAATTTTGTATATAAATAACTCTTATGAAAAATTAAATCATAATTCCTTGGAGCAAAAGGCTAAAAAAATTAATGAATACCTTGAGAAGACTTGGAATAATGTTAGTAAAAAACCAAGTATAAGGATAATGAATTTAAATAATGAAAAATTTAAACTTGTAAAGGAAGGCAATGTTACCTTTATTAATGGTTTTAAGAGCAAGTATTTAAAAAATATAATAGAAGATATAGAAATTGACGAAATAGAAGAGATAAGAGAAAAATTTAATAAAATAACTTATGAAATAGAATTTGTTTAAAATAAGTTAGTTATAAACCTAAGCCTAGTGATATTTTTTATCATTTGGTTTAGGTTTTTTGATTAAATCTTATAAAGATGATTTAATAGCCTAGTTTACATAATATATATTATGGTTATGACTTTACATAATATTTATTATATAAATTAATAAGCAATCATTTGAAGTAAAATTAAATTCAAAATATATAAGGATATTTAAAACTATGTTTAATTTAAAAAAATTTGATATATTGATAAAATGATAAATGATAACACTGGTGGATAAAAATGTGAACATAAATATTCATAAAAGATTTATAGCAAAAAATCCAATATATTTTTATAATAGTTTTAATAAATACAATATTAGATAAAATAACTTAAAATAATTAGCTTTTGAGTTAATAATTAAAATATATAATGATTTATGTCTTATTATATAGAATTTAAGAACGATGTATAATGTAATAGTAATAGTTTTTAAAAATTTTAGTTATTCGTTACCTAAAATATTTATATTTATTTCGCTAAATATACATTTAGTGAAATTCGTTATGTTGCAAAAAGAATTTCTGTATGATATAATAAAATCAAGGCTTCAGAGCGATTTTGGGGGTGAAAAAAATTATGAATTTAAATACGAAAAATAATAAATATAAAAATTATCTCTATCAAGATGAAATAATGTCGCTTTTACAAGTGAATTTGTCAGTTAAAGAAAGAAATAAATTAGATAAGGTTTATGAAGAATATAAAAAACTTGAAACAAAGAAGGTTTATGAGCCTATTATTGAGGATTTATTTAAGTTAACTGTTGTTCATAAGTTGCCTACTGCTAAGATTGCTGAAATATATAATACAGGGGTAAGGAATGTTCAGATATGGTTAAAAGATTTGGGGCTTAACCGAAGTATAAAAAAAGCTAAAAAACTTGCTAAGAAAAATAATACAAAAATAGAAATCAATTCTGTTGAAAAAATAAATTTAAATAAAAACAATTCTTTAAATATGTATGGTATTCAACAATTTGAAATTAAAAATTTACCAGAAAGCGCAATCGATTTTTTGAATTATTTAGAAACGATAAAAGGAAAATCTATAAATACTATTAGCGGTTATGAAATAGATTTAAGTTTATTTTTTAGATTTTTGAAAGTATATAAAGGCTTAGTTCAAAATGATAATATAGAATTTGAAGAAATTAATATTAAGGATATTGATAATGATTTCGTTAGAAATATAAAACTTACAGATTTATACGCCTTTTTATCTTATGCAGAAAAACAAAGAGATAACGGCTATCATGCTAGAGCTAGAAAAGTTGCTACTTTAAGGGCTTATTTTAAATTCTTGCAAAACAAGGCTAAAATTATAGATTATAATCCGGCCTTAGAGCTTGAGGCACCAAAGATAAATAAAAGAAATCCTATATATTTAACTCTTGATGAAAGTTTAAAACTTCTTAACAGTTTAGATACAACAGATAAAAATTATTATAGAGATTATTGCATTTTAACTTTATTTTTAAATTGTGGAATGCGTTTATCAGAACTTTGTAATATTAAAATAAATAAAATTAAGGGAGATACGTTAACGATTATAGGAAAAGGTAATAAAGAAAGAACTGTATATTTAAATGAAGCTTGCCTTAAAGCAATAAATAATTATATGAAGGTTAGAGATACTTCAAAATGTAAAGGAGATGCAAAAGAATTCCTGCTACTCTCCTCTCGTTATCAACCAATAAATAAAAGAACTGTAGAATTATTAGTGAAAAAGTATATTCAAAAGGCTGGGTTTGATTACAATAAATATACTCCTCACAAATTAAGGCATACTGCTGCTACCCTTATGTACAAGCATGGAAATGTTGATATAAGAAGTCTGCAAAGTATTTTAGGACACGAAAATATTTCTACAACTCAAATATATACTCACGTAGATGATGAAATCTTAAGAGATGCAGTAAAATCTAACCCGTTATCAAAATTATAAAAAAGGTCCGCAATTAGCAGACCTTTTTAGATTATTGTTTAGACTTAGCCTTTGTATTTTCTAAATCCAGGATATATTTCTTCTGTTAATTCCTCAAAATCTCCTTCTGTAAAGATATTTAAATCATCAATATATTCTACATTTTCAAATGCATCAATGTATTCGTCGTTGTACTCATCATTATAACCTTCTTCAATGAAAGTATAACTATCGTCGATAAAAGCTTCAGTATTATCTTCAAGGTTTTCAATTTCTTCCTCAGATGCTTCTAACGCTTTTTTATATTCATTTTCTAAGAATTCATTTTCTTCAACCGTTTTAGCTATATCTTCAATTTTAATAGCTCTTAAATCTATGCCGTATTCTTTTAAACAATCACCGCAGTTATCACATATTCTGTTTGAATATATATCGCAATAATCGTCTTCGGTATATTTGTTAAAGTTCATAATTAACACCACCTATATAGTATGATATTTATACATAAACTATATTATATCAAATCATATTTACTATATCAATTGATATATTTTATAGTAAGTCTTATCTAAATAGAACGTAAGTTTGATATTAACATTATTGTATGATATAATATTGTTAAAGCGAGGTGTTAATAATGGATGAACTCAAAGATAAACAATTAGAAATTTATGAATTTTTAAAAATATTTACCGAAGCTAAAGGTTATCCACCTTCCGTAAGAGAAATATGTGAAGCTGTTAATCTAAAATCCACTTCTACAGTTCATGGTCATTTAAGAAGACTTGAGAAAAAAGGGTTAATTAAACGAGATCCAACTAAACCTAGAGCGTTAGAAATAATGGAAAATACAATTAATAAAAAAGAAATGTTAAACGTGCCTTTGGTTGGAAGAGTAACAGCAGGAATCCCGATTTTAGCTACGGAAAATATAGAGGATACCTTCCCTATTCCATTAGATTATATTAAGCATAATAACGAATTGTTTATGTTAAGAGTTACTGGAGACAGCATGATAAATGCAGGAATTCATAATGGTGACTATGCAATAATTGAAAGAAATCAAACTGCTGAAAATGGAGACATTGTTGTAGCCTTAATAGAAAATGAGGCAACTATAAAAAGGTTTTATAAAGAAAATAATCATATAAGGCTTCAACCTGAAAATGATACAATGGAGCCGATTATTGTTAAAGATTGTTCTATACTTGGTAAATTAGTTGGTTTATATAGAGCATATTAAATGGATAAGAGTCATATATTATAATATGACTCTTATTTTTTTGGAGGTGCACTTTGAAGGTTTCCATTTATAGAAAAAATTCTTTAGGAGATGATGAAAAAGATCTACTACTAGATGAGAACAATATTCCAAAGAATAAATATAATAATATTATTCTAATACTAAGAGTTCTAGTTGCATGTGTTTTTGCTTTTAATTTTGGTTATTTGTTATTTCCATTTGTTGATGACTTTCTCAAGGATTTTATTATTGTTGGTTTAAAATTTTTATTTATACTTATTTTTATGTATTTAATATTAGGATATATATTCACATTTATAAGTACCATGTTTTTGCCAAAAGCTTTTAAAGCAGATAATATAAAAGTGTATATAAGTATTTTTTCAGCAAAAGTAAGATCAAAAGAAGTTATCAAAGAAGCTAGAATTATTTTTGCATTATTAGTACCAGTTATCTTATTATCATTAGTTCCAATAATATTTTTTATTATTAATGGGTTTAATATATACTTATATGCTGCGATTTCAGCATCAACTATAAAATCAGTTTCCTATTTATTTTATGTGATTGTTTATATAGCAAAATATTCTGAAGTAGTGAATGTAGAAATTTATGATTATATTAATTAAAAAGGCTGCCTTAAGCAGCCTTTTTTATATAATATTATTTAAAGCTATTAAAACACCGATCTTTGCATGATCAAAAGTAAGTCCCCCTTGAAGATATGCAATATAAGGGTCTCTTATCGGTGCATCAGCTGATAATTCTATTGAAGAACCTTGAATAAAAGCCCCAGCTGCCATTATTACTTCATCATTATAACCAGGCATTGCCCAAGGTTCGCATTCAACAAAGGAATCTATTGGAGAACCTTTTTGAATTCCCTTGCAGAATTGAATAAGCTTTTCTTTATCATTAAACTTAATAGCTTGAATTATGTCGCTTCTCTTTTCATTGTATTTAGGTAACACTTCAAAGCCAGCAAGTTCCATAACTCTTGAACAGAAAACTGCTCCTTTTACTGCCTCCATTGCAACATGTGGAGCTAAGAATAGACCTTGGTATAATTGTCTCATTACACCAAAAGTAGAACCGCACTCCCCGCCTATTCCAGGAACAGTTAACCTGTAAGCTGCTTGCTCAACATATTTTGCCTTACCTGCTATATAGCCTCCAGTTGGTGAAATACCTCCACCAATATTTTTTATTAAGGAGCCTGCTACTAAATCAGCTCCAACATCTGTTGGTTCTATAGTATCAATAAATTCCCCATAACAGTTATCTACAAAAATAATAACATCTTCTCTAATATCTTTTATAAATTTTATTACTTCTCCTAATTCGCTTACCAAGAAGGAGTTTCTCCAGCCATATCCAGTACTTCTTTGTATATGTACAAGTTTTATGCTTTTATCTTCTAGTAGAATTTCTTTTATTTTATCTAAGTCAAACTTGCCATCTTTTAAATCTACTTGTTTATAGTGTACTCCATATTCCTTTAGAGAACCTATATTTTCTTTTCCGCTTATGCCTATTACATTATGCAGAGTATCATAAGGAGTACCTGAAATGCAAACCATTGTATCTCCGGTTCTTAGGTTTCCCATTAGTGCACATCCTAAGGCGTGAGTACCATTAACAAAATGAGGCCTAACTATTGCACTTTCTGTATTAAATACTCTTGCATATACCTTATCTAGAGAATCTCTTCCGATATCATCATAACCATATCCTGATGAATTAGTAAAATGAGATTCGCTAATTCTTTCCTCTTGTAAAGCTGTTAGTACTTTCATTTGATTAAATTCTCTGATTTCATCATAAGCTTCAAAAACTTCTTTGACGTCATTAAGTGCTTGTTTATAAAGCTCAAAAGTTCCTGATTTAATTTTATAATTTTTCATCATTAATTCTTCTGTTACTTTTAGCATATAAATTATTACATAAAATTAATTATGTAAACTCTCCCCTCTATAAATATTATTACATAATTAACATATTAGCATATTTTATTATTTTTTCAAAGGATATTATAAAAGAGTAGGAATATCCTACTCTTCAGATTTATTTTTAAAAAGTATTGGATTAGCTGGAGTGATTGTTGTTATAGCGTGTTTATAAACTAAAATCTGCTTTCCATCAGTTTCTAATACTACTGTAAAACTATCAAAACCTTTAACTAGCCCTTTTAATTGAAAGCCGCTAGATAAGTAAATAGTTACAGGTATTTTATTTTTCCTTGCTCCATTTAGGAAAATGTCTTGTAAATTATTTTGTTGTTGTTGCTTTACCATAAAATATAACCTCCATAAATTTTACAATAATATTAAGCTTTAAAGTCATTTAAAATATATTCTAATATTTCATCATCATTATCAAATAAATCTTTATTTATAAAAATTGCTCTTGGATCTCTTCTAAACCATGTTAATTGCCTTTTAGCATAATTTCTTGTTCCTTTTTTAATAAGTTCTACTGCTTCTTCTAATGATATTTTATTTTCTAGAAAGTAGAATATCTCTTTGTAGCCGATACCTTGCATTGATTGCATAGAAGAATTATACCCAATATTTTTAAGTTTTATGCACTCTTCTAGCAATCCTTCTGACATCATTATATCTACCCTTTTATTTATTCTTTCGTATAATTTTGCCCTATCCATTGTCAGCACATAGTATTTTACATCATATTTACTATTATAAAATTCTTCTCCTACGTTAAAAGAACTAAAGGGTTTACCTGTCAGCTTATATACTTCTAATGCTCTGATAACTCTTTTTCTGTTATTATAATGTATCTCCTTATAGCTTATTGGATCTATATCTTTAAGCAAATTATGAAGATACTCATTCCCTTTTTCTTCTGCCAATCTTTCTAACTCTTTTCTATATTTTTCATCACTATCAGCTTCTGTAAAATCCATATTGCATGTTACAGAATTTATATATAACCCTGTACCACCTGCTAAAATAGGTAATTTTTTTCTAGATAAAATATCTTCTATAGCTTTTTCCGCTAGTTCTTTATAATCAGAGACAGTAAATTTTTGCGAAGGCTCTATAATATCTAGCATATGATGTTTTATTCCATGCATTTCCTCTTCTGTAACTTTAGCAGAACCTATATCCATATATTTATAAATTTGCATTGAATCTGTAGAAACTATTTCTCCATTTAGAGCTTTAGCTAATTTTATAGATAATTCTGTTTTACCAACAGCTGTTGGCCCTGCTAGGACTAATAATTTATCTTTCATATAATCACCTTATACTATTCTTCTAAATTTCTTCTCTAGCTCATAATTAGTAAATTTAATAATTACTGGTCTTCCATGTGGACAATGAAAAGGATCATCTATATATCTTAAATCATCTATTAGTTTTTCCATTTCTATTGTAGTTAATGAATCATTTGCTTTTACTGCTGCCTTACAAGCCATTGTAGCAATTTTATTATATTTTACTTCGGTAGTTTTTCCACTGCCTAAGGCTTTAATATTATCTAATATGTTTATAAATAGATTTCTAGGATCTAACTTACCTACAAAATAAGGTACTTCTTTTAAGGCTATTGTATTTCCACCAAAATTTTCAACTGTAAAGCCTGCCTTGGCAAATACTTTAGCGTTTTCTTCATAATAAATATAATCATCAGTAGTTAAGTCTATAAGAGCTGGTACTAGAAGCTTCTGTACTATTATATCCCCCTCTTCTATGCTTTTTAAATATTTTTCAAAAAGTATTTTTTCATGAGCTGCATGTTGGTCTATCATATAAAGTACTTCTTCATATTCAGCTAATATATAGGTTTTATTAAATTGACCAATTACCCTTAGAGCTGGAAATTTAGGAGTTCTATTTTCTGCTGTCTTATAATCATTATTTTCTTTTATAACTTCATTAGTAATATCTTTTATTATAGCACTTTCAGTTATAATATCTTGATTAAAAGTCTTACTATTATTTATATTAGTCTTTAAATTAAGTTTTCCTTCTTCTTTTAAAGTTTTTAGGCTTTCATACAAATCTTCTTCTTTTTTTATATCGTTATATGACAATGGATTTGAAGAAGTAGTTTCCTTTATTTTTTCCATAAAATCTATATCGAAGCTAATCTTTTCAACCTTTTCTTCTTCAATTTCAGGTTTTATTTTTTCATCTTCAGGGATAAAGAAGTCATTAAACACATCATCTTTTAGGGATTTATGTACAGCGTCAAAGACCTTTTTAAATACTCCTCTTTCTTCTTTGAATTTTATTTCTGCCTTTGTCGGATGTATATTAACATCTACAAACTCAGGGTAAACGTCAATAAATAAAACAAAGAAAGGAAACTTATTTACTGTAGCAAAGGATTTAAAGGCGTTTTCTACTGCTGCTACTATTGTTTTATTCTTTATATATCTTCCGTTAACAAAAATACTTTGATTATTTCTTGAGCCTCTTGCAATTTCTTCTTTTCCTATGTATCCGTAAAGGGAAATATCATCTCCCATAGCTTCAAAGTATATTAATTCTTCACTTATTTTTTTACCATATATAGTTCTAATTACATCCTTTAAATCTCCAGTACCATAGGTATGAAGGACTTTCTTTCCGTTGTTATACAGTTTAAAGGAGATATCAGGATGAGATAGGGCTATTCTATTAACTATATCATTAATTAAGGATCCCTCTCTGGAGCTGGATTTTAAGAATTTTAATCGAGCAGGCACATTATAAAACAAATCCCTTACTTCTATTACTGTACCCTTATTAGTTCCAACTTCACTTGTATATTGTATTTCTCCACCATCAATAGAAATTACAGTACCAAATTCCTCTCCTTCTATTTTAGTTTTAAGGAGTACTTTTGAAACTGCGGCTATAGAAGCTAATGCTTCACCTCTAAAGCCAAGGGAATTGATAGAATATATATCTTCAACACTCTTTATTTTTGAAGTAGCATGGGGTAAAAAAGCCTTTCTAACATCATCCTTATGAATTCCAATACCATCATCTATTATTCTTATTAGGACAATGCCACCATCTTCTATTTCTATTGTGATGTTCTTAGCTTCTGCATCTATTGAATTTTCTACTAATTCCTTTACAACTGAAGAAGGACGTTCTACAACTTCTCCAGCTGCTATTTTATTAGAGGTATGTTCATCTAATAAGTTTATTCTTTTCAAATATCTTCACCTCCTATTGTTATATTTAAAAGCTTAAAGTTCTAAACTAGTAACTATTTTAACCTTTTAGCTTCTAAGGTTAATTTATATAACTTATTCATTGCATCCATAGGAGTTAAGGCCATAATATCTATATCTGCAATTGAATTAATTAAATTATCTTTTTCTATCATTGTAAAGTCTATTTGATAATCAATAAGCTCATTTACAGCTTTTTTCTTATACCTCTTGTTTGTAGTAGTATTTTCTAAATCTACATCTTTTATAGCTTCATCTTTTTCTTCTGCTTCAATTTTAAAATAATCATTATTATTTTTATCTTTATCTATTGCCACTTCCTTAATAGTAGATGCATCTATTGAAATATTATCTGAAGAATCTTCTAGGGTAGCAAGTATTTCCTTTGCCCTATTAATAACTTCCTGTGGAAGACCTGCAAGTTTTGCAACTTCAATTCCATAAGATTGATCTGCTCCACCTTCTACTATTTTTCTTAGGAAGATAATATTATCATCAATTTCGCTAACAGCAACAGAGTAGTTTTTAACTCCTTCAATAACTCCTTCAAGTTTTGTTAATTCATGATAGTGGGTTGCAAATAGAGTTTTGCATTTTAGCTTATTGTTTTTGGATATATATTCTATTACTGACCAAGCTATACTTAATCCGTCATAAGTAGAGGTTCCTCTTCCTACCTCGTCTAACAATACTAAACTTTTTGAAGTTGCATTTTTAAGGATATTAGATACTTCCCACATTTCAACCATGAAGGTAGATTTTCCGCCTGCCAAATCATCTGAAGCCCCTATTCTTGTAAATATCTTATCGCAAATAGAAATATTAGCAGATTTTGCTGGTACAAAGGAGCCTATTTGTGCCATAAGGGTTATAAGGGCTACCTGCCTCATATAGGTAGATTTACCAGCCATATTTGGACCGGTTATCAAGAGCAATCTGTTATCCTTTTGATTTAAAAAAGTATCATTAGATACAAATTCACCTTTACCAATAACTTTTTCTACTACTGGATGTCTTCCTTCTTTTATTTCTATAATACCTTCTTCATTTATACTAGGTTTAACATAATCATTTTCTACAGCAACAACTGCCAGAGTAGATAATGCATCTAGGGCACCGATAATTCTAGCACTTTGTTTAAGTCTTGGAATTTCTTTTTCAATTGTATCTCTAATTTCTACAAATAAGTTATATTCTAAACTAATAAGTTTTTCTTCAGCACCTAGTATCTTATCTTCCATTTCTTTTAATTCTTGAGTTATAAATCTTTCTGCATTAGCCAATGTTTGCTTTCTTATATATCTTCCTTCTGGAATGGCATCATAATTTGCTTTAGATATTTCTATATAGTAACCAAATACTTTATTGTAACCAACCTTTAAGGATTTGATGCCTGTAAATTCTCTTTCTCTATTTTCTAGAGCAGCTATCCATTCCTTACCATGAAGTTTAGCAGTTCTTAGGCTATCAACTTCTTGGTTGAAACCATCTTTTATAATGTTACCTTCTTTTATATTAATAGATGGATCATCTAATATGGCTTTAGATAAAAGATCTTTAATATCTGTTAATTCATCTAAATCATTATGCCATTCTTTTAAGATAGCCGAAGTTGCATCCGATAAATGCTTTTTAATACCTGGAAGTTTCTCTAAAGAGCATTTTAAGGAAATTAAATCTTTAGCATTTACATTCTTATTTGATATTTTACCTACTATTCTTTCTATATCATAAATTTCCTTAAGTAAATCTCTTAAGTCTTCATTAAAGTAGGCATTGTTATATAGTTCTTCCACTCCTTCTAGTCTTTTTTCTATTTCAGACTTTACTATTAGAGGTTCTTCTATCCATTTTCTTATTGCCCTTCCGCCCATAGAAGTAGCAGTTTTATCTAATACCCAAATCAAGCTGCCTTTTTTAGATTTTTCCTTAAGATTTTCCGTAAGCTCTAAATTTCTTCTTGAGTTACCATCTATAGTCATATAGTTAACTATATCGTAATACTCTAAAAGATTAATATTAGTTAAGGCTATCTTTTGAGTATCATATATATATTTTAGTAAAACCTTAGATACAGTTTTTGATAAATCATTTAAATTAGCAACACATACTTCTGAAAATTGATTTAGGAGTTCTTCATCACTGCATATATTTTTAGAAATATCTCTCCTTGTAATTAAGGCTGAAGTTATAGATTTTATTTCCTTTAATAGTTCTTTCTTTATATTTAAGTCTACAATGATTTCCTTAGGTGAAATTTTAGTTATTTCATCTAATAAGCTTGATAAAGCAGCTTTAAAGCTTGTAACTTTAAATTCACCAGTGGATATATCTGAAGAAGCTATGGCATAATGACCATTCTCTTCTACTATACACATTAAGTAAGTATTTTTATATTCACTATCTTCATTATTTTCTATATATGTACCAGGAGTAATAACCTTAATAACATCTCTTTTAACTATTCCCTTTGCAGTAGCAGGGTCTTCTACCTGTTCTCCAATTGCTACTTTATAGCCCTTGCTAATAAGTTTTGCTATATAGGATGAGGCTGCATGAAAAGGAATACCACACATAGGAGCCCTTTCTTCAAGACCGCAATCTCTGCCGGTTAAAACTAATTCTAGCTCCCTTGAAGCTATTTTAGCATCTTCAAAGAACATTTCATAAAAATCACCCAATCTAAAAAATAGTATACAGTCCTTATAATTTTCTTTTATTTCTAGATATTGTCTCATCATTGGAGTTAACATATTTTATACCTCGCAATACTTAATTTAAAATATACTTTCTTAAATAGATTCTATATTATTATACTATAAAAATAATTTCATAAAAAGAAATAAGCCTTGAATTAAGTAATAATAAAATGCCCTATAAAATAGATATTAAGATAATCATTTTGTAGGGCATTTGGTATTTTATTAATTTAAATATTTATTTTGCTCCTAAAATTTCTTCTTTTGCATGAACTAGTTCTGTGATTAATTGGCAATAAGGGGTTGGAATATTATATTTTTTCCCCTTTCGGAACACTGCACCATTTATATAATCAATTTCGGTAAGACGTTTATTTTGAATTAGATCTTGATGCATCGATGGATAATGGCTTCCTATTTTATTTGGATCATAGGTAGATATTATTAGTTTTTTTATTTCTTCAACATCAAGAATAATGTTTTCTACTTTTGCAACTGCAGCAAATTCATTTATGATTGTAGTTATAATTTGGCTACTTACCTTTGTTGCACCAAAGCTCATAATATTAGTATCTAAAATAGTACATATTCCATTAATAGCACCATTTAAACAAGCCTTTCTCCATATAGAATATTTTACATTTTCTCTATAATTACCATTTAAGCCTGCATCTTTAAGAATTTTTACTATTTCTAGAGCAACTTCTTTTCCGGCAGGATGCACATTTTGAAGGTCTAATTCGCCATCACCAAAAAGTTTCACTTCACCAGGTCCAATTATTGAGGCTGTCCAAATTGTATTACCTAGTAATATATTTTTCTTATCAATGTATTTTTCAATAGTATCTTCATGGCCTAATCCATTTAATAAGCATAGAACTTTAGTGTCTTTTTTTAATATAGGTTTTATTGACTTTAAAATACTTTCTAATTGCATCGCTTTTGTAAAAAGTATTACAACATCTATACTGTCCTTATAATCTTGAACTTCCTCAGGAAAGAAAATTGGAATTTTTTCTACAATATCTTCACCATTAAAATTAGCTTTTAATCCGAATTTTTTAATAGCATTTACATGATCTGTCCAGGTATCAATTAGTATTACATCATTTCCAGCTTTGTGAAGCATTATTCCAAATCTACTTCCCATAGCTCCTGCTCCTGCAATTGCAATTTTCATTTGTACCATTCCTTTTATATGTATAGTTTATTTCAGATTAATTCTTCTTTGGCGTATTTATCTGTAACATATTCTTTTAATATTAGTGCTTTTGAAATATACAATGCTTTTATTCTATTTTTTAATAGGGTATGCTGAGCAGTTCCCTTATCAAACTTTGGCTGCATTTTTTCACAGTTTTTAATAGTTGAAGAAACAACTTGTAGTGCTTTTTTTAATTCTTCAGCAGAATATCTACTCATAGTATTTCACCTCGATTTTCATTTTATAAAGTTATCCAAGATATTTGTATATGATAATTTGCAGAAAATTAAATATTATTAATTCAAAAGTACGGTTAATAATTTATCTATGGTAAAATTCTTATTCGTTTCAAATAATTCCTGTAATTTTTCTACATTTTCTTCTGAATGTTCAATATCTTTAGAATAAGTATGAGCTATATCTACTAAATCTTTAAAGGTAAATTCCTTGTTTTCAAAAAATCTTATGGCACATAATTCTTTAATCATAATTGTACTTACTATGGAAATCTTCATTTTCCCTATAAGATCATAATCAAAAACTGCTTTTAAAAAGTATTTATATGTAAAGTAAACTAAAATATGCTCAAACTGATAATTTTCTTCTTTATAATAATTATTAAAATCAGTGTTTATTTTTAAATAAACCTCTTTATCTTCTTTACTTTGCCAGAAGTATTGTAATCCCTTTTCTAAGGATAAAGGATCATAAGTAATGTGTTCTAATTCATCTTTGAAAATCTTAAAAAGTTCTTTTATATAAATATATTTTTTATCTTCTTTTCTTTCATATACAGCAAAGCTATTTATTATTTTATTAATTAATGATTTATTTAAATATTTATCTTTAATACTTTTTATTCCATTAATATTATTTTTATCTATTTGTTCTTGAATTTCATTTATAAATACCAGGGATAAAGCAGCTCTAATCTTTATATCTAAATTTCTATCTTGGAGAAGATCTAAAACTATTTTTCTGCATTGCAATAAGTTAATATAAAGCATTGCATTAATATCATTATAATTATTAACTTCTTCTTCATTATCACTTAATTTAAATTCTGTTTTACTAGTTTGGCCTAGTATTATTCTTGCTGCTTCGGGACAAGATAAAGATATTCCGATTTCACGTAAACTTCCAAATTCTTCTGAAAAGCGTGGATATTGTTTGCAGGTGTGACAAAGAGCCTCTTGGCCTAGATTATTATAGATATCACATAAATTATCATTATTTAAAAATGAACATCTATTTCCTTTCAATTGGAAGATATTTTCTCCATCTTCCCTTATTATTTTGCTTCTCAATTCTTCTCCAAATTTACCTTCTACAGACAAATAGTACTTATAGGATTTATCATCAATTACAATTCCCCATCCAGCACAGCATGTATCTTCACATTTACTTGCTATACATTTAAACTTATCAAAATAATCTGGTTTTCGTATCTTCATTGTTGACCTCACATATTCTTTAGTTATTTAATAATCAGTTTTATAATAAATCTATTTTAATACTCATTTTTAATGACTGCAAGAAAAAATATAGAAATTATTACAAAAGAGAAGAGGCTAACTACTCTTCTCTTTTGTAATTAATATTATTAACATATTATATTAAGAATATTGCTACTATGGTTGTAACCACTAGCCCAATTACAACAGGTTTAAAGTTTTTCTTTGTAAGCTCAAAGGCATCAATTCCACATATGGCTGCAACTGGTATAACTGCCCAAGGTACTATGGTACCTCCGCCTACCCAAATTCCAGCTATTTGTCCAAGAGCTGTAAGAATTTCTACTCCACCACCAAGAGCTGTTGAGAAGATTTTTGCAATAGATCCAACTAATGATATTCCTGAAAAACCAGAACCATCTAAACCTGTTATTGCACCTACTGCATAAGAGTTGCCGAAGAAACAATTGAATTTAGTGGTACTATATTTGCAAGAGCAACTCCTAAATCATTAACAATTCCATGAGAAGTTTCAGGTAAAATATTACCAAAAACATCAAAGAAAGCTGCATCGCCTAAATAGAAGAAGGCAGCTACAGGTATTACGATACCAAATATTTTAAAGCCAAATTGTAGACCCTTTACTAAATCCTCTGTTATTTTATCTAAAGCATTCTTTTTATAAGAAATTATAGAAATTAAGCTTAATATAAATACTGCTGTTCCTCCAATAAGGGCTGTTGCATCTCCTCCCTGTAGATTTGCCTTAAACATTATTATAATATCTAATGTAAATAGTATTACTATTAACAAGGCTAATAACTTTCTTAGTTTCCTTGAAGAAATAAGGATTTTTCTTTCAGAATTAGCTTCCTCTTCCTCAAGGTTAAATTCTATAGGAAGAGAGCCGGATTTAATATCCTTTCTTAAAAAGTAAAAAGCTGAGACTGTTGTAACAAGTCCCATAGTTATAACTAATGGAACACTAGCAGACATAACGCTTCCTACAGAAATACCTGCTGCATCTCCAGTTAGTTTTGGTGCTGCTTGAATTATATAATCGCTCGATAGAGCAATGCCATGACCAAATAAGTTCATCGCAATAGCTACTCCAATGGCGGGAAGACCAGCCTTTTTAGCAATAGGTAAAAATAATGCTCCTATAAGGGCTACTGCTGGGGATGGCCAGAAGAACCATGATAAGATCATCATTACTATACCTATTAACCAGTAAGCAATCCAATAGTTCTTTATTATTCCTTTAAAGGGAGAAACTAATTCATCATTTATTCCAGAGGCCATTAATATACTACTCATGGCTGTTATTAGAGAAATGATAAATATAGTAGGCATAAGTTCTTTGGTAGCATATACAAAACTGTTAAATATGCCCATTGCGGAACCATATAAAGACTTTGATCCCATAAGGCCAAGGATAAAGATACCTAATATACAGATTAAAGAGATATCTTTCTTCTTTGCCATTGCCACTATAATAATGATTATAAAGAAGAGATAAATATAGTGTAGAGGGGTTAGCGTAACGTTTATCATTCACTTCTCCATTTTATTGATTGTTATAGTACTAAGTTATGACAATAGTATCCTGTTGCTACTGAATATTTGTAGAAAATATGTATTTTTTGAGAAATAAAAAGAAGACCTAAAGCCTTCTTTTCTTATTTAATAAGCTCTTTTTTTATTTTCCTAAGAGCTTTTTTTGAACCTCTTTGAATATCTTTTTCTAGTTTTCTTTCCTTGTAACTTATAAATAACTCATCTAAGTTATATCCTTCTGGATATAAGTCTTCTGCTTTTAAGTCAAGTTCAACTCTTTTTATATTTACAGTTAGATATTCTCCCTTATATAAAACAATTAAATTATTATATTCATTAATTCCATTATAAACTAAAGCAAAGTCATTTTTGTCTAGTAATTTTACTTTATCTCCTTTCTTAAATTCATATATAGGTATTTTTCCTTCATTAATCTTTTCCTTAATCTTCTTACTTTCTTTTATTAATGAGTAGTTGTATTCTTTATTAGACATATATTTTTTTGCTTTATCTAGAATTGATTCAGGAATGCCCATTTTCCTTGATATATATAAGGCGTTGCTTTTTCCACTCTTTCCTATGGATAGCTTATAAAGTGGAGCTAAGCTATCTTTTTCAAATTCCATAGCAGCATTTTCAAAATCAGGATGTTTCATAGAAAATTCTTTTATTTCTCCATAATGAGTTGTGGCTACTGTTATACATCCTTTTAAATATAGTTCTTCTAGAATTGCTATAGCTAAAGCAGCTCCTTCACCAGGTTCTGTACCACTTCCTATTTCGTCAAAAAGAAGAAGGGTTGATTTATTTGAGTTTTTAATTATTCTTGCTAAATTACTTACATGAGATGAAAAGGTACTTAGAGCATTTTCAATACTTTGGTTATCTCCTATATCTACAAATATATTTTCGAATAGAGATATTTCTGTTCCTTCTTTAGCAGGTATATGAAAACCTGATTGTACTGCTAAAGTTAATAATCCCACATTTTTTAATACGACAGTTTTTCCACCAGCATTTGGGCCTGTTATTATTAAAGTTCTATAATTTTTTCCTATTTCAAAATTTAGAGGTACTGCATAAGTTATTAAAGGATATTTACCTTCTACTATCTTTGTATAACCATGAATATTTATTTTAGGTTCAATTCCATTTATTTCATTACTGTATTTTGCTTTGGCCCAAATCATATCATACTGTGCAATAACATCTATATTTATTTTTATCTCTTTTAATCTTTGATATATCATATCTGTAAGAGTTGATAAAATTCTATATTCTTCTACTGCTTCTTCAGCTTTTAATATAGCAAGTTCTGCTGTATACTTACTTACAGATGCTGGTTCAATAAAGACAGTTTTTCTATTAGCTGAAGTTTCAATTATTACTCCGCTTACATTGTTTTTATAAGAAGCTTTTATTGGAATAGTATATTTACCATTTCTTTGACTTATAAAATTATCCTGGATATACTCTTTATTAGCAGAATTTTTTAAAAATTTTTCTAACTTTTCTTTAATTTTGCCTTCACATATTTCTATATGCCTTCTTATTCTTTTAAGTTCTTTGCTAGCATTAGTATCTACACAATTGCCTCTTATAGATATATTTATTTCTTCTTCAAGACAATATAGTTCAGTTATATTCTTTCCATATTCACAAAGGGTTTCAGCATAAGCTTCCTTATCTTTTAAAAAAATTTTAACTTTTCGGCTTCCTCTTAAAAAGTTTGAAATACTATAAAGCTCTTCAGGTTCTAATATAAGACCTTTTTCAATTTTATCTATTAAAGGAATCACATTAAAAATTCCTTCTAAAGGTAAATGATAGGAGGCATTTAATAAGTTTCTCCCTTCTGTTGTTTCTTTTAATCTTTGTTTAACTACTTTTAAGTTAAATATAGGTTCTATTTTATCTATTAGATTTTTTCCAAGACCACTTACACAATAACTTTTTATTAATTCTTTTAATTTATAATAATCTAAATTTTCTAATGTCAACTTATCCATTTTCATTTCCTTTCTTGTAACTAGTACAAGCCCTATGATAGATTTCATATAATAAAAAAAGCTGTAAAGATACATCTTCACAGCTAAAAACATCACAAATAAAGGGAATAATTCCCTAGACGTATTTCTGGACTTGTATCTAAATAATTAATTTATTCCATAACAAATAAAAGGTTTTACCCTTATATTTTTCAGATTAAATTAAATTTTTTTATTTAGATACTAAACACTCACAAAAATACCTCTCTTTATTGAAATCTATCATTATAAATATAATATATGATAATTAACTAATATTGTCAAATACTTTTAATTGCTATAGGCTTTTAATAATTTGACTTAAGTTATAAGTAAATGTTAGAATATTGTCTAGTAAAATAGATTGAGGGGAGATAATCACCGTGAAAAAATCAGACAAGATAGCCTCTTAGAATAATATAAAATATTTTAGGAGGCGTTAAATATGAAATTTAATATTATTAACCGTGATAACTGGTATCGTAAAGAATACTTTGAGCATTATTTAAAACAGAAAACTACATTTAGTATAACTAATGAAATTAATATTACTGTACTTATTAAAAATTTAAAGAAAAAGAACTATAAGCTATATCCTGCTTTTATATTTATGGTTACAAAAATAGTTAATTCTCATAGAGAATTTAGAACTTGTTTTGATGTAGAAGGTAATTTGGGATATTGGTCAGAAATGTTGCCCTTTTATACAATTTTTGATAAGAAAACAGCTACTTTTTCTGGAATTTGGTCACAAGTTTCAGTTGAATTTTCTAAGTTTCATTCTCAATATGAAAGAGATGTTGAAAAATACAATGGTACTGGTACATTATTTCCAAAGAAACCTGTACCAGAAAATAATTTTCCAATATCAATGATTCCTTGGAGTTCCTTTACATCATTTAATTTAAATATTAATAATGATGGGGATTTTCTCTTACCAATTATAACTGCAGGTAGATATACACAAATAGAAGAGGAATTATTATTACCTGTTTCTTTACAAGTACATCACGCTGTTTGTGACGGTTATCATGCAAGTATTTTTATGAATGAATTACAAAGACTTGCTAATGAAAGTGAGAATTGGATTTAGTTATTAATATAAAGATATACAAAGAGCTGCTGTATGCAGCTCTTTTTTATTCCTCTGTAAGTACTTTTTTATTTTTTTAATTTTATAAATGATTTTTAAATACATCAAAAATACTACTTTTTTTATCTAGTAAATACACTTCATCAATAAGATTATCTTTAAGTATCTTAAAGGACATATAATCAGTCATATCTATTGAATCATTATTTGATTTTAACTTATAAGTAACTTCATATTCGTAATGAGTATAGCTATCATATTTATTTTCTTTTACTTGAGTAATCTCCATATCAGTTATATCGGTAATATTATTTTTACTAATAACTGTACTATAGATAGATGGAATTCTATTTGCTAATAAAAGATTCAGAGCATTATCTGTTAGATAGTTATCAAAAGCTGATTTTAAATGAACTAAGAGAATTTCAACATCATCATTGAAATTAATGTTTTCGTAAGTCTCGGTAGATATTAATTTATTAATAAAATCAGCTACATTTTCTTTTTCTTTAGAGGAGTTACATCCAAATAATAAAATGGATGACATTACTATAAACAATAGGACTTTTATAATTTTTTTCATTTAGCTTTTCCCCTTTATGCTTAATTATTTATTTTATATATATCATAGAATACATTTTCATCATCATAGGAGCGTAAATAAAATTCTTCCCCATTACTTGCCCATTCAACTAAAATTTCAGTTTTTATTCCTTCTTCTTGTTTTATGCTGGCTAAATTAGTTAAATTTGATATTTGAAATTCTTCATTAATATTTGCAATTCTAAAATTATATGTGTTTGTATTATATTCATAGTCTCGAATTATAATTTTACTTTTATCTTTATTAATATAAAAAGATAAATCTTTATTTGCACCTAAATCTATTATTTTAACTAATTTTTTGTTTTTTATATCATAATTCCATATAGCATCAGAATTTAAATCTCCAACTAATCCAGAAAATAAAATTTTATTATCTGAAATAAAGAATTTATTATCATCGGAAAATAATCCCCTTAGGCCTAAAATTTCTATTTCTCCTCCCTTTGGAAATAAATCATACAATTTATTGTCTTCAATATAACCTATAGTAAAATTTGCTTTTTCTAGGTTTCCTATCATTATATAAATTTTATTATCCTCAACTCCTAATATTTTAAAAGAGTTATCTTTAAATATTTCAAAATCATTTTTATATAATTCATAATACTCATCTTTTTCTATATCCACTATGGCAAGTTTTAAATTATCCTCTTCTCCAATATAATGCAAATTTATATCTCTATTTCCATGAGGTTCAAAGCGATTTAAATATTCTGGATTCTCTTTAATTAGAGTTTCATAAGCTTTTAATTCTATAAGGTCACCTTTTTCACCAAAGTTATATATTTTATTATCTTTAAAGATCAGAAATCTATTTCCATACATATATGGCACTAGCATCTGTCCTTTAATATTTTTATCTTCCCAGCTAATAATATTTAAATTGTTTTCATCTTTCTCATTAGTTATTGTTCCTATCCTTAAAGTTTCTAAATAATGTTTTGGAAATTGACTAAATGGGTCAGTTTTTCTATCTATGGAGTATTCATAATATTGAACTATTCCATTAATGAAAGTTCCAGAATATAATTCACTGGTATCTATTTTAATCTTTGCAACTTGAGAGACACTAATTTCTGCTTCACTATCAATAGTTTTTCTTGTATCTTCATCTATAATTACACTATCAATGTAGTCATCTTCTTTTGATGCCTTATTAGAGCATCCAATAGTCATAATAGAAGTAATTGTTAGAACCCATAATAAAAATTTTTTCTTCATTCTCACCCCTCCATCCTATACTTATATTTTAGCAATTAGTTATTTTTAAATTGATACTAGGATGTTTCCAAGTTGTTAACCTTTAGGTAATTTAACTATAAACTCACTTTCATCTTTATTTAAATTAAGTTCTATTAATCCACCATGGGCAGCTATAATATTTTTACATATATATAATCCAAGGCCATTTGAATTTTTAGAAGAAAAGCCCTTGTTTTCAACTCTTACGAAGGCCTCAAATATTTTATCTTTTAAGTCTACTGGGATTACCTTTCCTTTTGATAATATTGAAAATTGGATAAATTCATTTATTTCTTCAAGTTTAATTTTTATAGTTGTTTCTTTACTTGAATACTTAATTGCATTATCTATTAAATTACTAAATAATATTTTTATATACTGTTTATTTCCTATAAGGATATGGTCTTTAGAAGAAAAGTTAATTTTTAAATTTTTCCCCTTTAAGTCAAGTGTTCTTATATCAAGTAATTCATTTATTATATTTTTTAAATTAATTTTCTCATAATTATATTCTTCTAAGTCGCTGCTTTGCTTTGAGATATTTAGCAGAGAAAAAACCATATCATGCATTCTATTACTTTCAGATATTATCCTATTTAATGCCTTCTTTCTAAATTCTATATCATCAAAATTTTCATCTTCTAAAATTTGTGCATAGCCTGAAATATTAGTAAGGGGTGTTTTTAGTTCATGAGTTACATTTCTAAAAAAACTTTTTTCCTGCTCATCTTTCTTTTTTAACTTTTCACTCATTATGTTAAAACTATTTACAAGGACACCTATTTCATCTCTTGATTTAACTTCTATTTTGTTTGGATACTTTCCCTTTGATATTTCTGAAAGCTTATCTTTTAAAATAATAATTGGTTTTACAATATTGGAGGATAAATAGTATACGGAAGTAAGAATTAATATAAACATTATAGAAACAATGGTATTTACTAAGTTTTTTGTATTATTATTTCTAATAAATTCACTGCTATAATCTTTTATTAAGACAATTATTCCAATAGGTTCACTTTCTTTACCATAAATAGAATAACTAAGCCTGCCTAAAACTTCTTCTCCTTCTTCTTCAATATCAACTACTGTTTTGTTGTCCTTAACTAAATCAAAGGAATTTGGTATTTTATATAGTTTATTAAGGTCTATCTGTTTTTCATTTTTTATTCCTATTGCAATAACTTCCTTATCTAAGTTATATATAACTCCTTCACAGCCAATTCTATCGACTATAAAGTTAATAAGTTTATTGTTTAAATCTTTAACTGTAAGACTATCTTTCTTTATATTATTTAAAAGAATATAGTCTTCTAAATTTTTAATAGACGAGGAATAAATTATTTTTACATCTTCTGTAATTATATTTTTAAAATTTTTTTCAAAGAGTTTGTCTATAAATATATTGAAAGATAGCAAGGATATAATAAAAATGATTAATAAAACTAATCCAAACTTACCTCTTATTGTCATAAGCATTATCCTTTATTACATAACCTACACCAAAAATAGTTTCTATATTTATATTGTTTTTAAATTTACTTCGAAGTCTTGTAATATGAACATCAACTGTTCTGCTGTCACCATAGTAATCATAGCCCCAAAGTAGATCTAGGAGTTGTTCCCTTGAATACACTTTATTTTTGTTTTTGGCTAAAAATAGTAATAAGTCAAATTCCTTTGGTTTTAACTTTACTTCAGTATCTTCTATATAAGAGGTCCTTGCACTTTCATTAATTTTAATCTTTCCTAATATAATTTCTCCATCTTTTTTTATTAGCATATCTTTTATTTCTTCCCTTCTTCTGAGGGCAACTCTAATTCTGGTAATTACCTCTCTTATATCAAAGGGTTTTGTTATATAATCATCTGCTCCTAGCTCTAAGCCTAAAATCTTATCTAATATATCAATCCTTGCAGTAAGCATTATTATTGGAATTTTATACTTAGTAATATTTCTGCAAACATTAAATCCATCTGTATCATTTAACATAATATCTAACAAAATTAAATCAGGTTTAAAGTTGTTTATTTCATATTCTGTTTCTAATCCATTTGGATTAATTTTAACCTTATACCCTTCTTTTAATAGTGAATATTTTAATATTTCACTTATATCTTCATCATCCTCAATTATTAATATTTTTTCTCTCATTTTTCCCACCTTTTATCATTGTCTATGTATTTAGCATAATTCACAGTTGTTGCTATTTTATTAAAAGATATTTCTAAAATGTAAACATATTAATTTATATCCTTATTATACTTAAATTTTATTATTCTGGAAATTAGTAGTTATTTAAAAAATTAAAATTATTTTTTATGAACATAAGTTTACATATTGCATATCTTGTAGTGAGAGTATTATTTTACTTTTATATATCTTTTATTGCAAAGATTAGTAAAAGTATACTCTTTTTAACTATTTATTAGTACACGAGGGGGATAAAAATGTTATCAACAAAAGAATTTATAAGACAATCTCTTGAATTAAATCTATTCTTTATCAGAATAATGAAGGAACATGCTTTTTTCTTAGAAGCAGGCTTTACACCAAAGAATACCAATCTTGCTGAAAAGGGTGATGACTTTAGAGTAGAATTTACAAATTTATTAAAGAAAACAATTGCCCTTTCTGATGGTGTAATTAGCCAAAATGTAAAAAAATCAGGAGAACTAGTAACAAAGTTTACTGCAGATGCTGAAAAAGCAACAACATTTTTTACTACAATTCCTTTAAATCCTGAGGTTACTAAAGCAGAAGCTAATATTATACCTGGCGATAAAAGAGATATCCCAGAGAAACTTGAACCTTTAGTTAAGGAATTAAATAATAAAGTTTTGGCAACTGTAAAAAAATTTATTAGTTATAAATCAAAGATTTTAGATGGTGTCTTAAATTGCAGCATATTTACTTTTAACTATCCGCTTCTTATAGAGCATATAAGAAGAGAAGCAATATTTTTCTACAAATTATTATCTAGAATACAAAATAGAGAAAAAATTGATATAGCACGTGAAGCAGTTGAACAACAAAGATTCTGGAATAGAATTATGGCTGAACACGCAAAATTTATTAGAGGTTTACTGGATCCAACAGAAGAGGAATTAATTAAAACAGCTAATAATTTTGGAAAGGAATTTGATAAATTAACAGCTGAAGCAATAAAATTGAATGATAGTATTTCTAAGCTTACTGAAAAAGACTTAGAAGCTACTAAAGATATTAGAAACTTTAAAGCAGAAGGAACAGCTGGTTTATTAAATTGTGATATTAGATCAATAATTGTACCTTTATTAGGTGATCATGTATTGAGAGAGGCAAATCACTATCTTAGATTATTAAAAATCTTTGATAGAGCATTCTAGTTTTTAGGGCATGATTTTACTTATCATGCCCTTTCAAATATTATTTGTCTTCTTTCCAATATTTTTTCTTATCTTCGTCAGTAATTTTTCTTATTACTTTACAAGGATTTCCTAGAGCTATTACTCCTGAAGGTATGTTCTTTGTTACTATACTGCCAGCTCCAATTACTACATCATTCCCAATAGTTACGCCAGGCAATACAATAACTCCCGCACCAAACCAAACATTATTTCCTACGGTTATTGGATAAGCAAATTCGAGCCCTTTATTCCTTTGCTCTGAATCAATTGGATGCCCTGCAGTTGAAAAGCAACAATTTGGGCCAATAAATACATTATCACCAAAAATCACTTTAGCGCAATCCAATATAATTAAGTTATGATTAGAATAAAAGTTATTTCCTATTTCAATGTTGTAACCATAATCGCAGTAAAAAGGAGCAGTTATATAAAATTCCTCTTTTATTTTACCTAAAAGTTTTGAAATAATTGATTTTTGATTTACTATATCAGAAGGTTTTAAATTATTATAATCATAGCAAAGATCTTTAGCCTTTTCTCTTTCTTTAATTAATTCTTTATCGTAATTAGCGTTATATAAGTAACCCTTCAGCATTTTTTCTTTTTCTGTCATAAAAATGTTTCCTTTCTTTATGTATTTATATATTCGAGACTTGTGTTATTTTATTATATCACACCTTGTTTAAACAAGAAATTTTGTTAGTAAATAAAAATAACTAAAAGGACGTAAATAATAGTTACGCCCTTCAGTAATTTTATTCATGTAATTTAATTAACCTAATTAATTATCTTCATTAGAATATTCCCAATTCCAAAACTTATCCATTTCTTTTTTTTTGTCAGTTAAACCTTTACAATCAAGGTCAGATTCATTATATTCTATTCTTTCTTTATCATTGCTTTCGTAATCCTTTGTTAGTTTTTTCTCAATTTTGTTGTCATTAACCATATATATCTCCCCTTTGCATATTTTTAGGAACCTGAGTTCAATTACATTGAACTCTTTATTTTATTATACTACAATATCTTTCCCTATAAAACTTCTATTATTTATGAACTTATTAAAAGGTTAAATAAAAAAATATGCTTTAAAAGCATATTTTTCTTTTAACAATTAAACTTAAACATTTCATAATAATAAATATAAAAAAATAAATTTAATTTATGTGATCCTTATTTATTAAATAGATCCTTCAAAAAATTAAATATACTAGAGAAAAAATTACTTAAAGTTGAAAGAATATTTTGCAAAAAACCACTATCTTGAATTTCTTTACCTGATTTTTTCAGTACTTCTGCAATTTGATTGCTTATATTGGTTAGTGTATCCTTAACTTTGTCGTAATCTATATCTAGGTCATTAATTTTACTCATAAGTGCTTTTATTTGTTCTTTTTGTTCTTCTGATAATTCAATTGTATAGTCTTTTGTAACATCATTAATTATTTCTGAAATCTCTTCGCTGTTTTTTGGAGCTTCTTTTATAATTTTGGTTTTAATATCATTGATTACTTTTGCAGCTTCATCATAGCCTATTTCCTCTCCAAGATCTGAAGTTGCTTCTATTTCTTCTTGAGCCGTTTTCTTATTTTCTAATGATAATTCTTCACCTTTAGCTCCTTCAAATCCTTTTAAAATTCCTGATAAAGCAGATGTTCCTGTAACAGGGAAAGGCGAGCTGGCAATAATTTCTGCATTTGTTACTCCTGATGTAACTAATGCATTTGAAAGCATAAGTGATGTTACTTCAGTTAAATTTTTAGCTTTAACTTGTATTCCTCCTCTATCAGTAAGTTTAACATAAGAAGAAGAATAACATCCTCCTTGATAATTTGAAGGATCATTAGGATCTAATCCTAATTGTTCAATAATATCCTCGTTTGTTATTCTATCTATTGTAACTTGATCTTCAGAAACCCCAAATTCCTTTAGCATTTCCTGTTCCTGAGCATCGGTTAAATCAATACCAAAAGTTACTCTCTCTTTATTTTGGGCTTGGACATTAATATTAAATATAGATAAACTAAGGACACATGCTGCAGTAAATTTTAAAAAGTTCTTTTCCATAATATCCCCCTTATAATTTAATCAGTTTTTTATAAATTAATTACTTTACTTATATTATTAAAAATATCATAAAAAAAGAAGACTTTTAAGATATATTTAAGAATTTTTAAGATTAATTTTAATATCTCAACCAGAGTATTGTGACATTGCCTAATGAAAATTGAATTTGTTTACTACAAGAGTACTAGGTAGTTCTTCAGAGCTTAAAAAGAGATTAGCTAAAAGGCCTGTTTTAAACAGACCTTATTTATAAGCTATATTTCAGTAATAACTGGTAAAATCATTGGCTTTCTTTTTATCTTTTTATAAATAAAGTTTGTAACTTCTTTTCTTACATTATTTTTTATTTCAGCCCATTGAGTTATATTATTATTAAGGCATTTTTCTACCTCTTTTGCAGTAATTGCTTTTATTTCAGTTATTAAGCCTTCGGATTCTCTAACGTAAACAAATCCTCTTGTAACGATATCCGGTCCAGAGATTATCATTTTATTTACTGCATCTATTGCTATTACAATAGTCACAAGACCGTCTTGAGATAAATTCTTTCTATCCCTAAGGACAATATTTCCAACGTCTCCAACACCAATTCCATCAATTAAAACTCTTCCAGAAGGTACTTTTCCTGATATATGACCTTCATTTTTAGATAATTCTAAAACATCTCCTATTTCTAAGAAAAATATATTATTTTTTTCTATGCCCATGTTTTCTGCAATTCTACTGTGAGCTATCAAATGCATGTGTTCACCATGAACAGGCATAAAAAACTTAGGTTTTAATAAGGCGTGTATTAATTCAAGTTCTTGTTGACAAGCATGCCCTGAAACATGTATTTCTTCCATTTCTCCATAGATAACCTTTGCACCTTTTTCTACTAAATCGTCTATTACGCTAGAAACAGCCTTTTTATTACCTGGAATAGGACTAGAAGAAATAATAACAGTATCACCCTTTTCTAATTGAATATTTCTATGTGTGCCTGAGGCTATCCTTGTTAGAGCTGCCATTGGTTCTCCTTGACTACCAGTTGTTATAATAGTAATTTCTTCACTTGGATAATCATTAATATCTTTTAAATCAATAATCATTTCTTCTGGAACTTTTAAATATCCTAAGTCAATGGCTATCTCTGATATACTTTCCATGCTTTTTCCACTAAAAGCGATCTTTCTGCCAGTTTTTATAGAAGCATTTACAATTTGCTGAATTCTATGAGTACTAGTGGCAAAGGTTGCAACAATCACTCTTCCATTTCCTTCAGCTTTTGCAAATAAATTATTTAATGATTCTCCTACCATTTTTTCTGACATTGTATAACCAGGATGAGTTGCATTTGTACTATCAGCTAATAGAAGTAAAACTCCTTTATTGCCTAATTGAGCATATCTAGCTAAATCTATAACTTGTCCATCAATTGCTGTATAATCAATTTTAAAATCACCAGTATGAACAATTATTCCAACAGGTGTATGTAGGGCTATTGATACAGCATCTGCTACACTATGATTTGTTCTGATAAATTCAATTTTAAAATTACCTTTTTCTAAAATATCTCCAGGTCTAACTAAATTTAGCTTACAATCATTTATTATTCCATGTTCATTTAATTTACTTTCTATTAAGGCTAAAGTCAATTTTGTTCCATATATCGGTGCATTTATTTTTTTAAGTATATAAGGAAGGCCACCTATATGATCTTCATGGCCATGAGTTATAAAAAAGCCCTTTATTTTATCTTTGTTCTTAACTAAATAGCTTACATCAGGAATAACTATATCTATCCCTAACAAACTTTCATCTGGAAAGGATGCACCACAGTCTATAATTATTATTTCATCTTCATACTCAAAGACTGTTAAATTCTTTCCTATTTCACCTATTCCTCCTAAAGGTATAACTTTTAATTTACTTTTACTCTTTCCTTTAATTTTTTTCTTCTTTTTGATTTGTTTTTTTAAATTATCTGTATTCTCCATGTAAACTCCTTCTATAGCTAAGGAAAACTTAGCTGAATATGATATTTTATATTTTACTTTTGTTTATATTATTCCGAAAACAATATTTCTTAATTTAAAAATATATTTAAATTTATTTTTGCCTTAAAAATGCATAACATTAATATGATTTTTAGGGTTTGAAAATAATTTTTTAGTAAAAAAACTTGAATAAATATATATTTACATAAAAATGGCATATATTCATTCATCTTTTTTTACTATATAACATATTATAGTTGTTTTCCAAAATTTTATCTAGGAATATTTTTACTTATTTAAATACAATTAACTACTCTTTATAGATATAATTTTTTATTGTAATATAATTTTAATTGTAATTTTCTCGATTTATATTTTATTATTATCATTTAAGAGTATATTTTTTAAGAGTAATAATTAATTTGAAAATTTTATCTCATTTCCTTCAATCTATACTTTAAATTTCTGACATAAATTATTCAATTTTCTCTAAACCTTTATATAAAAAAGAATTTTTTGTTATAATTAATAAAAAACACTAGGGGGGAAAATTATGAGTAAAATAAAAGTAATAATTATGGATGTAGATGGTACTTTAACAAACAGTGAAAAGATAATAACACCAAAAACAAAGTACGCTTTAATGAAGGCACAAGAACAAGGAACAATATTAGTTCTTGCCTCTGGAAGACCTACTTCTGGTTTAATAGATTTTGCTAGAGAATTAAGAATGGATGAGCATAATGGAATACTTGTTGCTTTTAACGGTTCTAAGGTTGTCGATTGTAAAACTAATAAAGTTTTATTTAATGAAACTATGACTATAGAAGAAGGGCAAGCTGTTCTTGAGCATATGAAAAAGTTTAAGGTTAAACCTATGATTGATAAAGATGATTATATGTATGTTAATGATGTATATGATTGCTACATAGACTTTAATGGTAAACCTTTTAATATAATTAAATATGAATCCCGTGGAGGAAAATTTAAATTATGTGAAAAGGATGATTTAGCTGCTTTTGCAGATTATCCTCTAAACAAAATTTTAACTGCAGGTGATCCAGAATACCTTAAGGCACATTATAAAGAAATGATGGAACCATTTAAGAATACTTTAAGCTGTATGTTTACAGCTCCTTTCTACTTTGAATTTACAGCAAAGGGCATTGATAAAGCTAAGGCTCTTGATTCTGTTTTAATTCCAATGGGATACAAAAAGGAAGAAATGATAGCTTTTGGAGATGGACATAATGATGCTTCTATGATTAAATATGCAGGAATTGGTGTCGCTATGGAAAATGCCGTTCCTGATTTAAAAGCAATTGCTGATGAAATTACCTTATCAAATGAAGAAGATGGTATTGCATATACTTTAAGCCAATACTTTAAAGATATTGATTTTTAATTTTAGAAAACTATTATTTTATAAAATGATATATAATGTTCATGGAGGGATCTTCATGAACATTTTTAATAAGTTTTACAAATTAACTGACTTAACGGAAAATGAAAAAATATTAGTTAAATATATAGTAGATAATTCAGAAGTTTTTGTGAAAATGAGTGCAAGTGAAATTAGCGAAGCTTGCTATATTTCACCTTCAACTATTTATAGATTTTGTCAAAAGATTGGCATCTCAGGCCTATCTGAATTAAAGGTTCAAGTTTCTATGTCTATAAATGAATATTTAAAGGAGAATAGCAGCATCGATTTCAACTATCCTTTTAAAGAAAATGAAAGCGAAAATCAAATTATTCTTAAAATGAAAGAATTATATGAACAGACAATATTGTCTTCATTAAATTTAATGAACTTAGATCAATTAAAAAAAATTTCACACCTTTTAAAAAATGCTAAGCATATTGATTTTTACACTTCTGCTGGAAATTTATATTTTGCCGAAAACTTTAAATTTCAAATGCAGGAAATTGGAACCTTTGTCAATGTTCCAATAGAAGAATATCATCAAAGATTAACTGCATCTACTAGCGATGAAAATCATGTGGCAATTATTGTATCCTTTGAAGGCAGGGGAATGGTAATAAAAAGATTAGCAGAAATATTAAAATTAAATAAAACGCCTATTATATTAATTTCTTCAATAAATGAAAATCCTATTAGTAAATATGCAGATTACTATTTGTTTTTAAGTTCAAATGAAAATCATTTTAATAAAATTTCATCTTTTTCTACAAGATTATCTTTATTATATATTTTAGATTGTATTTATACCTGCTACTTTAATTTAGATTATGATAATAATGTAAAAATGAAGCTTGAAGCCTATGATAAATTATCTGGAAGAAGTATATAAAAATTCAATAAAAAAACTATCCAAATAGATGTGTGAACTATCTTAATGACACAAATAAAAACTAATAGACATTAAAATAGCCCCTTTAGTATTTTCACTATATTATAAGCTCTTACAAAGCTTAGCTAAATAACAATTATAATATAATTACCAATTTTAAAAGGGGTTATTAAAATTTTCTTGATATGAAAATATAGATATTTTTATATTCTCTTTTTATAAGCTAATTATCTTCTTAAGATTTTATCCATTGCTTTTCCTTTTGCCAATTCATCTATTAACTTATCTAAATAGCGGACTTCCTTCATGAAAGGATCTTCAATTTCTTCAATTTTAACACCACATATTCTACCTTTAATTAGAGTTCTTAAAGGATTCATTTTTGGAGCTTCTTTAAAGAAGGTTTCAAAGTTAACATTTTTCTCTAATTGTTCTTTTAATTGTTCCTGACTATAGCCTGTTAACCAAGTAATTATTTCTATAACTTCATCTTTAGTACGCCCTTTTCTCTCCACTTTTTCAATATAAAGGGGAAAAACACTTGAAAAGCTCATTTCATTTATACTTCTTCTTGCCATATTATCGCCTCTCTTTTTTGCTTTTCTTTATTTTATCATTTAATATTCTTTATTTCAATTAAGTTATGTTTACTATCTTATGTTGAAATAAACTAAATAGTAAATAGAATTTTCTTTATTCTCTACATCAATGTAATCTAAATCTTTAGCATGTTCATATTTATTATCTCTATTATAAATTTCCTGCTTTCTTCCGCAATTTTCTTATATTCAATATTGTGAATGTAATGTTCACAATCAAGTTCTATATATTTAGCTGAAGCCAAATTTTCTATATAAGATGTTTGAAAGCTCTTCCACTTATCCTTATCCCATCCTGTTCCATTACCGTTAGAAATAAAAAATAAGATAGGGACATCAGGTGGACCATTTTCCTTTACTTTTTTTGCATTTCCTTTTATTTGATTTACTTCATTCAGCATTGATTTAGTTAGTATTCTTCTATAAAAAATAGCCCTATAAAGATCTTTCTCTTCTTGAGTTAACGTACCATATTTAATTGCTGCTAAGTTATTAAAAATAGATGGAATAAATCTTGTAATACCTGTCTTTGATGCAAAGGAAGCTATATTTAACAGAAAATTATTTATTTTAAAATTCTCATATGCTTCTGGCACAGCCATATCTAAACCTACAATTCCTTTAACTTCCTTTGGATATTGCTGAGCCCAATATAAAGCTTCTATTCCAGACATTGAATGAGGAAATAATATATATGGTGGTTCTAATCCTACTTTAGATAGTGTTCCTCTTGTTTCATTTAATATTATATCTAAATCTCTATTGTCATCATAAATTTCACTAAATCCATATCCTGCTTTTTCTACTACAACAATTTTATACTCATCTTCTAGTAATGAGTATAGGCTTTTAAAGTCTAAAACTGGAGAAGGAGTTCCTCCTCCTGACATAAATACTAAAGTTTCATTCCCCTGTCCTTTGATATATAGGTGCATTTTATGCCCATTTATTTCAATCATTTTTCCATTAGGAACAAAAATTCTGTCTTCCTTTGATAATTTAATTTTATGATTAATAAAGCTAATTCCAATAATAAAAATAAATAATATACCTATTATTATCATACTGCTTACTATTCTTTTTAATTTATTTTTCATACAAGTACCTTTCATAAAAATCTCTTGATAACATTCACAATTTTAATCTTTGTATTTATTAAGAATTTCTAGTAATGCTTCAATGTTACGATCCTGAACCATTTTAAGAGATTCTCCACCTTCTTCACAAAAGTAAAAATCATTCCATTGCTACTTCTTTGCTATCTTCTTGTCCTTCAAGACTTAAAGGCCTTGTTCTATCATCTTCCCATCCATAATCTGTCTGGGCATGCCTAACAAAAAAGATACTTGTCATACTCTATAATCCCTCCTAAAAATTAATATCCTTATATAAGGCGGCTTTAGTAAAATAATTTATGCTTAAATGAAAACAACTTGAATAAGAAACATGTAAATAATAGTTCCAACTCCAATGCTTAAAAGAACATTTTCCTTCCAATAATGCAAAATTACAATAACTGTAACAGAAATAGCTTCTGGAAGCCAGTTTGAAGTTGCTGCAAAATTAACATTCTTAAGGCAGTACACTACCATCAAACCTATTGCTGAAAAAGGCAAAACTTGTCCAAGAAAATTTATGTAAGAATTATTTGATTTTGCATCTTTAAACAATATGAAAGGCAGAAACCTTGTAATCATTGTAGCAAGAGCTGCTAAGCATATAATTATAAAGGCTTGAAATATTATTAAATTCATTGTACTACCTCCTCTTTTAATTCTTCTTTTTTAACATCCTTCTTATAGAATAAAGTTAATACTACTATTATTAAAATCATAGAAGGAATTATAAAGTTACTTTGCCCAAAAATATATAAAGATACTATAGAGCATAAAAGACCAATTATGGCTGCCTTATGATCTTTTTGTCCTTTCCATTGTCCCACGAATATTGATACAAATAAGGCTGTTAATACAAAATCTAAACCCTTTGTATTAAATGAAATTAATGAACCTAAAAAAGCTCCAATGGCTGAACCTGCTGCCCAATATAAATAATCAAGAAAAGTAATAAAAAAATAAAACCAATTTCTATCTATTCCTTCAGGCGCCTCTGTAGAACAAACTATAGAAAAAGTTTCATCACTCATCGCAAAAATAAGATAGGGTTTTAATTTGCCTGCCTCTTTATATTTATCTAACATTGAAATTCCGTAAAATAAATGGCGGGCATTTACCATTAATATCATTATAAAAGTATAAATAGGATTAAAAATTGATGTTAAAAAAGTTATTGTGACGTATTGAGCAGAACCAGCATAAATTAATAAACTTGCTAATACTGACCAAAACACTCCATAACCTTTACTTTTCATTAAAATTCCATAAGCGGCCCCTAAAAATATATATCCTGTTAATACTGGAATTGTATAGGGAAATGCTGCTTTTAATACTAAAATCTTTTCTTTAATTTTTTTCTTCAAATTATCACCATACCTTTCCAAATAAAAAATACTTTTATTTTCTAAGAACTTCTTTTAATAATTTTATCATATTTATTCATTTTATAGCTAAACTTTAATTTGTATTCTCTATACAAATATAATATAAAAAGAAATACTAAAGGTTAAATAATAACTGCATCCATAGGGCCTCCTTTTATCTATCTCTAGATGTGATTAATTGGTAATTTATCTTCGTTATATCATAATTATAGAGGTCTTTTGTATAAATTACTAGTTCCTTATAATTAAAGTCCAGAACAAAGATCCTGGACTTTTTATTACTTAATCAAATATTAATTTTAAAAATCTCTTCTTCCCAATTCTTATTACATCACCAGATTTTAAGAAGATATTAATATCCTCTGATGATAATTTATCACCATTAAGCTGAACTCCTCCTTGATTTAGAAGTCTAATAAATTCCTTTTTACTAGAAACATAGGACATATCCTTTAGTTTTGGAATAATATCTAAAACTGTAACTTTTCCAGCTTCAATTTTTAATTCAGGAATATTCTCAGGAATAGCTTTTTTGCTAAAGGCTGTATCATAAAAATTTATTGCCTTTTCTAATTCTTCCTTAGTATGGTATAGGGACACTATAGTTTTTGCTAAGTTATATTTAATATCTCTAGGATTAACATTATTATTTAGCATTTCTTTAATCTTATCAATTTCATCAGGATGCTCATCTGTAGCAAGTTCATAGTATCTAATAATAAGATTATCTGGAATTTCCATAACCTTTTTAAACATTACTTCAGCTGCTTCATTAACTCCAATATAGTTTCCAAGACTTTTACTCATTTTCTCTACACCATCTAGTCCTTCTAGGATAGGCATGAAAATTGCAATTTGCTGTTCTTGCCCCATTGCTTTTTGAAGAGATCTTCCCATAAGGATATTAAAAGTTTGATCTGTTCCTCCTAACTCAATATCAGCATTAAGCTCAATAGAATCATAAGCCTGCATTAATGGGTAAAAGAATTCATGAATTCCTATTGGTACTTGATTTTGATATCTTTTTTGAAAATCATCTCTCTCTAGCATTCTTGCAACTGTTGTTGTTGAGGCCAATCTTAAAACATCCTCAAAATTAAGTTTAGAAAGCCATTCACTATTAAACCTAACTTCTGTCTTTTCCTTATCAAGAACTTTAAAAATCTGATCACAGTAAGTCTTTGCATTTTCCTTTACCTGCTCATCAGATAATGCAGCCCTGCCCTTTGACTTTCCAGTAGGATCACCTATCCTGCCAGTAAAATCACCAATTACAATTACTACACGATGACCTAAATCCTGCATTTGTTTAATCTTTCTTAGTACAACAGCATGACCTAAGTGTATATCAGGTGCCGAAGGATCTAATCCTAACTTAATTGTTAATGGTTTACTGCTTTCATAAGATCTTTCTAATTTCCTTAATAATTCTTCTTCGTTAATAAGGTTCTCTACTCCCTTACTAATAATTTTCATCTGCTCCTTTGCTTTTAACATATCAACATCTCCTTTAGAAATATTTTTAATATTGCAAGTTCTATAAGAAAGTAAAGCGGATAATAAAAAAACTCATCCTTAATCAAAAGGACGAGTTAATACTCGTGGTACCACCTTAAGTTCATAAACAACTCACATTGTTTACCTTATCAAGTACGTCACTAATTGCGAGATACTTTAGCACTATAACGGGCGCAGGTTTCCGTCGCAGCCTACTTGATATAATCTTTCGGTGCGAAGCTCCAAGATGTATTCACAATCCCTAACCATGCACCTCTCATCAACCGGTAACTTTCTGTTTGGTATCCTGATTGCTACTCTTTCTTATCATAGCCTTTACTTCTTATACTCCGAAATGCACAATATGCAAATCTTGGTTATGCAGATATTAAATTAAGAAAATTATACTAACTTATTATTTATTAGTCAAGAAGTCTATTAAATTCTAAATATTAAACGGTTATTTATTCTTAAAAATAATAATAATAATATTATTATTGTAGTTCCTACTTTTGCAATTAAATTTATAAATTTTTGGGCTTTTAGCTTATTTTTAAAGGCCCTTTCAATTACTTTATAAATTATTAATCCAATTAATCCACCTAAAGTATTATTAATTAAATCAGTAATATCACTAGCTCCTATACTAAAAATATACTGCAATAGCTCACATGTAAAACTTATAAGAAAAAATAGGAATAACTTATTAATTGTCTTCCATTTTTCAAATAAAATTCCTGTATAAATTCCTAAAGGCACAAAAACAACAACATTCATAATCATTTCGTTATATGAAATTTTGCCATTTAGCTTTAAAGGTTCACTAAAAGGGATTAGATTGATCGTTCTTAAATTTCCTATATGTGTAAAGGGTACATTTAATTTAAAAACAATAATCCAAATAAGGGTAATTAGGTAGATTATAAATAAGCTATAAGTTAATTTATTAATTTTATGCTTTTCCAAATTAGACCTCCAATATTTTTGTAATTTTTATAGAAGAATATAATAGTTCTAGCTATGATTTTTACCTATTAATAATATCATTATTTTCTAATAGGCTCTACAAAGCTTTCTTACAAAAATATTACTAAAAACTTAAATTATAATTACCTTTTCAAGGACTAAATACAGTAAAATCCTATTTCCTCAACTAAATCTTAAATATTTGCTTCTTCAAAGGAAGAAAAAAGGAAAACTATAAGTAGGCAAAAATGCTTACTGTTTTTACGTCAATAATTTCTCCCTTCTTTATTTTTTCTTTAACTTCATTTATATTCATAATCTTTACATTAGTAAATTCATCTTCATCCTCATCCTTACTTCCTAATGTTAAGTTTGTTGCCTTGTAAAGATATATTATTTCATCACAAAAACCAGGAGCTGTTGCAATTGAACCTAAGTATTCTATATTTCCAGCAATATAACCTGTTTCTTCTCTAAGCTCTCTTTTAGCACACTCTTCTATAGCTTCCCCCTTATCAAGCTTACCTGCTGGTATTTCAAGTAATACTTTATTTAAGGCTAATCTAAACTGTTCAACTAAGATTATATTTTCATCATCTAAAAAGGCAATTATTCCACAAGCTCCAGGATGTCTTATAATATCTCTATTACTTTCCTTTCCATTTGGCAGCTCAACTTCTAAATTTCTAAATTCTAAAAAATTTCCTTTATAGATTAATTTGTCTTTTATTACTTTTTCTTTTAAGTCCATAATTATCTCCTTATCTATAATTCTCTACAATACATAACTTCAACAGCATTACAGAATTTTTTTGATTTATCTGCTAATACAAATTTATGTTTCTCGTAAAATTTACGAGCTCTTTTATTTTCTTCAAAAACCCAAAGAAGAACTTTGCTATATCCTAGCTTCTTTATTTCTTTTAAGATATGCTCCATCATAATTGAGCCATATCCCTTTCCCCAATTATTCTTAAGGCTATGAATGCAAATTATTTCTGCATAACCTTCCATATCTTCATCTCTTGCTTTATCCCAATAAGCGATACAGTGAGGATTATCATCTAACGATAATATATAGCCATTTGCGATATTTTCTTTAAGAAGATAAGAATACATTTCTATTGCTTTATCAATATTGCTGTATTTCTCTAAGTCGTCCTTAGATAATATTGTATTAAAGGCATTCTTCCATGATTCTGTTTGTATATATGCTAAGATTTTTTCATCTCCACTTTTAACTTTCCTTATATTAATTTTTTCTTTCATATTTATTATACTCCTTTAGAAATGAATTTTTATACACTATCCTTTATTTTTCTTTTTTTAGATATATAAAAAATAGCTAAGTACATAATTATAGCACATGCTGTTGCAATAATATCAACTATATCAAAAGGGCTGTCGAGAAACAAATCATGTATTATTTCAGAAATTAATCCCAAAAGAAAAATAGTTCCAGAAGTTAAAAGACAAGCTTTAAAGTTAAACTCCTTTTTAGATTTTTCAAAAAACCTTTCTCCCATCCATATAAAAAACCAAGCCGCTGAGATATTAGGCATCATTCCCAAAATAAATTGAATTAGCTCGATATTATTTAAGCTGGTTCCTCTTAATAATACCGTAAGACCCCAAGATAGCGCACCAATAAGTCCAAAGACTGTAGTAAGTGAAAGTTTTTTCATAATAGTTCTCCTACCCATAGTTAGTTTTATTATTTTATACAATGATATCATCTATTTCAATATAATTCCATAAAAATCCTATTACTTATTATATTTCTTATATAAGAAAATAATAACACAATAAAAATATACCTCAATATGATAATAATTTATTGACAAACGATAAATATTTTATTATTCTATAATTAGAAATTATAGATGAGGTGTTTTGTATGAAAAAATATTCAACATTATTATTAAAGATAGCGGTTTTTCTTATTGGTCTTCCAGTATTAGCAGCCTGTCTCTATATATTACCAAATATAATAATAGAGCTTTTTACTATGCCTCCAAAAGGTATATTTTTATTAATTTCAATTTTTATAATGTTATCTGGATCAGCATCATTCTTTTTTATAGCCTTATATCAAGCCTATAAGCTTTTAAACTATATTGAAAAAAAGGAAGCCTTTTCTAATTTGTCAGTAAATGCTTTAAGCATAATAAAAAAATGTGCCTTTGTAATCAGCGGCTTTTATACTGCTGGACTGCCAATTTTATATTTAATTGCTCAGCTTGATGATGCTCCAAGCGTTATATTAATTGGACTAATTATCATATTTGCTTCAGTTGTTATTGGAATTTTTGCTGCTCTTCTTCAAGAGATTTTAAAAAATGCCATAGAAATAAAATCAGAAAATGATTTAACGATTTGAGGTGATTGGAAGTGGCAATAATAATTAACATAGACGTAATGCTGGCTAAAAGGAAGATGAGCGTTACAGAACTTTCAGAAAAAGTTGGAATAACAATGGCTAATATATCTATTTTAAAAAATGGAAAGGCTAAAGCTATAAGATTTTCTACTTTGGATGCTATTTGTAAGGCCTTAGATTGTCAGCCTGGTGATATTTTAGAATATAGAGAAGATTAATATTTAAAGCTATTGCAAAGCACAGTTTAGTTTGCAATAGCTTTTATATTATTGTTATTATTTTTCGAAAGCAAAATAGGAGAAAATAGTACCTGAAATAAAACTACCATCAGCAAATAAAATATCTTTTTTCATAGATATTTGAACTTGATTCAATAACCTTACAAGTTCTGTTAGTTTATTTTCATCTAAGGAAAATTTGATACCATATTCATATAAATTAGTATCAATTTCCTTGCCCCATACCGAATGTCCGTAAACTTTAACTTCTGTCTTCATCAATTTTGTTGTAAATTGAAGAACAATATCATTATCTATAGGTAAATTAATATCAGATACAAAACATAAACCTCCCGGTCCAATATTTTTAATTAAGACCTTTGTATTACCTACATTAACTTTCTTACCTTTAATTTCTAAAACAGTCAATTCAGCTTCTAGCGACTGCATAAACTTAACTCTAAAATATTGACGTCTATCTCCTTCAAATTTTGTATCATTAACTATAACCGGCTTACATTTTTTCTTAGCTAATACTTTTTCAAATATTATTTTCGGTGATGGTTTACTATAAAGATAACCTTGTCCAGAATAACATTTTAAATTTCTTAAAAATTCTAGCTGATCCCAACTTTCTATTTTCTCTGCAGATATTTTAATTTTTAATTCCTGAGCCATTCTAATTATATGTTTAATTATAATTGTACTATCTTCATTTTTGTTAATAAAAGAACCATCTAGTTTCAATATATCAATATTACGAGAAGGTAAACATGTTAAAGATGAGTATCCTGTTCCAAAATCATCAAGAGCAATTTGAATACCTAAAGATCTTAATTCCTTAATGCTTGAAATTATTTTATCTGTTTTTCCCATAAGGGCACTTTCTTTTATTTCTAGAATTAAAAAATTAGGCTTTAATTCATATTCCTCAATAATGTTTTTAATCTTTTTAACTAAATCTGCTTCTAATAACTGCATTCCTGAAAGATTAATAGAAATTTTGATGTTAGGCAGTCCATTATCTATCCATTCTTTATAATTACTGCAAACTTCCTTTAATAACCAATTGCCTATATTAATAATATATCCTGTTTCTTCTGCCATGGAAATAAACTCATTAGGAGATATTATTCCCCATTCTGGATGTTCCCATCTAATTAAAGCTTCTGCTCCTATTATTTCATTAGTATTGAGATTCACAAAAGGCTGATAAAAAATTCTAAGCTGATTATTTTCTACTGCCCTTCTTAAATCCCTTTGAAGAATAAAATATTTATAGGTTTGAATGCTAGTATCTGATGAATAGAATTTATATCTATTTCTTTCTTCATTTTTTGCTAAAAATAATGCAACTTCAGCATTCCTTACAAGTTCATCCTTATCTATTTTATTATTTTCATAAATACTTATTCCGACGCTTATTTTTACATCTAATTCATACTTGTCCACCTTTATTGGCTGAGAAAATAATTTAAATAATATTTTCAAAATTAATTTATATTCATCTATATTACGTACACCTTCTATAACAATTACAAATCTATGAGCAGTATAACGGAATAATAATTTTTTATTACCACAATAAAGTTTTAACTTTTCAACTATTTGTACTGTATATTGTTCTGCTATCTTATAACCTAATGTATTTTTTACAAAAATTATACTATCAATATCTACCATGAAAAGAGCAAATCTTTTATTATTTTCTTTGGCTTCTTCAATTAATTCATTGATTTTCTTATTAAAGGATAATCTATTAGGTAATCCTGTTAAGTGATCATGAGAAGATAGATATATTATTTTTTGTTCATTTTTTACTCTATCTGTTATATCTCTAAAATTAACCACAATACCTTCAATTGCTGTATCATTTAAGTAATTTTGCATATGAAATTCTAAATAGATCTCTTCTCCATCTTTAGTTTTTAATAGTATATCTTTTGTAATTTTTTTCTCCGGATTATTTTTTACAAATTCTATCATTTCAACTAACTTTGGAATTTCATACTTATCATAAAACTCAAATATTGGTTTTCCAATACGCTCTTCAATCTTATAGCCAGTTACTCTTTCTGAAGCCTCACTTATATATACTATTTTTCCTTCAGAATCCAAAATTTCAAAGATTTCAAAGGAATCCTTTATTAATGCACTAAATCTTCTTTTTAATTTATAAATTTTCTCTTCCTCTAATCTTAGTTTCTTCTTTAATATAACTTTATCTGTTATATCTTGAATTGTTCCATACATATACCTTACTTCTTTTTCATCATTAAAAGCAAATTCTACTATTTCATATATATGTCTTTCAGAGCCATCTTTATTTATAAGCCTAAATTCTATTTCTACAGGCTCTTCTGATGGATTACTATATATTTCATAAATTTTTTCTATATCATCTGGATGTATGTATTCTTTCATTTCATCTAAGGAGATACAAGTAACTTTAGTAGAAAATCCAAATATTTTACTGGCTTCATCTGATAAATAACATCTATTATTATCAAAATCTGCCTGCCAACTTCCGATAGTAGATAATTTTTGAACTTGATTAATAAGCTTTAAGCATCTTTTAAATTCATCAAATATATTATTTTTTGTTTCACATTCTAAAACACCTGTGATGGTAGTTAGATATCCACTTTCATCATAAATTGTCTCTAATTTTCCTACAACAAATTTATTATTTTTTATATAATGGGAAACAGAACATACACAAGCAGCCTTTTCTCCTAACAAATATTTTTTTATCGCATTTTCTATTTTTATTTTATAATCTGGATGAATTAAATTAATGGCCTTTCTATAATCGTTATTAAACTCAAGAGGACCAACTCCATAGATATTAAAAATCTCATCAGTACAATAAAATTTATCATTAATAACATCATATTTCCAAATGCCAAGATTGGCCTTATTTTCACTATTATCTCTTAGATTTTTCTCCCTTACTTCTTCAAAGATTCCAACTATATTTATTGGATTATTATTTTCATCTTTTAAAAACATAATACTTGTTTGAACATCTTTAATTTTTCCCTTTTTACTTATTATCTTAAAATTAATTATATCTTCCTTAATATCTGTACTTTCTAATCGAAAAATCTTTATAAACTCAATATTTTCTGGATGAACAAAAGATAAGCAATCTTCTAGAGTACCATTATACTCTTCTGGCTTGCACTCCAATATTTGAAATATATCCTTTGATAAAAACATTCTTTCATTTTCAATATCAAAAATCCAATATCCAGCATTCCTATTATCTTCTTGAATATCTTTTTCTTTTATTAGCTTAATATTTTTTTTCAATTCTTCTAGTTGAAGCAGATGATTATTTACGTCCATATAATACACTCCTTATTTTTCTTATAATTCCACAAACCTTTACAAAAATATAAACGTTGTCATTTCACTCAAAAAAATATTGAATATACATACTCATTATACCTTTTTCTACAAATAACGTCAATTTTGCACAAAATTATTTATATTCTTATAATTAATAATAACCATTCTTTAAAAGTAATAGAATTTTTTTATTATTTCCCAAAAGTAATTGTTGTACATTAAAATTATTAGAAAAATAAACTATCTTAGAAGTAACAATAAATATAAGTAATACATAGTATAATTTAAAACAAAAGGAGCATGTAGCTCTCCCAAGTGAGTACAAGCCCTGTAAAAGCTTAACCTCCCTTAAGAGAGCTAGATGCCCCTATTTTTCTCCAAAGACATTATCAATATCTTCAGTAATTTTCCCATCAATTAATCCTTTCTTATACATGTCATATAATATTTTCATTGCTTCTTTATGTACTAGTCCTTTTCTATAAGGTCTTTCTTCTGTTAAAGCTTGATAAATATCTAAACAAGTCATAAGCCTTGAATTAAAATCTAAATCCTTTTCAGTTTTGCCAAAAGGATAACCCATGCCATTTAATTTTTCGTGATGATTTGAAGCCCATTCATTAATATCTTCAAAGCCTTTAATTTCTTGAAGGGCTATTCTTGTATAATAAACGTGCTTTTTCATTAACTCAAACTCTTCAAAGGTTAGTTTCCTTGGACTATCTAAAATTTCATTAGGAATTGCTAATTTACCTATGTCATGTAAATCAGCTGCAATAATTAATTTCATTTTTTCTTCATGACTTTTCTTATAATAATCAGCCATAATTTTAACTTTTTCTACCAATCCCCTTGAATGCTCTTTTGTAAAATGAGATTTTGAATCAACTATCTTTGAAAATACACTTGTTATTTTCTTAATTTCTTCTAAAGATAAATCCTTTGAAAATTGTGGTGTGTTCTTTTTTAGGGCTTCCTTTAGATTATCATCTTGTAAATTAGCCCAAAAATTTTTATCCTTAGAAATATTATTAAAAGCTTGTACCAACTTTTGAGAAAATATTTTATTTTCTTGATCATTGATATATTTTATTATTTTTTCCTTATTTGAATTATTACTTTTTCCAAAATTAAAAGTGGCATCTGTTAAATCTGCAATACGTATTATTTGTGCCATTAAAGGAATTTCCTCAGCTTTTAAATTAAAGTTACCTGTACCATCATAGTTTTCATGATGATATTTTATTGAACCTTTAACATCTGTAAAAAAAGGATAGTCCTTAATATTGTCTTCACCTATTATACAATGTTCCTTAACACTTTCTAAATTTCTAATATTCATAGGATCCCTTTTTAAAAATCTTCCATGAACATTTATTGAACTAAGTCCATTGTCATGTAACATTGCTAGAGCAACAACATCATGAATTTCTTCATCTTTTAAATCAATCTCCTGTGCAATTCTTAAAGCTATATATGCAGTTCTTTTACCATGGTTTGAAGCAACCCCCAATATATCCATCTCAACGAAATCTAATGTAAAAGATACTGCCATTAAAAACTCATTTAAATTGAATATCATCTATATCATCCCCAAGTACTATTTTATTAAAAACATATAAATTTTCATTTTCTATAAATTTAAATTCAATCTTTTTTTACTTCTCTTCCCTAAACCTTCTAGAGAAAATATTATAAAGTCTTTATAAAAATTTTATCATAATATTTGCTAATTGTGTGAAAAAAGAGCATGTAATATTAATTTAAAAGTACTACATGCTCTTAAAACTTTATTTTATAGACACATCTTATAGATATTTAGAATATCCTCTTGTTTTAAAGGTTTAAATCCTTGAATAATACTTCCCTTACAAGCCTTTTTAGCCATTATTTCAAAATTACTGTCATCTATTCCTATTTCTGTTAAAGTACTCTTTAAACCTAGCGTCTTAAAGAAGAAATCAGATAACATTTCTATGCTCTTCTTTGCAACTGCCATTGGTTCCATGCTTTTATCTATATCAAACACATTGCATCCAAATTGATAAAATTTTGATACTGTAGTTTCATCTAAAGTATATTCCATCCAACGTGGAGTAAGTATTGCAAGGCCTAATCCATGTGTTATATCATAAAAAGCTGATAATTCATGTTCCATTGGATGGCAGCTCCATGCCTGCTTTTTACCTCCATCAATAAAGCCATTAATTGCCCAAGAAGATGCCCACATAAGATTAGCACGAGCTTCATAATTATCAGGTTCCTTAATTGCAATTGGCGTATATTTTATTACAGTTTTCATTAAACCTTCTGCCACGGTATCTAACATATATAAATCTTTATTCATGTTAAAATATACTTCAATGATATGGGACATTATATCTGCAGCACCACAGGCAGTTTGATAAGCACTTACAGAATAAGTATTAGTTGGATCCAGGAAAGATACTTTTGGCAGCATTGTTGGATGACCATTTCCTAGTTTTTCATTTGTATCTAAATTACTGATAACACCACCTGCATCCATTTCTGAACCAGTAGCAGCTAAAGTTAAAATTGTTACTATAGGAAGGCATTTTGTAATTGGAGCCTTGCCAGTTACTAGATCCCAAGCATCTCCTTCATAGAAAGCTCCTGCCCCTATAAATTTAGTAGCATCTATAGTAGAGCCTCCACCTACTGCTAGTAATACATCTATATTTTCTTTTTTGCAAATTTCTGCTCCTTTATTAACTGAAGTAATACGAGGATTAGGCTCAATACCTGAAAGTTCAAATAGTTCTAACCCAGCCTTTTTTATTTCTGCAACAACTTTATCATAAAGTCCAATTTTCTTAATAGAGCCTCCACCATAGGTTAAAAGTACGCGATTGCCATATTTTTTTAACTCTTCTCCAAGATGTCCTAATTGATCAGGCCCAAAATACACTTTTACTGGAATGTCATAAACAAAACTATTCATAAGAGATTCTCCTTTCCTTTTTATGAATTTCTACTTTATTTAATATTTTGTTATTTCCTTCTATTAATACTTTACCCTATGGAGTTAGCTCTAAGTCAATAGTTTTTTAAAAAATTTATTATCTAATCATCCCCTCTTGTTGCAACTTGAAAAAATCTAATACATAACATTACAAATATTATGTAAATTACAATTATATGCATTTTACACCTCATTTAATTATTACATCTATTTTTCTACTATATTATTTATTACTTCCGAAAATTTTATTAATTTATTTTTCTTTGATTTTACTTTAAAAGAAATAAACAATGCTTATTTCAAGACTTTATTTTATAAAAATAAAAGACCAGTAATTTTACTGATCTTCTATACATACTTATCTTTTTTAATTATTATATTATTATTTTTTATTTCTAAATATCTCTTTAATCTTTACTGTTATAAATTTTATATTACTTCTTCCTAGATTTATTTTCTGCTAACTCAAATCTATATTCCTGACCATACTTTTCAAACTGCTCAGAATTACACCTTTCAGCAAACATGCTTGCAGGTCTTACAAAAGTGCCATAGTCACCATATAAAGCTTTATAATATATCATTCTTTCATTAGTTTCTGTATGAATTACATTAGTATCAAGGATTAAATACAGGTCTCCTTTAAAATGTTTTACAACTTTACCTTCCCATTCTTTAATAACATTTAATCTATTATTATCTTCCTTGGTATTATTATGTTTCACAAAAATTCCTCCTTATATTTATAAATAAAAGACCGAATTTCTTCAGCCTTTTAAAGATACTATTTATACAAATTATCTTCAAGGATTTTCTTTGCAAGAATTCCGATATTTACTTCACTTGTATCCATGTAAACATCAATAATCCTATCTGTTAAAGTAACTTCAACATACTCTACTTTCTTTCCATCCTCATCTTTATAAGTTATTATATCGTATGTTATTATTTCATCCATAAGTTCTTTTTTTGAAATCATATTTATCTCCTTTTGCATTATTAAAAAACTATTTTTCATTATTTATTATTTCTTTATAAGGGAAGAGTTCTTCATCCTTAGTTTTATTAACAAAATAAATACCTGCACAAACAAAAATTAAGGCTATAAAAATTTTAAAATCAAAAATATTTTCTTTAAGTATCATAGCAGAAAGAATTGTAGCGAAAACAGGAATTAAGAAATTAAAAACTGAAATTACTCCAACCTTGTTATATTTTATTAGTTGGGACCATAAAGCAAAGGCTACTGAGGATAATAGGGCCATATATATTAAAAGGAAGCTTGATTTCAATGTAAAGTTTGTTAAATGTCCTCCGCAAAGGTATCCTAATATAATTAAGGCAAGACCTCCAATTGTCAGCTGATAGCCCGTAACAGTAGACGCATCCTTATCTTGACTAATTTTCTTTCCATAAATTGAAGAGATTGAAATTAGAAAGGCTGCAATCGTTATAAAGCCCTCTCCTTTAAAGGAAAAACTTCCTTCTAAAAGGGAACTTCCTCCTAGATTTACGATAATTACTCCTGCAAATCCTAGGATACATCCTAATATCTTATTAAAACTTAATTTATCGTTTTTATAAATAAAGTGGGCCAATATTATACTGAAAAAGGTGGAGCTTCCATTTATAATTGATCCCCTTACCCCAGATGTATAGGTCATTCCAATATAAAAAAAGATATACTGAAGGGTTGTTTGACTAAGTCCTAGAAAGGTAAATTCCTTTAAATCCTTCTTATTTATCTTAAAAATATTTATCTTTCTAACTATCTGCAATGAGAGTACAAATAATCCTGCTAGGAAAAACCTATAGCCGGCAAAAATCAGCTTTCCTCCTAAATCATCAGCATCAATTTTGAAAAGTTCATAACCAACCTTTATAGAAGGAAAGGCACTTCCCCATAAAAAAGTACAAATAGCTGCAAGTATAATTATATTTATCTTTTTTGTATAAAATTTTGATTTATCCAAAATTGTTCATCCTTTCAACTTATCTATAAGCATTATATACTTAATCTTCATAAAGGATAAGCCTTTTGCTTAAGATTAAATAAAAATCAACTAAAATTTAATTTTACTCCTATTGTTGTAAGTTTTTCAAGACCTAGATTATTATCACTATTAAAAATATTGACAATTTCTCTAATAATAAAACCAGTCATAAAAAATCCTGAAGCTTCCATTCTTCAGTATTAATATTTTATTTAAATAAATCCATAAAAATTGATAAATACATCATAAATTTTCCTAAAATAATTGGAAAGATTTATTTACTTCTTTTTCTAATAGTGATATACTATATTCCCAAATATCTCTATATGTTTGGAATTTTCAAGAAGGGTTGATGATAGCTATGGTAAATGCGAAAAATTTAATAGAAAAAGCCTTTGAAGTGCAAAAGTACTGTTATACTCCTTACTCAAATTTTAATGTTGGTGCGGCTTTACTTTGCGCCGATGGAACCGTATTCACTGGCTGTAATATCGAAAATGCTGCCTATACCCCTACTAACTGTGCAGAAAGAACAGCCTTTTTTAAGGCAATTTCTGAAGGTCATAAGGACTTTGTTGCTATTGCAATAGTAGGAAATAAAAAAGGATTAAAACCAGGAGAAGGAGATTATTGTGCCCCTTGTGCTGTATGCAGACAAGTAATGGCTGAATTCTGTGATTTAAAAACATTTAAAGTGATTATAGCTAAAAGTACAGATGATTATTTAGAATATACTCTAGGAGAATTGCTGCCTTTAGCCTTTACAGGAAAAAATCTTGAATAATAAATTTAAATAAAATTTGTATAAAAAATAACTTCCAATTTGCTACTCTTTGAAAAATAGCTATATTGGAAGTTTTCTTTTAAATTAAATTCTATTCCCTAAAAATAACTTTGCTATTACTCCTGTTATAAAACCCCAAATTATATTTAAAATCAAGATGATAAAAATAGCCGGTGGAAAAACTAAGGGTCCTTGCAATCTTCCAGTTAATATAGGAAATAAAATTCCACTTAAGATTATAGAAAATACTCCATAAGATAATCCTGCATAAACAAGGGTTGAAACTGGATTTTCAAACTTATTTTTTACTACTATAAATATCCAAATTGCAGAAACAATTAAGGTGATTAAAAGACTTCCCCTTGCTCTATTACCAAAAATATCAATTATGCCTGTTATCTTTGAAAGGGGCCTTATAAGGGCTATTGCCCCTAAAACTAAAATTAGCGATAAGTCTGTCTTTTGTACTTCTCTATTTAACATTATCTTCCCTCCTCTTATTATTTTATTCTACTTCTTCCTGTTAAAAATAAATATAGCATCAAGGCAACACCTGCTAACACATAAACCATTAAGGATCCTATTGCAATAAAGACTTCGCCAGTTGCTGTTCCTGACATTACAGCTGAAAAAATACCAAATAGTATTAAGCCAACAGCAAGTGCATAAAAGGCTGCCCTAATTTTATTCATGGCATACTTTCTTTTAGTTTCTATAGTCAATAAACTATAAGTTAATACTATACCGCCGCCAACTATAAATATTCCTGGAGCAACAGCTCCTTCCTTAGGGATATTCATAAAATGCAGCATTGCAGTAGAAAAACTTCCAAAAAGTATTAATAATACACCAATAATTATTCCAGCAATAGAAACTTTATTGGACATACTTGTATAAACAGTTTCTCTAGCCTTGTCCTGACCTATTTTTCTCATATCCTCTACTAAGCCGCTTAAATCTCCGAGGGATGCTACAGCTTCCCTAAAGGCCTGTTCCTCATCTAGTCCCCTAGAAGTATAGTCTCCAATCTTTTCTTTCATATTTGTTGCTAATTCTTCCTTTAAATCAAAGAGTTGTTGACTTGGAGCAACTTCTGCAAATACCTTATCAATATATTCATTAATTTTTTCATCTATATTTTTCATTATTATTTACCTCCTATTAAATAAGTTTATCTATTATTCTTTTAGCAAATTCCCAGTCTTGTTTGTTAAGATTATATAAGTTTTCTCCCAAGGCTGTTATCTTATAATACTTTCTTCTTCCCCCTTGAGTTTCATCTCCCCAATAAGAAGTTATATAGCCATCCTTTTCTAATCTTCTAAAACTTGAATAAAGGGTAGCTTCCTTTAATTCATAGGCTCCTTCGCTTTTTTCAATTATCTTTTTATAAATTTCATAGCCATAACTGTCCCCTTCTTTTAAAATTCCAAGAACAATTGTATCTGTATGCCCTCTAATTAAATCTGATGATATTTTACTGTCCAATTTTCCTCGCCTCTTTCTTTAAGTTGTTTTTCTTCTTGTAGCTATAATATACATCAAAGTATTATGTCTGTCAAGGTACTTTGTTTAAAATATCTTATTTTTCATATTACCTTGATAAGCATAGTAATATGATATATTATGAAACTAAAAATAAATCCTTTAATATAAATAGATAAAAATTAAAACTTCCCTTTTCCTCGAAGGTACTCTCCAAGGAAAGGGAAGTTTTTTATTTATTATAAATTTTTAATAAGTCTTCTATTTTCTTAATTAATTTTTCCCTAATAGAAGCTGGAGCTATACACTCACATTTATCTCCAAAACCAAGAAGGATATTATAACTATATTCATCATCAATAAAAGGAAAATCTACTATAAGCTTTTTTTCCTTCCAAGGCTTTATGTTTTCTTCTCCACATAGTTCTATCATTCTATCTCTAAGAAGTTCATCCACTATAAGCTTTATTTTTATAATTTTTTTGCCTGAATTTTTTATAGTAGCTAAAGCATTAAAATCAAAATCTCTTGGAATAAAATTTTCCTCTAGTATTTCTACCTTGCTCATCCTTGATAACTTAAAGGTGCGAAAGTCCTCTTTTTCTGTGCAGTAAGCTTGAAGATACCAATAGCCTTCCTTTAAAAGTAACCTGTAAGGCTCAATTTTTCTTTTACTCTTCTCTCCTTTATTGTTTAAGTAATCAAAGCTTATATATTTATTTTCATTAAGGGCTTCCTTTATTTTTTCAAAATTAGGATGAAAGTTCTTATTTCCTATCCAGGGAGTAATATCAATAGAAATTTGGTTAGATTTTAATTCAATATCCCTAAGATTTGAAGCTGGAATTAGACTTTTTACTTTTGCCAGGGTATTTTTTAATTCATTATTTGAAATTATCTGCGAAATACTTCCTAGCCCCAGCAGCATCTTTTCTATTTCAGAAGTTGTAAAAAACTTATTATTTATTTTAAACTCCTCCATAATCCCTACTCCCCCGTTAGCTCCTGGATAAGTAACTATTGGGATACCAGCTAAATTAATTGCTTCAATATCCCTATATATTGTCCTTGTACTTACTTCAAACATTTCTGCAAGTTTGGAAGCACTTATTTTTTTATGCTGAAGGAGAAGCATAATAATAGCAATTAGTCTATCAGTTTTCATATTCATCATTCCTTTAATTTTTATTTTATAGTATAACTATGACATACTGATGTCAAGGTTAAATGATAGAATAAGATTGTAGTTAGTGGGAAAAATCAATAATAAAGAGGAAAAGGAGAATAAAGATGGATAATTTAAAAGAATATTATAGAATACTAGATGAAACTAATAGAATTGCCTTGGCAACATCAATTGATAATTTTCCAAATGTAAGAGCTGTAAACTTCTGCTATAAGAAGGATAAGGAAGGGACAATATTTTTTGCTTCCTTTAGAGGATCTGAAAAGACCTTTGAATTTATTCATAATAATAATGTTGCCTTCACTACTGTTCCCCTATCAGCAGAAAGCAGTGAACATATTAGGGTAAAGAGGGCTATAGTTAAAAAGAGTAATTTAAGCATTTATGATTTAAAGGATGAATTCATTAAAAAGCACCCAGACTATAAGGAAATTATAGAAGTGGCTGGAGAAAGGCTTGATCTTTATGAAATTTCCTTTAAAGATGCCTTGTTAATTTTAGACCTTGGAAAAAAGGCTGTTGTAAACTTTTAATAAAAGCTGCCTCCTAAAAATATAATTTAACAACTTTATTCCTAAATAATGTAAATTTATAGAAATAATTTAACATAATTGGTAAGGAAAAATTTATAAAGATATAAAAATAAAAAGAAGAGGTCTTGTCCTCTTCTTTTTTGATAGAAGTTCTTTTATAAGCCAGCTATCCCTTTGAAAATTCCACAGATACCAAAGATAACTATTACTGCTCCTATTAGCTTGTCTATAAAAATAAAACTCTCAAATTTTAGTCTGCTTTTAGTCTTTTCAACTATATTGGATGTTACTAACCATAAAATACAGGAACCAATGAAAATTGATATAACAAAAATTACATTTTTAAATAGCTCTGTATTATCTATGCTTACCCCCATAGCTGCAAAGACTGTTATAAATACTATAAAGGTCATTGGGTTAGATAAGCCTAGAAGGAAATGTATAAAAAAAGGATGCATCCCTTCTTCTTTAGGAAGCTCTTTTAGCTTACTCTTTTCTATTCCACTCATTAAAATATTAATCCCGACTATTAAAAATATTATTCCTGTTGTGCCACTTATAAAATATTTATTTTTATTTATAAATTCATCAATGAAGCTTGCCCCTAAAACTGCTATAGAGGAATAAACCATATCAGAAAGAGCCGCTCCAATTCCAGCTAAGCAGCCAGTTTTCCAGTCTTTTTTTATTGTTCTCTGTATTGCCATAAGACCTAAGGGACCTACTGGTAATGTAACAAATATCCCAATAATTATGCCAGTTATATATCTCATTATATTCTCCACTTTCAAAAAAACCTTATATTCACTTCTTTATTTTAGCATAATGTTTATTTTTCCCCAAGTCTTCCAGACATTCTATCAAATTCATACCAAATACCTTCACTGTCTTTCTGCCATAAAACAACTTCTGCATAAGTGCCACCAGTGCTTACAACAAAAAAAGCTGACTGGAATTTACTGCTGGAGAAGTATTTCCAATTCTGGCAGATATATTTTCATTTGTTTTAGCTTTTTGTTCATTATTGCCAGCTGCTGAATTTTGAATTTTATCAGCTTCTTCCTTTGCTTTTTCCGCTGCTAGACTTTCTTCCTCTTTAGCCATCCTTTTTTCTTTTTCTAGCCTAGCTGATACTGAAGCATTTAATTTTAGCAGGTACTTATATAGCTCTTCACTTTTATCAAGATTTTTTTCATTTATTGAGTTTTCAAATTTGCTTTTAAGCTCATTATAAGATTTTTCTTCATCTTCATTCATATTCATAATATTTATATTGTTAAAATCATTAGTAAGCTCTTCTAATTTTTGAGTTAGTAAATTTTCCTTTTGTAGCTTTTTTCCATAGAAAGTTCCCATGATAACTACGATAAAATCATAAGTAAAATCATAAGTAAAATAAAAAGCATAAATATAATTTTATTATTTCTAGGTAACTTAGAATTATTTTCTCTCATTTCTTTTCACTTCCATAAAGTTAAGATTTTGAATAATACATACTAAGTTTATTATAAAGTATTTTTCAAAATAATTGTTAGGATAAATTTACCTATAATTTCTTACAAATATTTCCAAGGAAATATCCATTTACTTTTAGTTATTTTTCAGAAAAAATTTTACAACATCCTTAATTAATTAATTTATGTAAAATCTAAAAGTTCTTTAATAAATATATTATATTCAGTAGTTTCTTCAAGGCTTGTTTTAATGGAAGTGAAACTTAAATAAAGTTGCATTAATACTCCAAAACTTTATCAAACTTAGGTTTCAATTCTTATTTTAATGGAACTAACATTTAAACCTATATCACAGAGCATGCAACCCATTATAGATGTACTGTTTCAATCCTTGTTTTAATGGAACTAACACTTAAATGCAATGACACAAATTATTGAAGCAAGTCCTTACATGTTTCAATCCTTGTTTTAATGGAACTAACACTTAAATAAGTTAAGAAAGGTAAAGCTCTAGGTAAATTTATTTAGTTTCAATCCTTGTTTTAATGGAACTAACACTTAAATCAGTACAGAGCATTTAATAGAGATGAAGCTGGAATATGTTTCAATCCTTGTTTTAATGGAACTAACACTTAAATTGAATATGGTTTTTATAGAAAATATTTTTCTCATTCGTTTCAATCCTTGTTTTAATGGAACTAACACTTAAATTTTATAATATTTTCTTTAGTTGCCGGGCTTAGCTCGTGTTTCAATCCTTGTTTTAATGGAACTAACACTTAAATAGAAAAGCAATTTGAAAATCAAATAAAAGTTTTTTGTTTCAATCCTTGTTTTAATGGAACTAACACTTAAATAGGAAATTTTTCGCAAACACTGATTTTTTCTAGCTTTGTTGGCTTTTGTGGACGAGCTTAGATTTCATATTTTTACTTATCTGTACAAGCCAAAACTGATCTTTTTCTGTCCACTTTACATATTTATTATAGTCTCTAAAGCTAGTATTTTCAAGCCTTTCTAAAGTTGAAGCTTGTCTTATTTCAAAAATTATATATAATTAAACTTTTGTTTATAAAAAATTTATATTATTAGATCTAGTAAATTTATTTAATATAAAATACTATTTTCAGTTCATTTTTATAAATACAAGATAAATACTCTAATTTCAGTTCTTTTTATGTATCTATTGGCCCCTATCAGGTTATTAATTATCAAATTATCTTGACTGAATAATTATTTTTATTTAACAGGAGTAATATAAAATAGAAAAAAACTATATCAATTAGGATTTAGATAAATTGTAAGACAAACCTAGACTTAATAAATTTAAATAAGCTTATAATTTTTTTAGCATAATATTAGATTTGCCCTACAAAATATTTTTCTACTTTTATTTTGATTTATCTTAAAATATACTATAAGATACTTTAATTAAAAGGGATTTTGTATAACTGTTCCTTTATATTATTTTTATCGTCCCAAAGCCTCTTGAAACAGATTTACCAAGGCCTAAATAATCAGGAATATAAAAATTGACTTTAAAATTTCCTAAAAAAGCAGTATGTTTTATTCCCTTTAAATTTACTTCAGTTTCCTTTAAATTTATCCAGCACTTTATTTCTTCCTTAACTGTATAATTAAATCCCTTTGACATTGATATTATATTACCTATTAAAATTTTTTTAAGAAGATCTTCTTTCTTTATTTCATTTGCAGCTTTATATAAAGAGTTATTTTTTTGACTTAAGGCTATCCAAGGAGTTTCAAATTTATATTCTATATAATCCTCTGCTTCACCAAAATCATAAGTTTTTTTGATAATACTATTTTCTAAGGAATCATAATTAACTCCATTTATAATTATGTTATCTTCCTCAACTCCTATATTGGCAATTATTTGGGCAGCTTCATTAATCCCAATGATTATTGGCTTATTATTAATTACCTTATATTGTACTAAAGGATATCTGTAAATAAATTTATCATTGTCATGATTATGCATTAAGTTATTATCTATATATTTATTTCCTAAATAACCTCTGATTTTCTCACTATATCTAGGAGATAAATTTAAATTATTAAAAGTTAATTTACATATTTCTACTTGCAAAGCAGGCCTCCTCTAATTATTAAAGTATAATTTGCTTTTCTTCTTCTGTTTTATAACCAAACTTTCTATCATAACAACTGTTAAGTTCATAAGAAGAAATATAGTCTAGTTTTCCATCAACGTTTTCTTTGCACTTATTTCTAAATACTGAAATAACATAGCTATAAAAATCTGTTTTTATTTTTTCTAATTTATTTCTTCGAGTTTTTATATCTTTTATATTTTTATATTCTAAATAATTTTTCCAAAGCTTCTTAGCTTTATTATCAAGTTCTATAAATAATTGAACTTTATCTTGATCTTCAATTAGTTTAAATTCATCCTTTACTTTTTCAAATTCTAATTCATAAATATCTTTTATTAAGTCATTAGATTTATTATTGGATTTATTTTTATCTACTTCTTTAAAATACATATCACTTATTGTTTTATAATCTTCTTCTAAAATAATAGTTTTTCCCTCTAATACCTTTTTAGTAGCATTTAATAGGGTATCAGAATAGATATAACTAGCTAAAAGTCTATTATTCTCTTCTATTTTTACAAGATGAACTTCTCCTAAATATTCTCCCCTATTTTCTCTGTTTGCCCTGCCCGCACTTTGATTGATAGAATCTAGGGGAGCTATATCCCTAACCACAATATCCATATCAATATCTACTCCAGCTTCGACTAACTGGGTGCTTACTACAATCATCTTCTTTTTTGAATTTCTTATTTTCTCTATTCTAGTTCTTCTTTCAATTGGAACTATACTTGTAGATAAATATTCTAATTTTCTATTATCCTCAAGTTTTTCTATTCTTTTATATAATTCCTGAGAAAGTTTGATTGTATTTACTATAAACAAAATATTCTTATTTTTATTTTCTAAAATCATTTTCTCAGCAAATTCAAAAAACTCTTCCTTATTCATAGGATCTTGATGAACTAAAAGCTTTGTTCTTTTATATGCTTTAAAGTATTCTTCAGACTTAGATGCAAGCTCTATAATTTCATTTTTTTGAAAAATTAAAGGCTGGGTAGCTGTTATAAAAATAAAATATATATTTAACCTTTCTGACATTTCAGTTAAAAGCTTATTTATTATCTTCCAGTACTTATAAGGTATAGACTGAACTTCATCTAGTAAAACTATAGAATCGGACAAAGCATTATACTTAATTAAACTACTATTTTCATTTGAAAACAAGATATTAAATAGCTGTATAAAAGTAGTTACTACAATTTGAGAATTCCAATTTTGAGTTAAAAATCTTCCCTCATCACCCTCATAATAAAGCTCAGTCTTCTCATAATTTTTAGGTGATAGATAATGATGTTTTAATATTTTATCTGAGGTTACCTTATCTAAGTTCATTACTTCTTCTAGAGCTTTTTTATAGTCTTCATAGTTTTGATCTATAACCGAAGTAAAAGGAAGACAATATATTATTTTCATATCCTTTTCTAACATCTTTTTTAATTTTAAGGCTGCTGCCATACAGGTATAGGTTTTACCACTACCTGTTGGCAAAGTTATAGACATAATTCTTTTATTAACATTATTTAGACTAGCTAAAACATCTTCATATACTATGTTTCTTAAATTAGCTTTATCAGGAATTCCAAACTTTTTTAGCTTATATTCATCAATAAGATTTTCAGGAATATCATAGTTAATATTATTTTCTTTCCTAAAAATTGCATGTTCCTTATCTGCATATATTAGAACTGAAAATAAAAATTTAAATAGTATATATTTTTCAAAATTTTTATTATCTTCTAATTCATCATTATAGTCTTCCAACTCATCATCAATAATTTTAAGCAAATCTATAATTTCCTCTTCAGAAGGTAATTCTAAATTTAATTCTTTGGCAATAACTTTAATTTCTTCATTTAAAGCGTTAAATTGTACTTTTATTAGATTTTCTTTTTCTAAAATATCGTCTATTTCCTCTACAAAATCCTTAAAATTACCATGATGATGCTTTATGGAAATGTAAGCCATAATAGCTAGTTCCTTATTTTTATTTTTAAGATTAAAATAACAAATTATAGCTGATATTAATGCATGACTTTTTTTCTTTTCATCAATCTTTGAGTCTTTTTCTTCTATTTTATCATTTAGATATTTTTGAAAAAAGCTTGTAGCTTTACCAAGGTCATGGCAGTAACCCATGACCTTAGCTACAGCAGATAGTTCTTCCTTAGAATATTTAAAATTAATATCTTTTGTCTCAATTAAATTAGCTGCTCTATCTCCAACAAATTTTAAATGCTCAATTAAATTTATACCAAGATGAGATAATACTTTATAAGAAGACAATCTTTTCACCATCACTTCCTTCGTAATAATTACACTTACATCTTATTGGAAAACCATTGCGTTCAAATAAAACCTTTATATACTCTGTTATTTCCCTATTAGTATTCATTTCATTAGGAATATTATCTTTGAAATATTCTTTATTATCTTCGAATTCTATTTCTACTTCCTCATGAAAATTTATAGCAGTATCAATATAAACAAAATCCTCCAAGTTATTAACCTCATTAACTTCTATTTCTTTAATATATTCAAATTCTGCTATATATTCACTTAGTCCCATGGATAAAGTATAATAAGTTTTCTTTTTTTCTAAGAAGTTTTTAAGATTATTGTATATTTCACTATTATTATGAGAAAAATATATTCTGAATTTAGGATCCTTTAAAAGTTCAAAGGTTACTTGAGTTCTATCCTTAATCTTGCTATACATATTGGCAGTTTTTGTATTTATTAAATTATAAGATATTCTGCTTTTATTTACAGGACTGGCAATTTGTATAGCTATTTTAGCATCCTTTTTATTAAAATATTTAAGGTATACTTCCTTATCTAATCCAATAATCGCTGAAATCATACCTGCTACAGTAGGCCTTGGAGGTATAGAAAAAGTTAAAGGTGATGAGGTAGTATAAAATTTTCTAAAATGCCCATAGTCACTTTTTATATCAAAAACTAAGCATTTCATAAATATCACTCCTCATTATTTTATTTCTAATGCCTTTAATTCTACATCCCTAATTGCCTCTGTAAATTCTATTTCTTCCCCATCTAAGCAGAATTTTATATCTTCATCAATTACATATTCTATATTTTCAATTTTTTCTTTATTTAAAGTAATAGCCCTTAGCAAATCTCTTAATTCTATTTTATAGTCTTTAGGACTTCTAATATTTTCATCCTCCATTTCCTTATTTAAAGATAATTTATTTAGTAAAGCGCCTATATGATAGTTATCTTCCTTGAAATTTATCTTTAATAATAATCTTGGTAATTGGCCAATCTTACTTCTTGAAATTAAGTTTTTAGTTCCATTCCACATTGCTTCCATTAACAAATTTACATCTTCCTCTGTTAATTTTGTATGTTCAGCTGCATGTTCATTGATTATTCCATAAAAACCAACTAAGCTATATGGAAGTATATATTCTTCTCTAAAGGTTTTATTAGACTTTCCTTCTCCTGAAGCAAAAGCTCCTGTACCCTTTATTCTTTTTAATACAACTCTGTGAAGGGACCTTCCCATATTAAATTGTACTGGTCCAGTAAAGGTTATTGAATCTTTATCTAAAGGTATAGTTGCACCAAATAATCTCACATCTATACATTGTTCTGTTACAGACTTTTTTATTTCTTCTTTTGTTTTGCCAAAATCCTTTGCTCTCATTTTAGCATCTTGAACATTTTCTTTGTCATCCTTAATTTCTCTTACAAAGATCTCTAAACCTTTATAGTCATATAAATAATCCCTTATTGTTCTTTTTAATCTGACATCTGTTACAAGATTTATTCCTGATTCTTCGTCTATTCTAGGTTTATTTGAATCTAATGGATCACCATTTAAATTATTGTTTGTTCCATCATATAAAAAAATTAATTCTGATCTATTTTTTATCATCTTTATTCCTCCCATAAAATATTTATTAATTTTGTGAAATTTCCTTTTCTTCCTTAGTATTTAATTCAAATTTTTTAACCATATTCATACCTAAGGAAAAATAGAAAGGTATATCTAAATCAGCTAAATCTTTTAGTTTATTACTCAATATTAAATTTTCTGAGGCATATTGTAATTCTTCATTATAATATTCAGCATCATATTCTGATAATTTTCCTTGAATTTTTGGCAGTAACCTTACAAGATCTTTTTTATTTAAATTTAATCCATTTAAGTTACTCATGAATGGCTTTCTACCATTTTCCTTACTTGCTTGAAGGTTAATTAATTTTTTACTTAAATAACCAATCATAAATACAGCTTTTTTAGAGTATGAATTGAAAAAAGCTGTATTTTTATTGAAGAAATCTTCAAAGGCATCAATTTTATTTGGAAAGTCTTCCTTTTTCCATACTTTATTTATCATAGCTTCCACTCCTTCCTCTCCTTTATTTCTAAATTTATTAATTTTATAAAGATAATATATAAAGGTATATGCCCTAAAAGTTGCAGTATAATAATTGTCTTCTCCTTTTACAAATTCATCTTTTTCCTCTTTTTTAAATGCTTCAATTAATTTTTTATTTATAAAGTTAATTAAAAAGTTATATTCAATTTTTCCCTTTCCAATTATCTTATCTACTGTATCTAGAAAGTATTTATTATATTCTTTACTGCTATATAGCATATTTAAATAATTAAAATTTGCTAAATAGTCCATATCAGCAAAGAATTCAGTTTTCCTAATATCTTCCCAGGCTTTGTTTAGCATATTAAAAGTTGATGGGTAAACATCTTCTATATTAAGTAAAATATTAAAAGCATTATTATTTTTTTCAAAGAACATTAAATCAAAAGTTACTTTATTTTCTTCTTCTCCTAATTTTCTAATTATTCTATCTTCAACTTTTCCAATATCCTTTGCCTTTTTTTCTTCATCTTTTAATAATCTTCCATATTTTTTCAATATATTTTCTAAATCTTTAGAATATATTGGCTTAGGTATTAGATAAAATGACCTTCCGTAAAAATTAAAAAGTAAATTTTTTTCAATATAATTTTTACCCAGTTCTAAATTTATAGCGCACTCTTGGCAAACAGGATAGTTACGCCAGCTTTTTTCATAATTAAATCCCCCTGCAATATATCCAGGTTTATCAACTGTATAATAGGCATATGGGCTAGCAAGACCAAAAACTCTTTCTTTTTTTGAATTACATATTGAACAAAAATTTTCATAGCCAACTACCTCTTTTTTGAAGGTTTCACTATAATAAAATTTCTTTAAGGGTACTTCTCTCACTCTTCTCTTAAAGACTTCAAAATCACCTATATACTTCTTACCTTCTATACCCTCTAGTACAAGTGTTAAAATTACTCTTCTATCTTTTTTAGGAACAATATTAAAAATGTTAGTTATTGCTTTAATATTTTTTTCTTCTTCCTCGGCTAATTTTCTATACAACTTTGTAAGAATGTTTTTTTCTCTTTTCTCTTCATTTGTATCATTACAATAATTAATTCCATCCTTTAATGATACTAATATCTTATTTTTATAAGTTTTATTAGGCTCTGTAATTTTAGCTGTAGGGGTTATATCACTTCCTCTAGATGATCCTGCTTTATATAAATACTTAAATTTTAATTCATTATCATATTCTCTTTGATTTATCTCTTTAAATATGAAGTCATCATCTATATAATTTAATGTAATCTCATAAACAGTTTTATATTTTCCTCCATCGGAAGGATCTTCAGTAAAAATTTCTAATAACTTATCTTGAGATTTAAAATTGTTATACTGTAATTCACCAATATCTCTTATTGCCCTCATTTTACACCTCCTATTTTTTGTTTCATTAGTATTATTACCAAAGTTTTTTACATTATACTTTAATAATATCAATTTATAAAATCATCTTAAAACTATTTGGTTTATTATGTATATATTACCATATTATTGTCCATAATAAAATTGCATTATAATAAGCATTGAAATATAATTTCAATCTATGTTTTTCCATTATAATAAGGAAAAGGGGCTGTCGCACTAATAATTAGTGCACAGTCCCTTTTTGTGCAAAAAAATAAATCCTAGACTCCATGAGTTTAGGATTTATGATAAAATATTTTTATGCACAAAGAAAATATTTTACAAAAGAATTATACATTAAACCAAAAGTTTTATCAATTAAAACTTCCATTAAATATTGATTACATGATACCGGTTAATGATTCAGTGCGATTACTAAGTCAATTTGTAGAGGAGATGGATTTAACAGATTTATATTCGACTTATTCCAAGATAAAGGAAAATCAAGTATCGCCAAGAAAAATGCTGAAAATCATGACTTATGGATATATGAATAAGATTTATTCGTCTCGAGATATTGAAAAGGCATGCCGTAGAGACATTAATTTTATGTTTTTGCTTGAGGGAGCATCCGCTCCGGATCATGCAACATTTGCAAGATTTAGAAGTCTTCATTTTGCTCCATGTTCTGAAAGGATCTTAGCTGAAACAGCTAAATTTCTTTATAAAATTGGTGAGATATCAGGAGATGCTATCTTTATTGATGGCACAAAAATAGAAGCTTATGCAAATAAATATACTTTTGTCTGGAAAAAGGCAGTTACAAAAAACATGGCAAAATTGCTAATTAAAGTGGCCGACCTTGTTAAAGAGTGCGAAGAACTTTATGATATTAAGTTAATCTATAAAAATGAAGTTCAAATGAAACATGTAAAAAAGCTTAGAAAAAAGCTTTATGCACTAAAGAAATCAGAAGGAATAGAATTCGTTCACGGATGTGGGAAAAGAAAAACTGCATTGCAACGATCAATAGAAAAACTTGAAGAATATCTTTCAAAGTTTAAAGAATATACTCAAAAAGTGTACACTTGCGGAGATAGAAACAGTTACTCAAAAACTGATGTTGATGCTACATTTATGAGGATGAAAGAAGATGCTATGAAAAACGGTCAACTTAAGCCAGCTTATAATGTGCAGCATGGTGTAGATTCAGAATATATTACATGGCTTACAGTTGGACCACAACCAACGGATACAACTACGCTAATACCTTTCTTGAAAAGCATGGAAGAAAACTTAAAATTTAAATACTTAAAAATAGTTGCAGATGCTGGATATGAAAGTGAGGAGAACTATTCATTTATTGAAGAAAATAATCAAATAGCATTTATTAAGCCATCTAATTATGAAATATCAAAAACAAGAAAATATAAAAATGATATCGGTAAAATAGAAAACATGGATTACAATGAAGAAAAAGATTTCTACATATGCCGAAATGGTAAGCAGTTAAAGGCTGAAAATATAAAAATTAGAAAATCTAAAACAGGATATGAAAGTGAAAAGACAATTTATGTTTGTGAAGATTGCAATGATTGCACTTACAAGAGTAGTTGCATCAAAGGGAATAATTGTAAAACTCCTTTGGAAGAAAGAGTAAAAAGATTTGAAACATCAAAAAAGTTTAATCGCCAAAGAAAGTCTGATTTAGAAAGAATTCTAAGCGAAGAAGGTTGCTTGCTTAGAATGAACAGAAGTATTCAAGCAGAAGGTTCTTTTGCACAAATAAAACAAGACATGAATTTCAGAAGATTTATGTGTCGTGGGCAAAAGAATGTATTAGCAGAAAGTATACTTCTTGCAATGGCACACAATATAAATAAATTACATAGTAAAATACAAGCGGGCCGCACTGGTAAGCACTTATTTGAATTGAAGAAAGCCTCATAAGTTAAATTTTAAAAAAGCTTTTTTTCTGAGGCTTATTGAAGTGCGCCTATTTTTAGTTGATTTACATGCAAATAAAAATAACACCTAAAAAGTTAATTTATAGAATAGAAAAAGGAGCTATCGCTAACGGATTTTAATCCACTAATGCGACAGCTCCTTATTTTTCACAAATATTTCTATAACAACAATCTATACATCTTGCTTTACTTTTTGTGGCCTTTGGATAATATCCTTTTAATACCTTTTTATAGTCTTCAATATATTTTAAGCATTTCTTTTTTAACTTACCATCAAATTCTATTTCTTTTAATAAATTTTTACTCCTCAAATAAACTAAATAAAATTTATTTACTTTAGCATTATATGCTTCTTCGATAATTAATGAATATAAGGCCATTTGTATTTTATAAGTTTCAAAATCTCTTTCTTTATATTCCGCAAATTTATAATCTAATGGAGCATAGCTCCCATCATTTAATAAATAAATTTCATCAACAATACCTTTTATTCCTAATTTTTTTGAAATTAAATACTTTTCCTGCTCTTTACTAATTCCGCCTATCCTCTTTCTTATTTGCTTGTCATTATGAGCCTTTTTATCTAAATGCTTTTCCCTGCCCAGTTGTACCTTAAATCTATTTTCTTCGTACTGCCTAATGTTTAAATTTTTTATAAAGTAGGTAAATCTTGGGCAATATAAAAATTCAATAATTTCTGACGGAGTAATATACTCTTCAAATTCATTAAATAAACTTTGATACAACTTCGTTAGTCACCAGCTTTCTATCAAAACCATTTCCAATTATATCTGTATCATAAATATATTGATTATTTGTGGGAAAAATGTATATAGAGTCTGTTGCTTCGTCAATAAGCTTCTCCATAATTATTTTTAATTCATCCTTATCATTCTTATTTAATTCCCCTAAAAAAATACTTTTTTGAACTCTATATAGACCTTTATTTTTACATGCTTTTATAGCTCTATTTCTTATTTTAGTATCGGAAATATCATACATGACCCAATATAACATTAAGACACCTCATTTAAAATTCTATTTGCAATATTATGGCAATCATATTTAATAATATTATTGAGTTTTATCATTTTTCCCTTATATTTAACTTTTTCTTCAAACCTATTATTAATTACTTCTATTAAAAGCTGCTTTCCATTTTTGTTTAGCCAATAACCGACGCCCTCTATTTTGTCAAACATATCTTCTTTAACTTTTCTCTTTGAAAAAAGACCAAAAACTACTTCATCCATGTAAGCTCTATACATTTCTATAAGATCAAAAACTAAGGCTGTTTTATTATAATTATCTGTATGCATTATACCAATATAAGGATCTAAACCAGCAATAATACATGACCTTTCTACGTTAGAATAAAGTATTCCATAAGCATAATTTAGCATGCAGTTAAACTTATCTTTAGCTGGATTCTTGCTTCTTCCTACAAAAGCATATTTTTCTGGTATTAATTGACCTAAAGTCTTAAAATATAGCTTTGCAGAAGCTCCTTCATATCCTTCTAATGTACCTCTTATATTATTTATCGTAACATTCTTTAATTTAATGACTTTTTCTTTATATTCTTCTAACTTATCTACCGCTTCATTTATAAGTTTTACTTTTTCATAACTTCTGTTAAAAGAAAGCTTTTTTAAATGATTTATTTGATTATCTATTTTTTGTGAAATCCACTCCTTTACAAATTCTGTTCCTAGCTCCATTTCGCATAGCTTTAACTGATTTCTTCTTATTGTTGTTATACTTCCTAGTTTTGAATGCCATACTCTTCCAAATGGTTGGCCATTATATTCAAGAAATACTACATCTATATTATTTTCTATAGCCAGTTTTAAAGCATCAGTTGTTACTAAAGCAGCAGTTGTAATTAAAATTTTGTCTATTTTCTTACAAGAAAATTCCTGCCTAACTCCACCAACTGTAACTTGAAATCTTTCATCCACTTTTCTTAAGTATGCTCCATTAGTATTAATAACCAACTCCATTTGCATCACTCTCCCAAATATAAACATTTATAAATCTTAATATTAAAATTCTAGACAATGTTTGTTAATTATAAACATAATTTTAAATTTTTTACTTAATTATTCAAAATAACTAATCCATATATTTTTCTTAATAAAAAAATGATAAGAAATATTACAATGCTTCTTATCACTTGAATTAAATAATTGAATTTTTAAAATCATTCTTGTTAAAATATTTTTTCATAAATTTTTAATGCCTAAATTCTCATAACTAAAATAAATCCTTGTTTTAATGGAACTAACACTTAAATATATCCTTACCTTGCTTTGCTAATTGAATTATCCTATGTTTCAATCCTTGTTTTAATGGAACTAACACTTAAACTATATGTAAAGACTTTATTACAATAAGAGAATGTTAGTTTCAATCCTTGTTTTAATGGAACTAACCTTAAATTCCACCAGCCCTGATTTTTTCAAGCTTTATTGATATTTGTGGACTAGTTTAAAATTCATATTTTTACTTACTTGTACAAGCTAAAAATGATCTTTTTCTGTCCCCTTTACATATTCATTATAGCTTCTAAAACTAGTATTTTCAAAACTTCCAAAAGTTAAAGCTTGTCTTACTTAAAAAATTATATATAATTTAATTTTTTATATTTAATTACATACCTTCTATAGTAATCATTATTTTTTATCTTATCTTTTTTACTGTTTTTTGATTATCAATATTATTCCTCTTCTATTCCTTGTTTTAATGGAACTAACACTTAAACCTAAACGTAGGGGAAATGCTTTATTATTTGTTGGTAAGTTTCAATCCTTGTTTTAATGGAACTAACACTTAAATCCTTGACTTAATGTTTGATTTAAGGTCAAGAGCGTGGTTTCAATCCTTGTTTTAATGGAACTAACACTTAAATGCAAATTTTTCGCAAACCCTTATTTTTTCTAGATTTATTGGCTTTTGCGGACTAGCTTAGAATTAATATTTTTACTCACTAGGACAAGCTAAAATGAGCCTTTTTCTGTCCACTTTACATATTTATTATAGTTTCTAAAACTAGTATTTTCAAGTCTTTCAGAAGTTAGAGCTTGTCTTACTTTAAAAATTATGAACTAAAAATTTTACTTATAGTTTGATAACTATTATAATAAAGCTATCGAGGTGAAAATTTTGAAGGAAAAGTTTAATTTTTATTTTAAATTATTTAAATCAACTTTCTTTTTAAGTGCCTTCACTTTTGGTGGGGGTTACGTTATTGTTCCCCTAATGAGAAAGAAGTTTGTTAAAGAGTATAAATGGATTGAAGAAGAAGAAATGTTGGACTTAACAGCAATAGCTCAAGCATCTCCAGGTGCAATGGCTGTAAATGCCTCTATACTTGTTGGGTATCGCTTAGCAGGAATATTGGGGGCTATTATAACAATTATAGGAACCATTCTCCCTCCCCTTATTATTTTATCAATTATATCACTAGCCTACTCTGCTTTTATTGAAAACATTTTTGTAAAATATATACTAAAAGGAATGCAGGCTGGAGTTGCTGCAGTTGTTCTTGATGTATCAGTCAGCATGATAACTGATATTTTTAAGGAAAGAAAGCTTATGCCTATAATTGTTATGTTTGCTGCCTTTATAGCTTCCTTTTTCCTGAATATTAATGTTGTAATTATTATTTTACTGAGCGGCTTGATAGGAATTGCTTCCATGTACTTTTCAAAAGATAGAAGAAAAGGAGCTGATTAAACTGATATACCTTAAATTATTTTGGAGTTTCTTTCAAGTAGGTCTATTTACCTTTGGTGGTGGTTATGCAGCCATGCCTCTTATTCAAAATCAAATTGTTGAGATTAATGAATGGCTGAATATGAAAGAATTTGCAGATGTAATAACAATTTCTCAAATGACTCCTGGCCCAATAGGAATTAATGCTGCAAGCTTTGTAGGAATGCGTATAGCTGGCATTTTAGGAGCTATTGTTGCTACTATTGCTTCTGTACTTCCTTCCTGCATTATAGTGCTTATTTTAGCTTATATTTACTATAAATACAGGGGGTTGTCTGCAGTTCAATCTGTTTTAAAGGGGCTTAGGCCAGCAGTTATTGCCATGATTACATCAGCAGCCTTATCTTTAATAACTTTAGCCTTATGGAAAGAAGAAAAGATCTCCCTTGACATTGAAAGCATAGATTTTGTTGCGCTTTTAATCTTTTTCCTTTCCTTCTTTGTTCTTAGAAAATGGAAGCTAAACCCTATCTATGTGATGATTGGAGCAGGAATTATTGCCTTGTGTATTTATCCCTTTATTTTATAAAATAGGGTAAATTCTTAAGGAGTTTTAAGCTTAATCCCATAGATCATCCAGATTTAGAATTAAATCTTCATAACCTGATGTGGAAGCTCCCCAATTTTTCTCTTCTAACTCTTTCTGCCTTTTATACCTGTTTTTAAGAATGCCTTCCACATAGCTTAAAGTATATTTATTATTTTTTATAGCTTCAATCATAGCTTCCTTTACAGCTTCCTTTGAGTATTTATTAATATAGCTGTCTAGAAGTTCTTTAATTATGCTGTTAATCTTTCCAAAAGAATTTTCTTGATAAATTTGATATATGTCTGAATTACTACAACTCCACCAATTTTTCTCTATATGATTTTTATTAGACTTTTGACTTATGCCCCTGGTATTTATGCTACAGTTGGTCAATGGCTCATATTTAGTATTTGGTGTTGTATTAGTATTTTGAATATATTCAGTATTTAGTTCTCTTTCAGTATTTAGTATAGATTTAGTATTTAGTAGGGGCGGATTTTTCGAATTTGGAGTTTCACAGTGAGGAAATTCCTCATTAGGCATTTCTAAGTTTGGATTTTTGCCCTTTGGATTTTCCATATTTGGCTTTTCAGAATAGGAATTGTCCTTTATCGCTTCTTCCAGTTCTGGACTATCCATATTTATTTCCTCCTCTTCATCAATTTCAATTAAACTAGGTGTTTCATATACTATAAATTCTGACCCTCTAACAAATTTGCCCTTTTCATCTCTCTTTCTTGATCTTTTAACATATCCACAGCTTATTAATTCCTTTATGGCTGTTGATATGCTGTCCTTTCCATCCTTGCAATTTTTAAATATTTCATTTGTATAAAAGCTCCAATCATCAGGTTTGCTTAAAAAGTAAGCAAGTAAGCCCTTAGCTTTTAAGCTTAATCTGCTATCTGTTAAGAAACCATTGTGAATTACTGTATAATTCTTATTTTTTCCTACTCTAATAATAGACATTGTCCTAAACCTCCATTTTTTAGTTTACTTTATTTTTATTAAGTATTATAAACATAAAGTTATTACTGTTTTTTAAGAAAGGTTAAATATAAATTTTCTATTTTTAATTATTATATATACAAGCTTTTTCATTTTTTAAATAAGGAAAAATAAAAAAATTGCCATTAGGAAAGCTCCTATTTGGCAACTTTTTAGTTAAATCTTTATTATTTTAAAGCCTGTTTTTTCAGCTAAGGATTTCTACCTAAGGACAATTGCTGCTATCCACCTAGCCCTCTTATCTGACATTAGATATAATCTTATCTAAATTCCAATACTCTGCTTTATCTTTAACACAATGCTTAATGTAAATTATAGGACTATCTACCCGTATTTATACAATTTAGGCCTTGAAGAATTTATTTAAGTAAAATATCCGCTCATGAAATATGATCATCTATCCACACAACAATTACTTAAATCTGCCTATAATTATTTAATCTACCATACAAATTATCAAAATTTATACAATATTTAATCAATAGATTAAAGAAGATAAGTTTTATATAAACAAAAGAGATTTTTTATAAATGGAACTAATTACTGATTTTATACTTTCTATTATGGACTCTACTATTTCAGGAATCAAAATATCTTCAAGTAGATTCGAAAGCTCTATAGGCCTAATAATTATTTTTTAAAAAACTCTGCTTTTAATAAAAAGAATTATTAGAGGTGTATTTTTAGTTTGTCTTTAAATACTTGTTTTAATGGAACTACTATTTAAATAGAAATAAGAAGTTCTTGATTTAGTACTGATACCAGCATTTTCAATCCTTGTTTTAATGGAAGTTACACTTAAATTATTCCCCAAACCTATCACGTCCCACAACTTACAATGTTTCAATCCTTATTTTAATGGAAGTTACACTTAAATTAACTGCAGAGCAAGCATCAGAACACATAAAACAACGTTTCAATCCTTATTTTAATGGAAGTTACACTTAAATAATAGATAGATTGCAAGAAATAGAAAAATTGATTAAGTTTCAATCCTTATTTTAATGGAAGTTACACTTAAATATCGTTATCATTCCATTCACCTACATCTCCACCTATTTGTTTCAATCCTTATTTTAATGGAAGTTACACTTAAATTTCATTATCCCAAACCCTTTTTGAGAAATGTTTTCCTTGTTTCAATCCTTATTTTAATGGAAGTTACACTTAAATTCAATGGTGCTGATGCTAATCAACTTGAAAAGAAATGTTTCAATCCTTATTTTAATGGAAGTTACACTTAAATAAGCTATTGCTATTGAAAATGAGCTCAATAAAAACATGTTTCAATCCTTATTTTAATGGAAGTTACACTTAAATCAACAAAATCTTATCTTGTAAAAAAGCCAATGTCTTGTTTCAATCCTTATTTTAATGGAAGTTACACTTAAATGTTTTTGTCCTATAATAGATTATGAGAGTACTATAAAGGTTTCAATCCTTATTTTAATGGAAGTTACACTTAAATTCATTAATGCGAATAGCGGTAAATTATTCCATTAAAGTTTCAATCCTTATTTTAATGGAAGTTACACTTAAATTCGATGAAGGTAACTATATAAATGCTGTTTCTATTAAGTTTCAATCCTTATTTTAATGGAAGTTACACTTAAATTTATTGTTAATACCTAGGTATGTCAATAATTCATTTTTGTTTCAATCCTTATTTTAATGGAAGTTACACTTAAATATAAAAAGAAAATTAGATAACACAATATCCGAAGCTTGTTTCAATCCTTATTTTAATGGAAGTTACACTTAAATTAATACGGATTCGATTTATATTGCGAACTAAAATTAGTTTCAATCCTTATTTTAATGGAAGTTACACTTAAATCTGAAGTATTTTATCCCTATTAACCTTCTTTATTTTAGTTTCAATCCTTATTTTAATGGAAGTTACACTTAAATTCTATATCCAAATGAGGAATATAACAAGTTACTGTATCGTTTCAATCCTTATTTTAATGGAAGTTACACTTAAATAGCAAATTTTTCGCAAATGCTGATATTTTCTAGCTTTAAGGGCTTTTGTGGACGAGCTTAAAATTAATATTTTCACTTATTTGTACAAGCTAAAATAGGCCTTTTTCTGTCCACCTTACATATTCATTATAGCTTCTAAAGCATGTATTTTCAAGGCTTTTTAAAAGCACAGCCTGTCTTCCTTTAAAAATTTCATATAATTAAGCATTTGCCATTCTTGTTTTTATAACCTTCTTAGAAAGTCCCCCATGAATAAGCTCTTTTTTCTCTTCTTTTGAAAGCTTTTTTCTCTTTCCAAAGAAATTTAAAAGGCAGCATATAAAAATAATAAAAATACTAGAAGAATTAATATTATTTACAGCCTCTATGCTTTCATAGGAAGCTCCCTTAATGTAATATAGAAAGTTTATACCAATATTTAACACTATAGGAAATATAGCAAAAATCATATCACCTTCCAGATCTCTTTTTTCAGACCACATATTTTATACCCCCAACATTTTTTCTTAAAACTAGTTTCTTGTTATATAAATCATAGTAAATATATTATTAATTTTATCATGCAAATTAGATTTAGTATTATTAATTTTTATTATAAAAAGAAAAGGCACCATCTTTTGATTGATTATATTATTTTGTCTTCTCCAAAAGCTTTTATGTATTTAAAAAGGATGCTCAAAAAGCACATCCTAAATAATAAATTATTTATAATTTATAAACGTAGTCTTTAAATCCATCTAAGGAAATTTCCTTATCCATTAACTTTTTAACCATATCCATTAAATCTAAATAATTTTCCTCCTTCTTTAACTTAATGTCTTCAAGTAGAAATAGTTTATCAATTTCATACAACAATTTATTATCTTTATCAAACTCATATAAATAATATCCAAAGCTAACCATAGCATGTTCTAATATAGTTCTCTTAAGAGGAATATTATTTAAATATTCAACAAATTTCTCTGTATTTCTCGCAACTCTGATAATAACTGCTAAAATTACTTCTATTAAATTATGTTCCTTTAAAATTGCTGCGAAATCTTTTAAGGACTTTTCTGTTACATATTTTTCAGCTTCATTTAATAAAAACTCTAAATAGACTTTATAATAACCATCTACATCCTCTGCTAAATCAAATATTATTAGTAATTCCTTTAAATATAAAACTTCTTTATTTTTTAATTGATGAAGCAAGAGCTTAAATCCAGCTGTGAGCCTATATTCAAGTTCTGAAAAACTATTGATTAATTTAATGGCATCCCTATATTCACCTATATCTAGTTTAAAATCAATTATATTTAAAGTCATAAAAACATTACCATAATAATTTCTTATATTATTATTAAGTAATTTATTTTTCTTTATTAATTCAATCGCATTATATCCATCTAAAGAATATATATCTAATGTATTTATATCAACATAATCTAGATCTAAAATCATTGCATCCTTTAATTCTGTTTCAAAATTAGCTTTTAACTCAAAGGTTTCTCCATCATTATTTGAAAATTGTAGTTTTTCCATTTTACTGCAAAGTAATTTCGCCTCTTCTAGAGCTATATATTTTAGATATTTTAATATTAAACTTAAGATAAGATTATCAGTGTAGTCATCCCAAAATTTTCTTGAGCTCTTATTTTTATTTGTAACAAACTCATAATATTCTAACATATTTCTTAATAGAACTTTATAAGCTGATGAATTTAATTTGGAGGAATTACTTTTATAATAATTTGTTAAATTTAAGTATGATATTTTTTCTCCATCTGAATTATCATTATCTTTTATATTTTCATTTAATTTAAATAATTCTAGTGCATTATTAATATTATTTTTTCTTATAAATCCGCTTATTATATATTTTTTAAACTTATAATCACTAATTTTAAAATTATTAAGTATCTCTTTATGAAGCTCCGGCCTAGATAAAAGCACTTCTTTAACAGCCCAATGAAATAACTCTCCATATTTTGAAGGATTTTCACTTCTAGTCCACTTATTAATTTTTAACAGAAGTTCTTTTATAAATTTCTTATCTAAATCTGAACTAAAATAATAGCTATAAAGTAAGCATATCCCTTCCATCTCCCTATTCTTTTTGGAGAATAAATCTAAAAATCTTAGCACTTCATTATATTTTTTTCTAGTTAAATAAAACTTAATTAAATTTGTGTGAGCTAATATATCAAATAATGATTTTCCATTATTAGCATTAACTCTATAATAATTAAAATCCAAACTATCAAGATTAATTATTGTATGCATTGATGGTAAATATTTAAAATAATTATCATCATTTTTATTATTTATATAATCAATTAATAATGCGTAGATTATATCATCATCTTTGTTCTTATTTAAATACTCTATTATAAAAGAAAAATAAAATTCTGCTTCTTCTTTAAGATCTACTTTTTCACAAAAATCTATAATACTAAATACTTTTTTAGCACTAATATATAAATCTTCATTATAGGAAATCATAATTTCCTTTTTAAATAAATTTAAATAACTTATAGCTTGTTCGTTTAAGCCCTTTGAATTATATAAAAGAATAATATCAGTTAAATCATAATAGGTGAAATTACTTATCTTATTAAGGAAAATTTCTGCATTTGTAATATCATTATCCTTCATTAATATACTAAAGGCGTTAAAATAAATATTATTAATAAATTTTTTACCTGTATTTAAGCCTTCCTTATCTTCAAAGGTTTTTCCAATAGCCTTGTTTTCTATAAAATCCATAAACTTTGAAAACTCTTCTATACATCCAAGTTTAATACAGCTTTCACAAAAATTAAGTATAACAGTTTGAAGCATTCTATCTTTATTTTTATTAATGTAGCGAATAAATAATTTATCAATCCCTAGATCAATTAACTCTTTTGTAATATTAAAAAAGCTGCTTCCAATTAATTCTTCAACATTTACAAATTCATCAGACATATAGCTATATTTATGATTAGATAATTTTAAATAAAGATATACAAGTAATTCATCCGCTATTATATTATCCAACCAAATGTTATCACTGCCTTTTATATCTTCCGCAATAATATTAAACAGCTCTGTTTCATCATTCTCACTTTTTACTATTTTATCAAGAACTATTGTATAAATAAGCTCTTTATCTTTATCAAAGGATTTTATTTGATCTATAATAGCATATATTTCATCTAAGTTATAAGTTTCAATTTTTTCTATCAGCTTATACTTATCACTATCCATCTTTTTATAGAGTTTTATAGTTGTTAACATAACTTTAATAATCATTTCAGGAGATTTATTAAAATATTCCCTAGCCTTTTCCAACATTCTAAAGCTTGCATAGTAGCCCTTGCATACTTTTATTTGTTCATCTATATAAGCTTCATTTTGAATTAAAGAGGCTATGTCATCAAATAAATCTAAACTTATTAAATAAATAAGTGAATATTTATAAACACCTTCACCTATATAAAGATATTTATCCCATTTGCTGCAAACATCTATAATTGATTTTTCTGCAAATTTGCAGGCTTCATAGTAATTTTTTAATAAATATTGTCTTAATTCATGGTGGAATAATTGATAAGATGCAATATTATCATCACTTTCCTGAAGCCAGTCTGAAAGAATATTAATAATTTTTTCTACTGTAGCAGAATTGATATTTAAATTACAGTTATTTAAATAAATTTCAAGCTGCTTTTTAGTAATATTATCTTTGGCAACAGCAAAAATAATCAAATTCTGAAATACTTCATTACCTAACTCTTTAGATAATAGTCTAGATATATTATCTTCAAACCATTTATTAATGCTGTCTGGTATTTTATCAATTGAATAAAGGGATATTTGATTATCTTCTATGGCCATAATTAATAATTTTAAATATAACGGTTCACCTTTTGATTTCTCTTGTATTAAATTAACAAGCTCTTCATTTTGTATTAAGTAATACTTATCTAAGGAATTAAATAATACCGCTTTAATATCATTTTTGCTCAAAGGACCAAGTTTATGTTCATACTTTACTGTTTTATCTATTCTATAATAAAAGGATTTAATTTCTGGCTGATCATCTAATCTAGAAGAATATATAACTAGTATATTATTATAAACATTATTAATTAAACAGTTAATTAAGCCGCTTTCTACACCCTCATCTAAACCATCAATAATAATAACTAACTTTTTATCAGATAAAGTTTCTGCTGCTATATTTAAAAGATCTTCTAACAAAGCCTGCTTTTCTTCTAAGGTATCAGTCTGTATAAAATCAGTTATCTTTAAAATTTCCTTTAATTTTTCACATAAATAATCCAAGAAAAAAGATGGAGATGAAAATAAGGTATTTGCCCTAACAAAATACTCTATAAAATATGGTTTTGGCATAGAAGAAGCAGTACGTAATTCTTGAATAAATTTAGCTATTAAAGCTGACTTACCCATACCTTGCTTGGCAGATAAAATAAAAAATCCTTTTTTATTAACTTGAACAAAGTCCCATAATAAAGTTAATTCTTCAGTTCTGCCATAGAAATTTTCTGTTAGTCCATTAATACGCTCTTGAAACCTATCTACTTTAAGTTTGCTCCAATTTAGCAAGTCCATTCTTGCTAGAAAGTCCCTTGTATTTTTATTATCTACATAATGAATGGAATTTGGATAATTTAATAAAGATATCTTATCCTGCTTTAATTTTTTACAATCATTTAAAAAGAATAATAAATCATTATTATTATCAATCCTTTTATTATATGTAATTATTGGAAAACACTCTAATAGTTGTCCATTACTATTTAAAAAATAAGGGGTATTAAATTTAATTTTTTTATTAATAAAAGAGCTGTCATTCAAAGAACTATTATAAAACCCATTTATTTTAGCGGACTGATTTACATAAATATATTCTTCTCTTTTTTCCCTAAAGACAATTACTGAAACTTCCTTTAACCAGCTCTTTTCTAATAAGGATTTTACCATTGGCAGATATCTAATAATTTCTTTCTTACTTTTCTCTTCATTTGCTGTACTTCCGTGAGCATAGTAATTTCTTAAACTAATCAAATCTAATAAGTCATTTTTTTCATCACTATAATCAATAAGCTTTTTCCAATCAAAAAAATAATCATAAAAATCCTTAAAGTGCAGCTTATGACTAAATTTATATTCTGTAAGTTCAAAACATTTTAATAAGGCTTTTTTTTGTTTTGCTGAACATTCTATTAATTGATAATAGTCATCTTTTAAATAATATTTATTTATAAAATTTTCTCTCTGACTTTTATTCTCAATTAACTTAGCCATTTCTTCAAGTTTATATTTTGAAAGACTTTTTCTAATAATTAAATCCTCAATTATAACCTTTGATAAGCCATACCAATGGCCTAAGGATGGTTTTGAAAGTTGAATAGCTAAAGCCTTTTGAATTTCTGGATTAAACTCACCAATTTCTAAATAGTTACTAATAACATAGGCAGAATGGGTCTTTATTATAACTTCAATTAAATCAATTAATCTATGTAATTTTGAATAAGAATGAGTTTCTCCATTAAATTTTTCGATAACTTCATTTATTTGTGGCTGCATAGTGAAATATTGTTCTTCTATAATAATTTCATCTAATTGTAAATTGCTCATAAAATTCTCCTTTTAATAGAATATTGCTCGTGAAATCTTCCATAACATTTCATATTTTTTGTTATTATCTGCTACATCTTGTAGCTTATCTAATGTCTCCTTCCAAGGACTAAAAGTGTTTATAATTGTTTCTGGAAGGCTGCTATTCATAAAATCATTATAATCTTTAATTAAATTCTTATAAGCCTCTTTCTCTTTATATTCTTTATTATATTTATCAGCAAATTTGCAAAGTAATGCTGTTAGTTCTGCTTGGATGACTAGTCCTATTGATCTTGCAGTTAAAAACTTAGCATTATTTTTACATATACTAACTGCTATTTTGTACTTTTCTAGGGCACTTTTTACATTTCCCTTGCTTAGAAGGTAACCAGCTAGTTTTGCAAAAATCACCTCATAAGGGTTTTCAAAGCTATGACACTTTATTATTTCTAAGCTTTCAAGTTTAGATTTAACCCATGCAGAATATAAATTATCTGCTAAACTTATTTCTCCATTAAAGCTTGCTTCAGATAAAATTCTTAAGTAATGCATAGTTGTAAATATGGCTGATGCTTTATCTAGTTTTTTAATTTTTTCGGTAAGTTCATAAAAATCTTCTTGATTATTAAAATTTAATCCTACAGATTTGTATAGCCAATTTAAAGCATTAATATATTCTCCTGCTTCACATTCTATTTGACATCTATATTGATACTGTCTAGCTTTATCTCTTTCAAGTTGAAATTGCTCTATTGCATCATCAGAGTCCTTTCTTGCTAATTTTATTTGTTCTCTTTCTGTTCTAATAAGAAAATTTCTAGCCTGTAATCTTGTTCCTAGTACTTTTCCCTTTACATCAGAAGTTATTTCATTAAAAAGATTAGAGAAATCATCTGCAAGAGAGAATAGCCCCATAGTGTCATCTATCAAGGCTTCTAATTTATTCATATTTTCAATACAGCCTTTATAATTATAAATGTTATTTTGATGAACTCCCTCTCTAATTTTTATCATATAAAAATACTCTAAGCTTTCCCATCTGCCTTTCATGTTAGAAAGAAGGGAATTGCATAAATTAATCTGCCTATCTTCTGTTAAGGTATCTCCTTGATGCTGAGCTACAGTTAATAAAAGTAAGTAAATATCAAGAATAAAATAATCTGCTTTTATTCCATTAGCTTTAATTTTATCAATAAATTCAAATTGTATATTCTCAAGGACTTGTCTAGTTTTATTAAGATTTCTATCTATATTAATAAGAATCTGAATTTTATTAACTAAATTTTTAAATTGTATATCTCTTGTTCTTTCATTATTGTATCTAGGAAATGAACTTTCAATTTTTCATCTTCTGCTGCATAAAGTTCAAAGATTGCATCTCCTATATTACCTTCATCTAATAATCTATTTAAGGCTGCGGTGTTCTCCCTTTCAAATACAGTAAAATGGTATTGTTCATAATAAAGCTTTGATAATATTTCTCTATGATTGTAACTAAATTTTCTACTATTTTTTCTAAACCAAGAATGACAAACTACATCAGCCAGCATAAGCCTTGAATCATAACGTGCTGAGCCGAAATTTACCTTCCATTTTGAATTTCCTATTCTATTAAGAGATCTTCTAGCCATGCCTATCATAATTTTTTCTCTTAATCTGTATATGTATTCCTTCCTTTTAATAACAAATCTGCTAGCATCTAATGGAGAATCTACAACTTTTCTTACTGCAATTAGTATATCTAATTCTACATTATCATCTTTAAGTGTTAGATATTGAAGAAGCTGTATTATACCTTCAGAAATAATATTTAAATAGGTAGTGTCACCATCAATAATTTTTATTCTTTCTTCATTTTCAAATACTACAAATTCTGCTCCCTTTTTTGCAGCATTACTAAGGACCTCTGTAGCATATTCTCCATATTCTTCACCCTTCATTTCTACACTATGTACATATTCTTTTTTTAGAATTTCCTTAACACTATCCTCATCAAGAGCACCTTTAGCTATAAAAATGCCCCCAACTAAAGATGGGGAATCTTCCATTAAATCGTCATTTTTAAAATTTCCACTTTCATCTAGCCACAATTCATAAACAGCCATAGTAAATCGTCCCTTCATTATAATTAATAATAGCTTTTATCTGATATTAATTTTACCATTAATGCCATGATTTGAAGACCTTTCAATATATCAATTCCAATTATAAGCAAAAATAGATAAGACCTTAGAAAATCAAATAATTTCCTAAGGTCTCTTTATATAATTCGCATTAGCATTGAGAAATTAATTATTACACATATTAGTCCCTTTTTCAAGTACACTAAAAAAATATATTATTTTGGGGCTTGAATTTTATTAGCCCTATACTGCTCTCTAATTTTATCTATACTAACAAGTTCTCCTTCTCTTAGAACATGCCAAAAATCAAAGCCATTAACTCTTTTTGCTTTTCCGCCCTTGACTAATGCAGCACAAGTATGCATATCTATAACTTCTCCATTATATAAAAGTTTGCCGTTAGCTTCTAGCTTTCCCCCTGGAGTTGAATTCTTTAAGTAGAATGTCTCTCCTAACTTGAAGTAGCCAGCTTCAATCATTTCTTCCATAGAAACTTTTAAAGGCTTTATATCAAAGACAGCCTTTTCTATGTCTCCAATGATAGGAAGAATTTCATCTAAACGTCTTTGACCATATTCACAGTATTCCTTTTCTCTTTCAATTGTAATATAGTTTCTACCCATCTTTTTTGCAACAGCTGCTGTTGTCATAGTTCCACCAAAAGGATCAAAGACTATATCATTCACTTTTGAGGATATGGCAATGATTCTTCTTAATAATTCTTCTGGTTTTTGGGTTGAATGTAGTTTTTCACCATTATCCTTTTTAAGTCTTTCATTACCCTGACAAATTCCAATTCTCCAGACAGAACCTAGCTGCTTTCTTACCCCTTTATTATAATCCTCTTCACTTACAGTATCTGTATTAAGTTCCTTGGCAGTTTTATAATTGAAGGTATATTTTGATTTTTCTGATACTGTTGCCCAAATTAGTGTTTCATGACTATTATTTAATCTTGTTCCCATAAAATTTGGAGTTGGATTTTTCTTATGCCAAATAACATCATTTATAAACCAATATCCTAGCTCCTGCATTATTGAACCAATTGAATATATGCATTGCATACTTCCTATTACCCAAATAGAACCATTTGGTTTTAATAGTCTTTTACATTCCTTAAGCCATTTTCTTGTAAACTCGTTATAGTCTTCATTATCTTTAAACTGGTTATCCCAATGATCATCACAACCATCATAATCTGTACCTTCAACTCTTGTCAGCTTTCCTTCAACTCTCATCCAATATGGAGGATCAGCAAAGATTAGGTCCATTGATTTATCAGGTAACTTCTTCATTTCTTCTATAGTGTCTCCACAGATTATTCTATTTATATCCAAGGTTTATCACTCCTTTATGCTTCACTTAGAGTTGTAGATAAATATTATCAAAAACTCTAGATTTTGCTTAGGTTTATATTATTAGGGAACAACTCTTTTCTTAATTGAACATACTGAGGCTTATCAGATAATAACTTTTTCTTATGTTTTGGCGAAATCTTTTTTAATGCTTTTAACATTTCTTCACTTGTATCAAAATCTGGAATGTCTAATACATCATTAACTCTTTTAATTTTATTTCTAGTTAAATAATCTACTAATTCATCCCAAGCTTCATTTGAACCTAATAGGTCAGAGAAGAGTTCTCCACCATAATATAGTCTTAACTCAATATCATTTTTAAAATAAGCAGCCATTTCATTAGCATAATATTTTTTATTTTTTGTTAATCCATCATCAATAAACCACATTACTGCTATTAACTTTTTATCTGGATGTTTTTTCTTTAACAGTTCAACCTTTTTTATAAAATTTTGAAATTGCCCTCTTTTCTTTGTACTATCATGATCATCTCTTATTTTTTGCTCAACTAGATATAAGTTATTAGATTTATCTAAAAATAATTGATCTGTATTTAATACATCACCATTATCATCTGCACCTATATTTTTTTGTAAATTAGTATATCCAAGCAAGGCAATATAATCAGTAACGATATCCTCCATAAAATCTCCAAACTTAATTTCATGACTTTGGGTTACATTTTGCACTAACTTAGTTTTGGCATTTGTAACCCTGAAAATACCAGTATATCTATTAGGATTATCTATAACTGTTTGTAATAGCTGAACATAAAAATCCTCACCTGAAACAATCTTATCTTCTAATTTCTTTTTAAAATATTCATATGATAAAAACATAATTTTCTCCTAGTAAATTCTTATTTTATAAAATTTAATTAAAACAATTCAATAATTTATTTTATCATAATAAGGTGAACTTGTACATTTTCTTAATGGAATATAAATTTATGCTTTAATGTTAATATTGAGCTTCGTACAATCCTTACAAATAAAAAGGACCACAAAAGCAGTCCTTCCTTTATTTTTAAATTGTAAACTTTGTTTAACTTTAACTTATTGCAAAAATACTTAAAATATCTTCTTCAGTTAAGCTGTTAATAGTTGAAAGATCTTGATTATTATCTATAATTTTTTCAATAAGCTTTCTCTTTTCATCTTGAAGGTCAACTATTTTTTCTTCGATGGAATCCTTAGCTATAAGCTTTATTACCTCTACCACATTATTTTGTCCAAACCTATGGGCCCTATCAGTTGCTTGATCTTCTACAGCTGGATTCCACCATGGATCAAAGTGAATTACAATATCTGCAGAGGTTAGGTTTAGACCAGTACCTCCTGCCTTTAAACTTATTAAAAATACTGATTTATCACTATTATTAAAGTCCTCAACAAGCTCAATTCTCTTTTCTGATCTAATGGAGCCATCAAGATAGCTATATTTAATATCTTCCAAATCTAGTCTTAATTTAATGTTTTTTAAAACAGAAGTAAATTGAGAAAACACCAATATTTTGTGATTTTCCGATATTCCTTGGTTTAATATTTCTACTAAGGCATCTATTTTTCCGCTTGTACCAAGATAATCGTTTATTATTACTGAAGGATCTAAACATATTTGCCTTAGCTTGGTAATATAAGATAGTATCTCAATTTTGCTAGTATTAAGCTCATTTTCCTTAACCTTCTTTTCTATTAAGTTAACTGCATAATCTGAGTAAACCTTATATACCTTTGCCTGCTCTTCAGACATTGGAATTATAAGCTTTTTCTCTATCTTATCTGGTAATTCCTTTATAACATCCTTTTTATATCTTCTCAATATAAAAGGCTTTATTAGCTTATTTAATTCTTCTAAGATTTCATCAGATTCATTTAACCTTTTATGATATCTAACACTAAACTTTTTCTCATCAAAAAGGTATCCTGGCATTATAAAATCAAAAATTGACCAAAGCTCCATTAAAGAATTTTCAACAGGAGTTCCTGTTAGGGCAAATTTTGTCCTTGCCTTTATAGATTTTACTGCTTCTGCATTTTGAGAGGAAGCATTTTTTATATTTTGAGCCTCATCTATAAAAAAGTAGTCAAAATCTATCTTTTCATATAACTCCAAATCCCTTTTAATTAAGTTATAGGTTGTTATTATAACATCAAGGTCTTTTAACTTTTCTAAAGCTTTCTGCCTTTCTTCCCTTGGCCCATTTACTACTAGATATTTAAGATCTGGGGCAAACCTATCAAATTCATTGCTCCAGTTATATATTAAGGAAGTTGGGGCAACCACTAAGGTTTTTGATGGAAGGGAAGATAAGATAAAGCTTATAGCCTGTATTGTTTTACCAAGACCCATTTCATCTCCTAGAATAGCACCAAAGCCTAAATAATCAATAGCCTTTAAATAATTATAACCTTCCTTTTGATAGCCTCTAAGCTCTGCATTTAAATTTTTGGGTATATTAAAAGTTAACTTAGGAATATCTTTTAGCTTCTTTTGAATTTTACTTAGCTCACTTTTTCCCTTGATGTACCTTAATTTATTTTCCTTAATATAATCATCTATAAAAAGGGATTTATTTTTATTAAACCTAATGCTGTCTCCTATAATTTGATTATCAAAAGATAATATATCTAAAAGCTTAGCAAAGTTCTTAAATTCTATTTCTTCTAAATCTAAAAACTCTCCATTTTCTAATTTATAATATTTCTTATTATCCCGTATAGCTAATATAATATTTTTCATTTCTTCTGGAGAAATATCATCTACCTTAAACTTAAACTCAAAATAATCATACTTACTTGGCTTAACTTCACCATAGATATTTTTACTTGAAATCTTCTTTATTATCTTAAAATTTTCTGAATAATAAACATTTCCTACTTCCTGTAATTTTGCTACATCACTTTTGAAAAAGTTAAATAGGTAATCATCACCTAAAAGTAAATAAAATCTTTCATTTGAAGAATCAAAACCAAGGGATTTTAAAAGATTTAAAATCTTTTCTTCCTTTTTTAAATCTCTATAAATGATTTTCTCTTTATAATCACCAAAAATGTTAAATTCATATTTACCATACTTTACTTTTAAAGTTAGTACAACATCTTTACCAATCTTATCAAAATAAAAATTAAATTCTGGCTCTTCCTTAACTATTTTATCCTTGATTCTTTTATTTATCTCTACATAATCTGATAAGGTGTAAAGCTTAGGAAGAAGCTTACTTAAAATTGTGTTTTCTTCCTTAACACTCAAGGAAATGTGGCTTTTATCCTTAAAAAGCTCTAAATAAGGAGCAATTTCATAGCAGTATTTTGCCTCTGGTATATAAATGCTGCTGCCATAGAGAAAAACAGAGCTCTCTTTATTTAGCTTTTCTGGAATACCATCTTCTATCCCTAAAATATATTCATTCCTTAAAGCCTTTAAATGTATTTTTAAATTTGGCTTATCAAAGATTATCTCAGTTTCAACAGGTCTGTAAAAGAAACCTTCATCTAAATAAACCCTATTATTTGAAAGAATTGATAGGAATTCTTTAATTAAAAAATCTGGTATTCTAAGGTACTTTCCATCTATGTATTTATCCTGCCTTCTAGTAAAGGAGGAAGCTGCTCCCTCTAACTCTTTTACCTTTTGTAGAAAATCAAAAATCCTGCGCTCATTTATATTAATCTTTTGATTTCTAATATTAAAGCTAAAATCCTTGCCATAATTTATTGGAAATTTATTATAATAAGCCACAAGAAGCTGATTAATGTCCTTAACAACATATAATTTATTACTAGAAAGCCCCTTTAATCCTATTTTAAATTGGGCTGTTAAGTTATTTCTAATTCCTAATCTATTTAAATAAACTTCTAGCTTTATCTCCTCTTTATTGTTATCCCCTAGCAATATACTTAGAATTCCGCTGCTTTCTCCATTGCTTTTAAATATACTTTCATTATTATGGGACTTTTTATCAAGTAAGTTTTTTATTTCTTCATTTTCATCTATATAATCTAAAAATTTATAAAAACTCCCATATAAATGACCGCAGCAATAGTTTTCTTTTTTTAGTTCATTTTTTTCGTAATCCTCACAGCTGCAATAGCTTGATATTAGATCCTTTGTTTCAATATCTATACTTAACTTTGAATTATATTCGCTAAAAAAGTTCTCTGATAATACATTTGCTTCTATATTAATTATCTCTTTATTATGAGAGACCTTAAAATCAGAGATTAAATCATTATCTAAAACATTTTTTCCAACCTTTTCATTCTTACCACTAGTAGATTTTTTAAATTTTTCTATTAGAATTTCTTTTATCATTATTATCACCCTAATTTTTCAGTTCTTTTTATTATAACAAAAAGAAGCGGCTATTGCCACTTCTAGAGAATTTCCCTCCAAAGATTTCCTAAATTATATTCTTCATTATAATCTTTAGATATTTGAATTGTTTCTATATTTTTTGTTATAAATACCTTTTTTAAATAATCCTTAAAATCATTTTCTACCATTACGGTTTTAATAATATTATTATTTATATCTACAAAGGAAATTGGTATTTCCCTTTGAAATAATAAAACTTCCAAATGTTCTTTATCCTTTATATCTAAGGTATTATAAAGCCTTCCGTAAATATATTTACTATCTCCTGCAAATTTAAAAAGTAAAGAAACAAAAGGTTGTCCGCTTAATTTCAACTTCATTGCCTTCATTTCTAAAGTAGATTTCCTTAATATATATTCAATACTGTGGGAATCTTCTTTTAAATAAAAAGTAGAATATAATTGATTATCTTCAAACCTTGTAATGTAGTTACCAATGGTACCCTTCTCTATTCCTTCTAACGGGTTAACCTTATTCAAACCTATCCCCCCTAAGACTAAATCCAGCATATCAGATACATTATACTACATAAAGATTTTAATCTTAAGGAGTATTTATTGGCAGACTTGCCATATTTACTTTTCTCCGACAATTAAAAGCTTTAATATCATTATTGAGGAATAGTCTAAATCAAAAAAATTATTATATTCCTTGAATAACAAAGAAACTCTATTATCTTTTACCATATCTTCATTGATTTTAATTCTAAAGTTTTCTTTTCCAAGAATGTCACTATGGTTTACTACAGCTTCTATATCAAGTTTTTTATAACCTATACCTTTTAACAATGTAATTAATGCACTTCCTATTTTTCTATTACCATTTAAACTACTTTGCAGTTCTCCTAAATTTCTATTTATATTCTCTATAATTTTATTTTTAGGGAAAGTTGTTCCCCATAGATCACTATCCACATCTATTATTAATACTTTTCCCCCTGGTTTAAGCAACCTATGGATTTCCTTTAGGGCCTCTACTGGTTTATCTAAGTGCTGAAATACAAATCTTGCTATTACAAAATCAAAATATTCATCTGGTAAGGATGAATTTGTAATATCATCATTTACAAAGGCTAATCTTTCTATATAGTTATCGTCAAATTTTTCAACTGCATATTTTAAGAAGTTTTCATCCTTATCTGAGGCAGTAATTTCTGAATTTGGAAAAGCCCTTAAAAGAATTTTAGTATAAAATCCTGGACCACAGCCCACTTCTAAAATGTTGCTATTATCCTTAAGTCCTAGCATTTTTAGCATTCTAATTTCTTTTTTATGTCCTAAAAAAGCCTGTCTTTTTAATCTTTCTATTTCGGTTTTAAAACCTATTTCCTTGTATATTCTATTATATTCCATCAAAATCTCCTAAGAATTATTCTTCTATTTATTCTATTCTTAGAAAATTATATTGTGAAATATATAGGCTATTTCTTATAGGCTCTTTTATAAAGCATTAAACTAATTGATGGTCCTGCCCATAATTAGCACATCAGATAAAATACCTTCCTTAATAGCAGCTTTCCTCTTAACTCCTTCCATTTTTCTTATTTTACTTATGTAAAATATAATCTTCAATCTTTACAGGTCTAATATTTATATTCATTTTTTGCCTCCAAAAAATTCTTCAAAAAGAGATAAAATACTCGATATAAGGGAATTTTTAAAGAAATAGATAAATAACTTATATCCAATAATAATTAAAGTTGAATTCCAAACAAATAAAACTCCAATAAGGTAAATCTCACTCTTACTAGATGTATTTATTGCTAGAACTAAATGATAAATAATACTTACAGCAAAACAAACTCCAATAGGTTTTATTTTTTTATTTAAAATGAATTTTTTATCTATAAAAGCAATTAGTAATCCTAATATAACTGGAATAATAACATGAAAAATTGGAACTAAATTTATTACACCTTTTTTATACACTAATTCTCCCCCCTTTAAGAAAAGTGCTTTGCCTTTTCAAATTAAAGTTAAAAGTGCACAGTTATTAATTAAATTACTGCTATTAGAATTGCTATTAGTTTGTCTTCTTATTATTTATCTTCATATTATGTCTCCTTTATTTAATAGTTTCTATTTCTTTCTTCTTTAATAACCAATTATTTTTACAATATAGATATTCATAGGATTTAAAGCTCTTATTAAGAAAAATTGAATAGAATGAACTTTCTTGTTCAAAGCTAAAACCGCATTTTTCAATTACTCTTTTAGAAGCCTTGTTATTTTGAAAACAGCAAGCATATATGTATTCTATACCATTTGAGAATAGATAATCTAAAACTCTATAAATTACTTCTGTCATAATTCCCTGATTATGATAATTACGATTTAATACGAAGCCTAATTCTTTTGTATCTGCTCTTCCATTTTCTGAATCCTTATTAACTGTAACATGTCCAATTACTTTATTATTTTCTTTGTATTCTATTGCAAAGATATTATTATTTTTAATATTTCTTTCTAATACTTTTTTAGATATTAAAATATTTTTATGATGCTTCCATCCAGCCATTTCTCCTATACCCTTTTGGCTGCAATATTCATAAAAATCTTCCAAATCTTTATCTTCAAAATTACGAAGCATTGTTCTATCAGTTTCTAATCTCATTTCTACACACTCTCTCATAATACTTTTATCTTTCTAATTGTTTCTTTCTCTTCTTTTCCTAATAAATCAATTATTATTCTGTTTTTCTATGGAAGCAGTAATATATCTTAGCTTTTTAACTTTCTATTTATTACTTTTAATACAACAATTATTATCCAAGGCCATAAGGCTTATTAATTATTATTCTTATCCAATTATATTAAAGTTATCCATTAATTACAATTATTTCGAGGAAAATATTTTATTTTTTACAAATTTTTATTAAAATTATTTATAAAACTGCTTCCAAAGTAATAATCTAATAATAACTGCTTAAATCATCATTCCAATATTATATAAATTTCAAAATAATAAAGACACTCTTTTGAGTGTCTTTATCTTCCAAAACTAGTCTACTGATTTTAAAGATTCAACCATTTTTACATTTTTAAGTTTATAATACATGACAATATTAACTAATACTGAAAAGACTACTGTTAACACTGCTGATATTATAAAACTTATTAAATCAACATTACGACCAAACATCATATTATCCATTTCAACTGTTACCATTATAAATCTGTGAAGAAGGATACCTAAAAATTCTCCAAGGAAAATACCTATTATGGTTAGCAATACATTTTCTCTATAAATATAGGCTGATACTTCATTATTATAGAAACCTAAAACCTTTATTGTTGCAATTTCCCTCATTCTTTCGCTAATATTTAAGTTTGTTAGGTTATAAAGTACAACAAAGGCTAAGGAACCAGCAGATACTATAAGAATTAATACAACATAATTTAAATTTTTAATTGTGTTATCAAAGTTTTCCTTTATGCTGGTGTTGAAGGAAACTCCCTTTACAATTGAATTTTCCATAATTGTTTTTGAGATTTCCTCTTCGTTTGTATTTTCCTTTGTGTTAACCAATATCGAATTATAATGTATATTTAAGCCAAAACTATCTTTATAATATTTTTCAGTCATATAAATATAATTCATTGTATAATTTTCTGCTATCCCCTCTACTTTTAGAGAGGCTTCTATATTATTTATTTTTACTTTTACTTCATCTCCAAGCTTAACCTTAGCATCCTTTGCAGCCTTTTCTGATATAATTATTCCCTTATTATTTAAGGAATAGCTTTCCTTTGAGCTTCTATTTTGAAGGCTTACAAAATCCTTAAATTCTTCCTGAGATTCTGGAACAAGAACTGTAATATCCTTATCTCCATCATCAGTTTTTACCTTAGCATTTTCACTTAATACCAGAAGGGAGTTATCAACTTCTGATAAGTCATCTATATAGGATAAGATTTCATCTTTTTCTAAGTCTCCAGCTTCCTTATCTATACTCACCAATAAATTGTATTTAAATATTTCTCCAAACTGTTTATCTATTATTGTTTTTATAGAATCCTTTATCCCAAAACCTGTAACTATTAAGGCTGTACATCCAGCAATACCAAAGACAGTCATAAAGAATCTCTTTTTATATCTAAATATATTTCTTACTGTAACCTTGCCTATAAAGCTAAGCCTATTCCAGATAAAACTTATTCTTTCTAGCAATATTCTCTTACCTTCTTTTGGTGCCTTTGGTCTCATTAGAGCTGAAGGAGTCTCCATAAGCTCTTTATAACATGCAAAGAATGAAGATAAAGTCGTAACTAAAATAGCTACTAGGCTTACTATTAGGGCAAGAGGAATATTAAAGTCCAGTTCAACTCCTGGTATTGTGTACATAATTCCATAGGCGGTAATAACTACTGTAGGGAAAAGGGTATAACCAATAGCTAAGCCAACTAAACTTCCTAAAAAGCTTGCTGAGAAAGAGTAAATAAGATATTTTGATACTATTTTAGCCTTTGAATATCCTAAGGCCTTTAAGGTTCCTATATTCACTCTCTGCTCATCTACCATTCTTGTCATGGTTGTTAAGCATACCAAAGCAGCCACTAGGAAAAAGAATACTGGGAATACTTTAGCCAATTTATCTATACTTTCAGCATTACTTCTATAATCCATATAGGAGTAATTACCTTCCCTATTCAAAACATACCAGCTTGGTTCTTCAATAGCCTTAATATCATTTTCTGCTTTCTTTATTTTTGCTTCAGCAGCCGATATTTCCTTTTCAAAAGTTTCTTTTCCCTTTTCATATTCTTCTTTCCCTTTTTCTAAATCCTTTTTCCCCTTTTCAAGTTCTTTTTTAGCTTCTTCAAATTGTTTTTGAGCTTCCTTCTTTCCTTCTTCAAGTTCTTTTTTCTTTTCTTCTAATTGCCTTTCTCCATTAGCCAGCTCTTCTTCCTTTTTAGCAATTTCTGCCCTTCCAGCTGCAAGCTGCTCCTCTGTGCTTTTTATTTGATTTTCTATATAATTAATACCCTTATCAATTTCTGCTCTATTTCCATATAAACTCTCTAATTGAGCTTTTAAAGCCTTTTTTTCTTCTTCTGATATATTTAATTTATTTATCCTATCTTCTGCTTCCTTAATTCTTTTATCAATATCTTCCCTATTATCTTTTAAGCTTTCTAGAGTTTCCTTGGCTATTTTAAGGGTACTTTCTGCAACAGCTGCCTGACTTTCTAAAGTAGTCTTTGCAGTTTCTAAAGCAACCTTTCCATCTTTTATTTTATATTCAGCAAGGGAAATTTCATTATCTGCCTTAACCATGGTAAGATTATATTCCAGTTCTTTTTTAGCTAATTCCTTTTCTCCCTCTTCTAACTTTTTTTCTCCATCTTCTATTTCTTTTTTGGCTTTGTCTAAGTCCTCTTGTCCTTTTCTCCTCTGTTCTTCTAACTCAGTCTTACCTTCATTTAATTTTTTAGTAGCTTCTTCAATTATTTCATCATATCTTATATCTGCCCTTTCACTTCCAAGGCTTTCTAATGAAATCTTTGTATCATCTACTAAATCAAAGTATTTATCTGAATAGGAATTTAGTTTCTTTGCTCCCTCAACTGTCACATAAGCTTCTGTATAGGCCTCTATTTTAAAGTTTTCCTGTGGAACAACAATAAAACTTGAAATTTTACCATTACCTATAGAAGAAGAACCCTTTTCAAAAGATAAATAATTTGGAGTTCTTACCTTACCAACAATTTCATATTCAACCAAAGCTAATTTTTCCTTTAAATCCTCTGATGTACCTGAAGAAAGGGTTATTTTATCTCCAATATTTAGAGCTAAACTGTCTATTTTTCCTTCTTCAACAAGGCATTCATTTTCCTTTTCTGGAAGCCTTCCTTCCATAATTTTATATTGATTTACCTTATATTCATCCTTAAGAGGAATTCCCATTACCTTTAAAACTTTTTCCGAACCTTCATCCTTTATTACAGCGTCTAAAGAATAAGTTGGAAAAACCTCCAAAACTCCATCAAGCTTTTTTATTTCAGAAATATCATCATCAGTTAAACCTAAGGTTGAATATATGGTTATGTCCATAAAGTTATAATCATCATAGTATTTATCAGCAGTTTTCTTCATTGCAATAGGAGAAATTTTTATACCTGAAAAGAAAGCAACTCCTAAAGCAATAATTGCAAAGATAGATATAAAACGGCCCTTTGTTCTTGCTATATCCTTAAAAACATCCTTCATAAAAGCATTTTTAAACATTACCATTCAATCCTTTCTACTGGAAGAGGATTTTCATTTATTGTTACGCTTTCAATCATTCCGTTTTTAACTTTAATAACCTTGTCCCCCATAGGTGTTATAGCAAGATTATGAGTAATAATAACTACTGTCATATTATATTGCCTGCAAGTATCTTGGAGAAGCTTTAAAATTGCCTTACCTGTATTATAATCTAATGCTCCAGTAGGCTCATCACATAAAAGAAGCTTCGGATTTTTAGCTAAAGCCCTTGCTATTGCTACTCTTTGCTGCTCTCCACCAGACAATTGTGCTGGAAAGTTGAACTTTCTATCTGTCAAACCAACAGCTTCTAGAGTCTCTGCTGGATCTAAAGGATTTTTAGAAATTTGAGTTGCTAGTTCAACATTTTCTAGGGCTGTAAGATTTTGAACTAGATTATAAAATTGAAAAACAAATCCAATATCATATCTTCTGTAAGTTATCAGCTGCTTTTCATTATATTTTGCAACATTATTGCCCTCCACTATTATATCACCGCTTGTTGGACTATCCATTCCTCCTAGAATATTTAAAATAGTACTTTTACCAGCCCCACTTGCTCCTGCCACTACAACAAATTCTCCCTTATCTATAGAAAAGGAAACTCCCCTTAAGGCATCAATATCTACTTCACCCATTTTGTATTTTTTAGTAACATTTTTAAATTCTATATAACTGCTCATTTTTCCCACCTTTATTAAATATTATTTGCTGATAACGAAGGAATTTCTATTTCTTCCTCAACCTTTGGAACTAAAAAATTAATCGCTTCCTCTTCTATTGAAAGCTCTAATTTATTATCTTCAAAAATTTCACCATCTACTGAAATGCAAAACTTATTATTAGACTTAATAGTTACCCTTTTACACTTTTTATAGATTATGTACTTTCTAATTTCCTCATTATCTAAGTGTTCTCCTTTTTTATAAACCCCTAGTAATTTCACCAAATTAAATCTTGAAACCTTTTTTACTATACAGACATCCATAAGACCATCATTTATCTGCGCTAAAGGTGCAGCCTTATAGCCTCCTCCATAAGAAAGTCCATTTGAAAAAGTAGATAATAAAAATTTCCCTTTAATTACTTCCATGTCGTCAAGACATATTTCAAAATTCTGATGCATTCTTTGAATTAAGGAATAAAATAAAGCCAAGGTATAAGCAGTTCCTCCATTTATAAAGGGAAGCTTTTTAAACTTATTTACATTGCTTGCTACCTTTGCATCAAAACCTATATTACAGATATTTATGCAGCTTGTATCTTTAACCCTTAATAAATCAACTTTTTCAGCTTCAGCTAGGACTTGTCCCTTTAAATCAAAAAAATTTTTATTATCAAAGTTTTTTATAAAATCATTGCCTGTTCCATAAGGTAATACGCCAACACTGGCCTTTTCATGTCCCTTAACTCCATTTACTACTTCATTTAAGGTTCCATCGCCTCCAACAGCATAAAATCTTAAATTACCTTCTTCCTTTTTGCATATATCTTTGCAATAATTTTTTGCATCTTCTTTTCCCTTTGTTATATATATCCTATATTCTTCCTTTAGCATCTTAAATAAGTTATCTATTTTTTCAGTTAATTTTACTGAAACATCAACTTTTCCGGCAGTAGGATTTATAACAAAGAAATGCTTAGTTAACCCCATTTTCCCTCCTGTGATATATCTAAATCTTAAATTAATTTATTTTTACCTATAAAGTATACTATATTAGCCTCTAATTATCATCAGAGAAAATAAAATATTTTTATTAACTTTTATTTAACAGGATACAGAAAATTAAAATAATTTCTTCAATTTAAAAACCACCTTTATTCTGTAAATTAAAATTATTTAATTTACAATATAAAAGTGGTTTATATAATGCTTATCTTACTAATTATATCCTTCTATATAATTAATAACTTCATCTAATGAATTTAATAGCCTTGTTGTCATACTTAAATGCTCCTTACTTGGCATTTTCATATCTGGAATACAGATTACTGGGATTTTTGCAAAATAGGCTGCCTTAATTCCAGCCTCACTGTCTTCTAAAACTAAAGCTTCTTCAGCCTTTAGGGAAAGTTTTTCACAAGCCTTTAAAAAAATATCTGGATTAGGCTTTCCTCTTTTAACTTCATTCCCAAAAACAAAAATATCAAAATATTCGCTAATATTATGTTTTCTTAAAATATTTAAAGCCCTGTCTTCCTTGCTTGAAGATGCCATAGCAATTTTAAAGCCCTTATCTTTTAAATAGGATAGTAATTTTACAGCTCCAGCTTTTAAATCTACTCCCTTTGAAAGATAGCTACTTTCTTTTTCCATTACAATTTCTAATCCTCTTTCAAGGCTTAATGGAAGTTTATATTTATCTATAAGGTTAGTTACATTAGCTATTTCCGTCTTTCCACTATAATTTTGAGCATATTCTTCTAAACTATAATCATGTCCAAATTCTTCTAAAAGCTCCTTATAAATTTTATAGGAAATTACTTCACTATCAATTAACAGCCCATCTAAATCAAATATTACTGCCTTTATCATAGGTTTAACTTACCTCCAAACTACTATTTCGTTACTTAAGTATTATTATTCTTTTAAAAATTCTATCACCTTTTTATGTACAAGGGGCTGAATTAATGGATAAGTTAAATTTTCTGGGATATCTTCAAATAATTTAATTTCTCCTATCTCGAAATCAAACTTATTATTTAATTCCTCTACTTCAGCATAAAATAATCCTCCAAAGGATTCTGTAAAGTAAGGATTTTCATCGCTTTCTATAGCATACTCGCATATTGGAATTATTTTATATTTTATTGCTCCAGCTTCCTCAAATAATTCCCTTGAAGCAGCATAGCTGATGCTTTCATTTTCTTCCCTATGGCCACCAGGAATTTCCCATGTAGTTCTTTCCTTATGTTTAACATAAAGCCATTTATCTTTATATCTTGTTACAATTGCAACAAATTTTAATTTACTATCTTCTATAGAGCCTAATTCCTTAAAGCTTACTTTGATCATTATTCTTCACTTCCTCTAAGGATTTCTTAAACCTTTATTTTCTTTCCTCCAACGTTCAAGAGTTGGTATTACCCTGCTTAATTCTTCCCTAGCCTTTTCTTCCCCAAGGGATCTTCCTAAAATAGGTACAAGCATTTCAATCATTTCTTCCATAGTTAAGTTTGGCTGAAGGAATTTCCCATCTTTATAGCAATTTGTACAATAAATTGACTGACTTCCGTCTGCTTCTTTTACTATAAAATGAGCATGTTCCTCATTAAATGGTAAAGAACAACTTTGACACATACTTACTTTTTCCATATATATCAATCCTTTCGTATATCTGAACTAACTCTTAAATTGACTTGCAATAAGAATTTACAGATAGTTAGATATCTGAACTTATTGCCTTCATATGTTTTATAAGTGCTTACCAAAAGTTTGGGCCAGCTCCTACTCTACAGCCAACTTGCCCAATTTAATTAGTTTAAAATCTAAAATATTAGATAGCATATAACTATAAAAACTAAGCTGAAGAAAACTTTAAAAGTTAAATTTATTAAGATTGCGAATATTAAGGCTAGATAACAAGATAAGTTCAATAAGCGAATAATTGCGTAAAGAAGTACTAGGCTCACTATATGCTTATTTAACTTATCCTGTTTATCTTCTCCAATTTATATTCACACTTTTTATTAGTTCACAGTTACTGCAAACTAAAAGATTGCTTCCCAATCTTTTATAAGTAGGAATTTAATTTCGCATTTGAAAGCATAAGCTTTATTCTATTTTCTTGATTTATTACCGATTGGGAAGGATCATAGTCAATAACAACAATATTAGCATCTGGGTTTTTGTCTACTATCTTTCTTATGGCACCTCTTCCGCAAATATGGTTAGGCAGGCATCCAAAAGGCTGGGCACATACTATGTTTTTAGCTCCTATATTTATCAGCTCCAGCATATTTGCAACTAAGAGCCAGCCTTCACCCATCTTTACTCCCTGACTAATATAACCCTCAGTTAATTTTCTTAATTCTTCAAAATCTGTTGGCGCCCTAAAAGTTGAATATTTTTCAATATTAGCATTTACTTTTCTTTGAATTTTTAATACTATCTTATAAAGCATTTTTGCTAATTCGGCCCTTTTAAAATTCTTTTTATATAATTTGTAGTCCATAATATTATCAATAATACAGTAATTGATAAAATCCATTAGACCTGATTGAACTACTTCTGCACCTTCTTTTATTAGAAATTCTTCTAGATTATTATTACCCATTCTAGAATACTTCATATAAATTTCGCCAACTATTCCAACTTTAATTTTATCAGTCTTCTTTATTTTTACACTATTAAATCTATTTATTACTTCCTTTGAAATCTTGTCCACTTTTAAATAAGCTTTAGTATTAAAAGTATTTTTCAAATACTCTACTGTATCTTCCAAAACTCTGTCAGCATCATTTTCTCTAATTTCATAGGGCTTTACCTGATTATAAAGGCACATTAATAAATCACCATAAATAATTGCATGAAACATTTTAATAATAAGCTCTGGTGAAAAATTAATACCCGGATGATCTTCTATTTTCGAAGCACTTAATCCTATAGCAGGTACCTCCTTAAAGCCGCTATTTTCTAAAGCCTTTCTAATTAAATGGATATAATTAGATGCCCTGCAGCCTCCCCCAGTTTGGGTCATTAAGACTGCAGTCTTACTTATATCATATCTCCCACTTTTTAAGGCACTTATAAACTGCCCTATAACTATCATTGCTGGATAGCATATATCATTATTTGAATATTTTAATCCTTCTTCAATTATATTCCTTACATCATCCTCTAAAAACTCTATATCGAAGCCATCATCCTTTAAAACCTTACCCAATAATTTAAAATGCATTGGCAGCATATTAGGTGCCAAGATCTTATAATTCTTCTTCATTTCCTTAGTAAATCTAATATAATCATTAGTTTCAATTTCTTTTGGCATTATTTTAAATTCACTATTCATATCTATCACCTATTTCTAATTGCTTCAACCATACTTCTAATTCTAATTTTAGATGCTCCTAAGTTGCTTGTTTCGTCAATCTTTATCTGGGTATATAGTCTTCCATTTTTCTGTAATATTCCTTTTAATTCATCTGCTATTATTGCATCTGTTCCACAACCAAAGGAAACTAATTGAACTAATTCCGTATTATCATGATTTACTACATAATTTGCTGCGTTAAAAAGCCTTGCTTGATAAGTCCATTGATTTAGAATTTGTACCTTTAAGTTTTCCTTATCTATAGGAATAGAATCCTCTGTTAAAACCACAATGTCTAATGAACTAAATAACTTATAAATGCCATGATTTATTTCCTTATCTATATGATAAGGCCTGCCGGCTAAAATTACTGTGAGTAAGCCCTTTGCTTTTGCATATTCTACTGCTTCTCTTCCCTTTTTTAATATATCTTGTTTATATTTTTTATACTCTTCAATAGCCATATCATAGGCCTTAGAAATATCTCTCTTTTTAATCCATTCAAAGTTATCCTTTAAGGATTTATATAAATTTTCTACTGTACTCTTTTTAGAATTTAAATCTAAATAAGGACTTATAAAATTATAAGACTTTATCCTGCTTACATTATTTTTAATAACTTCAGGATAATATGCTACAACTGGACAATTATAATTATCATCAGATATACCCTCATCAAAATTATAAGACATTGCTGGATAAAAAATATTTTTAACATCCTTATTCATTAAGCTTTCAATATGCCCATGAGTTAATTTAGCTGGGTAGCAGGCTGTATCAGAAGGTATAGTATGCTGGCCTGATAAATATAATTTCTTTGAAGAAAGATCAGATAATATTACCTTTATTCCTAATTCATTAAATAATCTAACAAAGAAAGGCAGGTTTTCATACATATTTAAAACCATAGGAATTCCTATAGTCCCCTTCCTTCCATCATTGTTTGAATAGCTTAATAATTTATTAAATTTATAATCATATAAATTAGGAAGCTCATTTAACTTTTCCTTTCCTAAGGGCCTAGAACAATTATTTCCTGATATATATCTTCTTTTGCCTGTGAAAGTATTTATTGTTAAGTTGCAGTGATTTGTACATAAGCCGCATTTTGCAGCCTTTGAGCTATGCACAAAGTTTCTTAATTCCTCATTAGTTATTATAGAGGACTTGTCCAATTTTTTCTCTTTTGCGTATAAGGCAGCACCATAAGCTCCCATAAGACCTGAAATATTAGTTCTTATAACCTTTTGTCCAAGTTCCAGTTCTAGACTTCTTAAAATTGCATTATTGCATAAAGTCCCACCTTGAACCAGGATATTATTACCTAAGTTTTTCTTTCTAATTACCTTGTATAGAGCGTTTTTAACTACACTAATGGAAAGCCCCGCTGATATATCTTCAATAGTTGCTCCATCCTTTTGGGCTTGTTTAACTGAAGAATTCATAAAAACAGTACATCTAGAACCTAAATCAGCAGGATGTTTTGAAAATAAGCCAAGATTTGAGAAGCTTTCTACGTCATATCCAAGGGAATGAGCAAAGGATTCAATAAAGGAACCGCAGCCAGATGAACAAGCTTCATTTAAAACTATGCTTTTTATTGCCCCTTTTTCTATTTCAAAGCATTTTATGTCTTGACCACCAATATCTAAAATATAATCCACATCCTTATTAAATTTGCTGGCTGCTATGTAATGGGCTAGAGTTTCTACAATTCCAAAGTCAAGATTAAAGCCTTGCTTAATAAGTTCTTCACCATAACCTGTTACAGAACTTCCCCTTATCTTAATTTTGGCTCCATAGTTTTCATATATATAGCTTAACTGCTCTCTTACAACATCTACAGGATTTCCTTTATTATGAGCATAATATTTATAAACAATATTAGCATCATCATCAATTAGCAATAGCTTTGTTGTAGTGCTTCCTGCATCTATTCCTAAATATACATCCCCTCTAAATTCATTTATATCTAGTTCATTAACCCTTGCCTTACCATGTCTTTCTAGGAATTCCCTATATTCTTCTTCATCTTTAAATAGAGGCTGAACTAAATTTATATTATTTTTTATTTTTACTTCTTTATTTAATAAAGTCTCCCTTAAACTGTCATAGCTATATACTTTCTTTTCATTTCCACAATAATAAGCTGCTCCAATTGCAACGAAAACTTCTGCATCTTCTGGCAGTATTGCATTTTCATTTGATAAATTTAAATTTAAAATAAATCTATCCCTTAAGCCTTTAGAAAAGGTTAAAGGACCTCCTAAGAATAATATTTTTCCTTTAATTTCTCTTCCTTGAGCCAGCCCCCCTATTGTTTGATTAACAATGGCATCATAAACACTAGCTGCAATATCTTCTTTTCTTGCTCCTTGATTTAACAATGGCTGAATATCTGTTTTTGCAAAAACTCCGCATCTTGAGGCAATAGGATAAATGCATTTATAATTTTCACTTAGCTTATCTAATTCTTCTACTGTAATTCCCATAAGATTAGCCATTTGATCTATAAATGCACCTGTACCCCCTGCACAGCTGGAATTCATTCTTTCTTCTAATCCATTGGTTAAAAATATTATCTTGGCATCTTCTCCCCCTAGTTCTATAACTACATCTATTTCCTTAAACTTCTTCTTAACAGCAATAGTTGTTGCAAAAACTTCTTGTACAAAGGCTATATTTGAATCATTTGCAACTCCATAACCTGAAGAACCTGTTATTGCAACTTTAATTTCCTTATCCTTAATAATATCCTTAACATTTTCTAATTCTTCTAAAATAGTTTCTCTAACTTTAGTTAGATGCCTTCTATAACTTTTGTATATAACCTTGTCCTCTTCATTTAATATTACAAGTTTTACTGTAGTTGATCCTGCATCTATACCAAGCCTATATACCATATAAATCTCATCTCCATTAAAAAGTTTATTTTATTTTTTTGCAGCTGTCTCTTTCTACTAATTTTACAGGAAGAACTATCTTCTTACTTAAAGTTCTTTCTCCCTTTATTCTTTCCATAATAGTATTTAAAGCAGTTTCCCCCATGAATTCTGTATATACTTTCACTGTAGTTAAAGCAGGAGTTAAATACTGGGTTGTGGCAATGTCATCAAAACCAACTATACTAATATCTTCAGGAATTTTAAAACCTTCCTCATAAATAGCCTTATATGCACCAATAGCCATTGGATCGCTAGCAATGAAAAAGGCAGTTGGCCTATTTTTTAATTTTAGAGCCTTTTTCATTAGCTTATAACCATCCTCTGGATTAAAGTATCCTTTAAAAATCCACTCTTCTTTTAAATTATTTATCTTAAACATAAAATTTCTATAAGCTAATTCCCTATAGTTTATTAATTCCTCTCCATTTTCATTACTATGAGGAACAACCTTTGCTCCTATATATCCAATCTTTCTATGACCCAAACCATATAAATATTCCAAGGCCTTTATTGAACCATATTTTAAATCTACTACTATTGAATCAAATTCCCATTCTTCAGGAGATGAATCTATAAAAATAATATTTTGAGAAATCTTTTTTAATACATTAATTTCTTCTTCCTGAAATATTCCTATAGCCATAATTCCATCTATATCTTTATATTCTTTAACATTATTTGTTATTACTTTATTTAAAAATAGAGTTTTAAACTCTACATTATTTTTCAAACAATGTTTTTCTATTGCCATTCTTATAGACAGAAAATATGGATCGCTTAATTCTTTTCTTTCCGTATAAGAAGTAATTATACCAATTGTATAATTTTGACTTTTATTCTTTCTCTCCTTTAAAGTTACATAATTCATTTCTTCTGCAATTTTTAACACTCTAATTCTTGTATCTTCTGAAACATTTAAAGTAGAATCAAAATTTAATATTCTAGAAACAGTAGAGATTGAAACCTTAGCCTTTGCAGCTATATCCTTTATTGTTGCCATATTTTATCACCTCCAACATAGAGTCAGATTCAGGTTAAAATTTAGATTAAAGGGCTGTCATCGACAGCCCCCTAGTTGTTAATTATTAATTTAAGACTATCTATATATCTCTCAATAGCCTTAGTATCACTAATCTTTAAAACACCACAATGTTCTAGAACTTTAGTAAAGACTTCCCCTATTTCATCTCTTATTATTTCATCTACATTGTCTTTATTAATATTTGTGTGTTTTTTCTGTATTTCATGGCACCAATCTCCATGAATTTTCATAACCTCGTCTTCGTATATATTAACCTTTTCTCCAAGCAGATATGGCTTTAGCATTTCCATTTCATCTTTTAATCTTGCAGGAAGAACAGCTAATCCTAGAACTTCAATTAGTCCTATATTTTCCTTCTTTATATGATGAAGTTCCTTGTGAGGATGAAAAATTCCATCTGGATGTTCTTCACTAGTTCTATTGTTTCTTAATACCAAATCTAATACAAATAAGTCCTTCTCTCTTCTTGCTATAGGAGTTATTGTATTATGCTTCTCATTATTAGTTTCAGCATAAACTCCTGCTTCCTCATCAGTATAGTTTCTCCAATGTTCTAAAAGTTTATTTGCCAATTCACTTATTTTTTGTCTGTCTTTTCCTTTTAATCTTAACACAGTTAAAGGCCATTTAACAATAGACAGACTTATATCGTTAAAATTAAATTTACAAATATCCTCTGCCTTGTTCATTGGAAATTCATAGGCTCCACCTTGATAGTGGTCATGAGTTAAAATTGAACCCCCTACTATAGGCAAATCTGCATTAGAGCCTATAAAATAATGTGGGAATTTTTCTACAAACTCTAACAGTCTATCAAAGGTCTTCTTTGTAATTTTCATTGGTTCATGTTTATCTGAAAATACTATGCAATGCTCATTATAGTAGGAATAAGGAGAATATTGTAAATACCATCTTTCATCACTTAAAATCAGAGGAATTATTCTTAAATTTTGCCTTGCAGGATGATTTAACCTTCCCTTATATCCTACATTTTCTTTACATAATAAACATTTTGGATAATTTCCTTGAGGCAGATTTTTAGCTGCCGCTATTGCCTTAGGATCCTTTTCAGGCTTTGATAAATTTATTGTTATATCTATATCTCCATATTGGGTTTTACTTTTCCAAACCATGTTTTGAGCTATTCTGTCAGTTCTAATATAATCACAGGCTTTGCTTAATTTATAAAAATAATCTGTAGCTTCTTTTTTTGAAAGATTATATTTTTCATTAAACTTTCTAATAACTTCAGAAGGTCTTGGCATTAAAGCAGCCATTATTTTTGTATCTAATAAATCCCTATATACAGGTGTGTTAGATTCTAAAACCTTGTTTTCATAAGCGTAATTTAAAATATTATTTAAGATTTCAGTAGGTGTTTCAAGTTCTTCCTTTTCTAGAAGCTTTAACTCTTCTTCCCTTAACTCTTCATAGTTATCTAAATTTAAAATATCTAATAGACTATTTCTTGCAAAAATCTTATCATCTTCAGTAATTAGTCCCTTTTTCAATCCATATATTAGCAGTCTCTCTATCTCTCTATAAATTCCCATAATTTCACCTACTTAGAAAATCCGTTAGGGTTGTTTTTATGCCAATTCCATGCTGAAGCTATTATATCTTCTACATTTGTAAATTTTGGCTCCCATTTTAAAATTTTCTTAGCTTTTTCTGCTGAAGCAATTAATCTAGCTGGATCTCCTGCCCTTCTTTCACAAACTTTAGCTGGTATTTCATGACCTGTTACTCTTCTAGCAGCCTCAATCATTTCTTTTACAGAGAAACCATTACCGTTTCCTAAATTAAATATATCGCTGCTGTTTCCTGCCCTTAAATATTCTACAGCAAGAATATGAGCATTTGCTAAGTCTGTTACATGAATATAATCTCTTATACAAGTTCCATCTTCTGTATCATAATCATCACCAAAAATAGAAATAAACTCTCTCTTTCCTAGTGGCACTTGAAGTATTAGTGGAATTAAATGAGTTTCAGGATTGTGAGCTTCACCAATAGTTCCGCTTACATGAGCTCCTGCCACATTAAAATATCTTAAGGCAACATATTTTAATCCATAAGCAGTATCACACCACTTCATCATTTTTTCCATGGCTAGTTTTGTTTCACCGTAAGCATTTGTAGGCTCTGTTCTATCATTTTCAGTTATTGGCATCTTTTCAACTTCGCCATAAGTAGCAGCTGTTGAAGAAAATACAATTTTCTTAACATTATTATTAATCATCACTTTAAGCAATACTTCTGTTCCATGAACATTATTATTATAATATTTTAATGGATTCGTCATACTTTCTCCAACTAAGGAGTTAGCTGCAAAATGTATTACTTCTGTAATATTATTTTCCTTAAATACCTTATCTAATTCTTCTTCATTTCTTATGTCTACATTATAAAACTTAGCTTGCTTATGAACAGATTCGATGTGACCTGTTTCAAGATTATCTACAACGACTACTTCTTCTCCTTTTTCTATTAATTGATATACTGCATGACTTCCTATATATCCTGCACCGCCACAAACTAAAATCATTACTATTACCTCCTAAATTTCTCTAGTTCCATCTCCCACATTTGCAATATAGAAGCTGGCTTCGTATCCTATTTTTTCTTTGTATCCTTGTCCAACTTTACTTATAAAGTCTTCAACTTTATCTTTTTTAACTAAAGATATAGTACATCCCCCAAAACCTGCACCCGTCATTCTTGAACCTAAAGTTCCTTCATGGCTCCAGGCAAGTTCTACTAGAGTATCTAACTCAATTCCAGTTACTTCGTAATCATCTCTTAAGGAAATATGAGATTCATTCATAAGCTTCCCAAAAGTAACTAAATCTCCATGATTTAATGCTTCTTTTGCCTTTAAGGTTCTTTGATTTTCATATACGGCATGTTTAGCTCTTTTTCTATTAATTTCATCATTTATTAAATGTTTATTACTTTCAAATTCTTCTATACTTAGTTCTCCTAATGACTTTATATTTAATATTTTTTGTAATTCTGAAAGAGCTGTTTCGCATTGGGATCTTCTTTCATTATACTTAGAATCAGCTAAACCTCTTCTCTTATTCGTATTGCCAATTACTAATATTAAATCCTTTAATTCTAAAGGGACATAAGAATAATTTAGATTATTACAATCTAACAGAATTGCATGAGCTTTTTTACCCATTCCAATCGCAAACTGATCCATGATCCCACAATTAACACCAACAAATTTATTTTCTGCTTCTTGAGCGTATTTAACTAGCTGAACCCTATCAATATTTAGCTTAAATAGTTCATCCATCATTACTCCAATTAACAATTCTAAAGATGCAGATGAGGATAAACCAGCTCCATTTGGTATATTTCCGTATATATATGCATCAAAACCTCTTTCTATATTATAACCGTTTTTCATTAGAACATCTAGTACGCCTTTTGGATAGTTAACCCAATCATGTTCTTTTTCATATTTTATAGCATCTAAATTAAATTCTATAACTCCTATTTCAGTAAAATTTTCTGAATACATTCTTACAAGTTTGTCCTCTCTAAGAGCAACTGCACCATAAGTTCCAAAGCTTAAGGCACAAGGAAAAACATTACCTCCATTATAATCAGTATGCTCTCCAATTAAGTTTACTCTTCCAGGTGAAAAGAAGGTTCTCACCTTTTCAGAATAGCCAAAAAATTTTTTAAAACCCTTTAAAATATTTTCTCTCATAATAAAGTCCCCTTTCCATTTTATATGATAATTTTAACAGAAAGAGAAAACATTTTCAATATTTTTTCTTGATTTTTTACTCGTTTTTTACTAATTATTTTACTACTTTTTATTTAATTTTACTCATTATTATATATCAAATCTTAAATCTAACTTTAACTTTGGAAGTTCTTTCTTTAACTCTAAAAATTTATGTTGAAAATATCTTCTATTATAGTTAATTTTATTCATGTCTCCGCCTTGTAATCCGGCTAATTCATTATAATAATAAGCTTTTTCGTAATTCTGAAGCTTTGAGTAACAAACAACTAAACTTAAGGCTGGCACCCAAGTATAGTATGCCTTATTATTAAAACCTAAATGACGCTCTCCTGGCTCACATTTTAAAGCAGCCTCATACCAAAAAATTGCTTCTTCTATTTTATTCTGACTGCTAAAAATATCTGCCAGACTACAACATATTTCTCCTGTAGGTTTATATTCCTTTAAGTATCTTAATATAGTGTTTATTGCCATTTCATCATTTCCTTGTATTCTATAACATCTTATTAAATTGTTATAGGCAGCCTTATTATCTTCAATCCATCCCTTATTTTCTGATAAAAATAATTCATAATTTCTAATAGCCTCCTCATAACGGCCATTGTAATAAAGTTCATTTGAAAAATAATACCTGTCTCTTGGGCTAAAAGGAAGTTTATCTTCTGCCATCTTTAAAAATATTTTTAAATTTCTATCAGTAGCAGCCTTAAGCTTGTCATGCATAATTGTTATATCACTGTCTATAATATTTCCGAACACTTCTAGATACTCATGAACTCTTCCAATCCATTGAAAATTTCTTTCTCTTTTTACAAGTCTATTTCTTTTTAAAGAAAAGCTGGTATTTCCTGCTGCATCCCTAATTAAAGAATAATCCATTGTAACCGAATCTACATTTTTATTTAAGCTTTCTTTTAATAATTTAAACTTTTCCCTATTAATATCATCAATATAATCATCAGCATCAAGCCATAATATATAATCCATTGAAGCCTTTTTGAAAGCAAAATTTCTTGCTGCAGCAAAATCATCTATCCATTCAAAATCAAATATTTTTGATTTAAAGTTCTTTGCAATTTTCTTTGTATTATCAGTTGAACCAGTATCTACTATAATTATTTCATCTACAAAATCAATTACAGAGTTTAAGCACCTTTCTAATGTAGCTTCCTCATCTTTAACTATCATACATAAACTAATTGTTATATTATCTCTTTTCAATAGTTACACCTCATCAAATTAATCTCTTAATATTCTATGTAATATTGAATTAATATTGAATAACAGAAGTAAAATATTTCCATAATAAAAATACTAAAAAGATTTTAAAGGTTTGTTTACTTTTAAAAAAATGTGATATAATACTAATGCATATTGCGGGTGGGAGAGGGAAAAAGAAAGAGGTTAAATGAAAGGATGGAGAGATTATTTAATTTTACAAAACATAAGACCAGTTTAAAAACAGAATTAATAGCCGGTCTAACTTCTTTTTTCTCTGCAGTATATATTATTGTAGTGAATGCAAGTATTTTAAGTGATGGAGGTGTAAAACAAGAACCCCTCATTATTGCAACCATTTTAGCATCTTTTATCGGTTGTTTACTTGCAGCTTTTGTAAGTAATGCTCCACTTATTATTATGCCTGGGATGGGTATAAATGCATTATTTACTTATACAATAATTCATACTTTAGGTCTTAATTTTAATCAGGCCTTAACAAGTGTTTTTACTGCAGGTGTACTGTTTTTAATAATAGCATCTACAAAGCTTTCTAAAATCTTAGATAAAGCAATACCAAAATCCTTAAAGGAATCTATTTCTGTAGGTATTGGTTTTTTCATTACTTTCTTAGGCTTACAGAAAAGTGGTCTTATAGCTGCTGATCCTTCAACTTTTGTGAAAATACAATCCTTCAATAATCCAAGAATTGTATTTTTCATTATAATTTTTATTATCACTCTAATTTTATTCGTAAAAAATATTCCAGGAGCCTTTTTAATTAGTATAATTGTTGCTACTATTTCATCAATTATGTTAGGGCTTACAGAGCTGAATATATCAGGTTTTTCCTTGCCAAATTTCAAGGAATATTCATCAATTTTCTTTAAATTAGATTTTACTAATTTTTTTACTTCACAATTTTGGATAGCAACCTTTTCATTTACTTTAATTTTAGTATTTGAAAATATAGGGATACTTCATGGACAAATGACAGGATTATTAAATGCACCAGAAAAGCAAAATAAAAGCTTAGTTGCAGTTGCATTATCTACCATTGCCTGCGGTCTTTTAGGAACAAGTCCATCAGTATCGACTGTAGAAGGAACTGCTGGGATATCTGCTGGAGGAAAAACTGGTTTTACCGCGATTGTTACCGCTTTCCTAATTCTAACATCAATGTTATTTATACCATTTTTAACCTTAATACCTGATGAGGCAATAGCTCCAATATTAATAATCTTAGGCAGCTTGATGGTTAAAAGTATAAAAGAAATTGATTTAGAAGATATTTCTGAAGGTATTCCTGCTTTTTTAACTATTGCTTTAATTCCATTAACCTTTAGTATAATTGATGGTATAGCCTTTGGTTTTATATCATACACTTTAATAAAACTAATAGTTAAAAAGAAAGAAGAAATTTCTATTCCTATGTATATTATCTCAATTACTTTTATTATATATTTTCTACTTTCAGCACTATAAGTTATTAAAGTAAAATAATAATATTAATTTTTTAGTATAAATAAAATTTGTTATTTCAATTAATAAAAGTGCGAATATGCTATTATTCGCACTTTTTATAAATATTTATAAAATCTTCTAAAATTTTTGCTGTCATCCCCCATATCACTTTATCCTTATAAACATAAAAAAGAGTTTCTAATTCTCCTTGATAAAAATTATAATTAACTCCCCCATTAATTAAATGATAAGGAAAATTATCTCTGTTAACTTCAAGCTTATTTTTCACTCTTATCGGCTTAATTTTTAATAATTCTTCTAAGGGAATAATCAATAATTCCTCTACTTCATCAAGATTTAATTGTATTTTTTCTGGATTTTTAATATAGCCTAAATAGGGATGAATTATTTGATTATAATGAGTAATAAGAAGGTCTAGGGGGCAGATTATATCAAAATCCTCTTTATCTAAGCCTATTTCTTCCTTAATTTCTCTTATCACAGCATCTTCAGCTTTCTCAGCCTTTTCTATTCCCCCTCCAGTAAAGGAAATATCACCAGGCTGAGTTTTCATAGATTTAGCCCTTATTTCAAAAACTACATTTAACTTATTACCTATCTCAAGCAGTAATATAGCCACTGCTGATCTTTTCATCTTTTTCCAACCGCTAATATATGGAATATTATTATTAAATTTTTTTATTAGATTATTTATCATACAATCCCCTCCACAATACTTCAAGCTTTCAATTTAAACTATTATTTAAATTAAAGGACCGTCAAAGACAGTCCTCTAATTTAACTCTTTATTTTCAATTATTTTATTAATAATTTCTGCTCTTTCATCTCCTAAGTATGGATATATTTTAGATACTATTTTTCCATCCTTATATGCTCTTTCTCCATTTACTTCAATTATCTTCATTACTCTTTCTTTTAGAATTTCTTCGCTTAATAAATCTTCTAAATAATTATCAACTAAATCCTTAAGGCAGGTACCTAGTTCTTTTGGGTTTTTATATTTTGTTCTCATTTGCATCTCCTTATTGTAATGTATAGTTTATGAACATTAATATAACCTAAATTTTGTTAACTGTAAATACTATTTAATCTACAAAATTATTCTAATTATTTTTTCTCGTTGGATTTGGTAATATAGCAAAAAAGATAAATATTGAACTAATAATAAAAATAAAGCCAGCTAAATACATGCTAAAATAACCAAAGCTTTTTTGAAGCCATGCATAAATGGAAGGATAAATAAAATTAGATCCCCCAGTACTTAATACTGATAAGATAGAAAAAGAAATAGCTACTAAATCACTTTCAACAATATCTCTAAGATACTTAAATAAAAATGTTAGATAAATTCCATATAAAACTCCATGAAGTTGATCACCTAAAACTATAAGTATAACTGAACCGGTTGAAAATAATAAAACTTTAATGGAAGCAATAGTTAATGCAGTCATTAAACATTTTTTACTATTTAATTTTCCAGCATATTTAGAAACTATCATAAAAGAAAAGAATTCTACTACAACCCTCAAACTTATAGATGTACTATAAATACTATTAGCTTTATCAGTATCTCCTATTATGTCAACTAAATAGGTAGAATATGCAAAGTCTAAGCCCATATAGCTACCCATTCCTAAAGCAACTGCTAAAAATAGAAATAATATATTTTTATTTTTAAGCAAATCTTTTACTTCAACTTTTTCATTACTTTTTCTTATTTCCTTTTTACTATTATTATTTGCAAACTTAAATAGTATTATTAACATTAAAAAAATTAATAAAGCTAAAGCTGATAAATGTAATGCTCTATAATTAAAGCTACTTATTATTAAGCCTCCTAGAAAAACAATGCAAGCATAACCTATAGAACCCCATTTTCTTATATCTGAAAATTCATATTCACTAAGGGAAGCAAGTTCTTCAATATATATCTCAAATATACCTGCTAGTGAATTTAAAATAAAGCCATAAATCATGGCAAAATATATTGCAGTATGTACATTAATAAACATTAAACCTATTATTGCTAATAAAACTGTTATTAAATATCTAATAATAAATTTCTTTTTATCTTTTACCTTAGAATAAAAATTAGTTAATAAAGGTTGTCCAATAATATTAAATAAAGCTCCTAAAGTTACAACCTTACTAACATCAGCTAAATCTAACCCTACACTTTGATTTAAATATGGATAATAAAAAGTTACAATTATACTAAATAAACCAAATATAATAAATGTACTTATATTATAATATTTTTTCATTGTATTCCTCCAGATATTTCAAAATTGAACTATAAAAGTTGCTAATTACACAATGAAATACGAATATTTCATGTTAAAAGGGCTGTTAAGACAGCCCCTTTTTTCTTAATTAATTATTTTGTAGTCCATAAACCATGAATATTACATAATTCTCTAACTTTTTCAATTTCCCCATTTATTTTGAATTCAGCTTCTGGTTTCTTGCTTGAATCTAATTCTTGTCTGTATACTTTGCCATCTTTAGTTATTACTTCTATCCATTCAATATAATGTTCTGGTATCATTGGATGCTCAACATCACCAACTTTGATATATGTTACTCCATCTTTTTCTTCATATACAGGTACATGTTTTTCTACAGCAGCATCAACTGTATTTTCTTGATATAATTTCATTTCCTTACCACAGCATACTAACTTGCCGCCAGTTTCTCTTAGAGCTTCTACAACGGAGCCACACACCTCACATTTATAAATTCCCAATTTTTTAATCATAATAAACACTCCTTTTAAAATATTTAAATTCTTCCATTTATTTTATTTTACAATTTTATTGCTTCTTCTGCAAGAGAAGAAACATATAGATAATCTCTGACATCAAAGTAACCAAATATTATTCTTACCTTTAATTTATTAATATATTCCTTTAATTTTTTTGCTAAAATTTCAGAATTATTACTTATCTCACTATTTTCGCCATTAAGATAATTTACAAGGGCCAAGTTTGACAAATAGACATTTATATCTTCTACATCATTAAACTTTAATATTTCTTCTATTCCATAAAAGACAGCATAAATTTGAGCTTCACAACAGGTTCCTGCACCTAAAGTTTTTGAAAAAGAAATTTCCTTTCCATCGTCACTTATTATTACTCCTCCAATGCCTATGCTTCCAGTCAGTTTTCTTGTGTTTTTACATTTCCCATTAACATAAAGTCTATATTTCATATATCCTCCATTATAAACTTCTTCTTTCTTAAAAATATTCATATAAAAATAGAATTATTCTAAAAGGATATATTAAAATATATATAAGATACATTTAATATATATAATTTCTTTTATAGCAAATTATATACATCAAAAATATTAATCAAAATTATGGAGGTTATAATGAAAAATATACTTAACAAAGAAGATAAAATAGGTTTAGTATCCTGCTCTAATGGATATGATTTAAATAAAAAGGATGATATATTAAATTTAATTAAAATACTATCTTCAATGAAGCTGAATGTAGTTATTTCAAACAGCTTATTTAAAGATAGTAATAATAATACTCAAGCCCCAATTTATAGGGCTAAGGATCTTATAAAAATGTATGAAGATAAAAATATTAAGGCTATTTTTGATATATCTGGAGGGGATCTTGCAAATGAAATATTAGATTATATTGACTTTAATATAATCACTAAAAACAATAAGCCTTTCTTCGGCTATAGTGATTTAACAGTTATACTAAATTCCCTTTATAAGAAATGTAATATTCCCAGCTATAACTATCAAATAAGGAATTTAATAAGAGATAATACTAACACTCAAATAACAAACTTTAAAAATACCTTTCTAGAGGGAAGAAAAGATCTATTTGATTTTAAATATTCTTGGGTAAATGGAAAGCAAATGGATGGAATAGTTATAGGAGGTAATATTCGCTGTTTATTAAAACTTGCTGGTACAGAGTATATGCCTGATTTTGAAAATAAAATACTCTTCCTTGAAGCCCTAAGCGGTGATATAAATAAAATATCTACATATATTGCTCAACTTAAACAGCTAGATGCATTTGAAAAAATCAAGGGATTAATTCTTGGAGAATTTACTGAATATGAAAGAAATAATCATAATATTAAAATAGAAGATTTGATTAAGAATAAAATAAGTTCCAATATTCCAATAATAAAAACATCAGAGTTAGGTCACAGTCCTAATTCTAAGGCTATTACTGTCGGAGAGTATATTAGCTTTAACTAAATTAGGTTACCTTGCAAAAAAAATCCTAAAAGTATATAATTTTTCTAGTAACAAATATATAAAGAGGTGAAACCATGTTAAAAGAAGAATTAAAGAAAAACGAAATTGCAGCTATGAAGGCAAGAGACAAACAAACAGTAAATGTATTAAGATTAGTTAACTCAGAAATTAAAGCTTATGAAGTTAATGAAAGACAAGAAGCTACTGATGATGTTGTCATTAAGATAATTGAAAAGCAAATAAAACAATTAAAAGAAACTCTTGAATATGCTAAACAGCTGAATGATGAAGAAAAAATAGCTGAAGGCTCTTTTGCTATTAACCTATTAACTCCATATTTACCGGCTCAATTAAGTGAAGAAGAAGTTGAAAAAATGATAAGAGATATTATTGCTGCTAATAACTATACTAAAGCAGATATGGGCAAAATAATGAAAGAAATTATGCCTAAAATTGCTGGTAAATTTGATAGATCAAAAGTTAATCCAATGGTTAAAAATATACTTGAATAAAATATATAAAATGTACAATGAAGAATGTAACAAGAAGGATTACTTAAACTTTTCCTTAAAATTTCCTTCATTATATATAAATATTGATCATTCTGCATTGTACATTAAAATTAGCTATCTATATATTTCTCCTATATCTGTTCTATAGTATGCCCCCTGAAATTTTATCTTTTTTATATTTTTATATACCTCTTTTTTTGCCTTATCTATTGTTTCTCCTAAACTAGTTACAGAAAGAACCCTTCCTCCATCAGTAAGTAATTTTTCTCCTTCATGTTTTGTTCCATTATGAAATAATATTATTGAAGACCCTAATTCATTAATGATAATTTCATGACCTTTTTTGTAATATGACGGATAACCCTCTGAGCTTAAAACTACTGTTAAACTAACTCTATCATCCCATATTAAATCTTCCTCACTCAAACTTCCGTCAAGAGCCTTTAAAAATATATCTACTATATCACTTTTTAGTCTAGGAACTATTACCTCTGTTTCAGGATCGCCAAATCTTACATTAAATTCTAAAACTTTAGCTTCTCCTTCTACTAGCATAAGTCCTATAAACAAGATACCATTAAAATCTAATCTTTCTTCATTAAAACCCACTATTATTTTATTCAAAATATTTTTCCTAATAGAAGCTTTAAGTTCCTCTGTAAATAATGGATTAGGTGAAAAACATCCAACTCCACCAGTATTTGGCCCTAAATCTTTTTCATATATTTTTTTATAATCCTTGGCACTTTCTAAAGGTATTATCTTTCCATTTGTTACAAAACATAATAAGGAAGCTTCAACCCCATCTAAAAATTCTTCTATTATCACTTTATTACCTTCGCTACCAAAGTATTTGTTTACTAATATATCCTTTAAGGCTACTTCTGCTTCATCCTTAAAGTTACAAATAATAACCCCTTTACCTGCACATAAACCATCAGCTTTAATTACTAGAGGAAATTTATAATTTTCTAAATCTCCTATGGCCTTTTCATAATCTGTATATGATTTATACTTGGCTGTTGGAATACTATATTTCTTCATAAACTTCTTTGAAAAATCTTTACTTCCTTCTAATTGTGCACATTTCCTATTAGGGCCAAAAATTTTTAAATTATGTTTTTTAAACTCATCAACTATGCCTAAAACTAAAGGTTCCTCAGGACCTACTATAGTCAAATCTATTTTTTTTTCCAAAGCAAATTTAAGAAGCTTATCTATTTCATTAGGATTAATATTAATATTTTCTGCTATATCCTTAGTTCCACCATTACCTGGTGCGCAATATATCTTACTAACCTTATCAGACTGAGCAATCTTCCAAGCTAAGGCATGTTCTCTTCCACCACTTCCAACAACTAAAATTTTCATCCTATACCTCCAAAAATTAATCCTCTTTTTAATGCTTAAAGTGTCTTATTCCTGTATATACCATTGCTATTCCATATTTATCTGCTTCTTTTATAGATTCTTCATCTCTAATAGACCCTCCTGGCTGAATTATAGCTGTAACACCTGCTTCGGCTAAAGCTTTAACACAGTCTGAAAAAGGAAAGAAACCATCTGAAGCTGCTACACTTCCTTTTACTTTATATCCCCCTCTTTCTATTGCCTTTTCTGCTGCCCATATTCTATTTACTTCTCCAAGACCTATTCCAACAGTAGCCTTATCTTTTGCTATTATTATCCCATTAGATTTAATATTCTTAGCTGCCTTCCAGGCAAATAATAAATCTTCCATTTCTTCCCTAGTTGGCTGTTTTTTAGTTACTACTTTATACTCATCCTTTAAAAGTAATTCATTTCTATCTTGTACTAATAATCCTCCTAATATTTTCTTATAGTCTAGAGCATTATAATTATTTTTATTAATATCATCTATTTGGATTAATCTTATGTTTTTCTTTTGAGTTAGTATTTTTAAAGCTTCTTCTGTAAAGGAAGGGGCCATCACAACTTCAATAAATATCGAATTAATCATCTCTGCAACATCAGCATCTATTTCTCTATTTACTGCAATGATGCCACCGAATATAGATACCTTATCACATTCATATGCCTTTTTATAAGCCTCAATTAAATTTTTTCCGCTTCCAATGCCACATGGATTTGTATGTTTTACTGCTACTACTGTAGCTTCTTCAAATTCTTTCAATATTTCCAAGGCTCCATTTGCATCATTGAAATTATTAAAAGAAAGCTGCTTTCCATGTAATTGCTTGCCTGAACTAATAGAGCCTGGGAGATCAAAGACCTCCTTATATAAGACTGCCTCTTGATGAGGATTTTCTCCATATCTTAACTCCTGAGCACGATTTAAAGCTAAAGTTAATTTTTCTGGAAATTTTATTTTAGTTAGTTTATTAAAATAGCTTGAAATTAAAGCATCATAGTATGCTGTATAGCTAAAGACCTTACAGGCTAAATATTCTCTTGTTTTTAAGCTTATATCTCCTTTTTTATTGAGCTCATCTAATACTTTTTCATAATCTTCAGGATCAACTATTGCAGTAACAAATTTATAGTTTTTAGCTGCTGCCCTAATCATAGATGGACCACCAATATCAATATTTTCAATAATCTCCTCTTGAGTTGAATTTGGATTTTTTATAGTTTCTTCAAAAGGGTATAAATTATTGACTACCATATCAATTGAATTTATATTTAAGGTCTTAATAGTTTCTAAATGCTCCTCTTCATCTCTTTTATATAATAAGCCAGCATGTATATATGGATTTAAAGTTTTTACTCTACCATCTAATATTTCTGGAAATTTTGTAATCTCCTCTATCTCTATTATCTTTAATCCTTCAGCTTTTAAATCCTTAGCTGTTCCCCCAGTTGATATTATTTCCCAGCCTAGATCAATTAAGCCTTTTGCAAAGCTAAATAAATTTTTTTTATTATAAACACTGATTAACGCACGCTTCATAATATCACTCCTCAATTATTTTTACATGTCTTCCTTCTATTTTTAGCTTTCCCTCACAAAACAACTTTACAGCTTTTGATAAAATCTTATGTTCAGCTTCCAATACTCTTTTTTGAAGACTTTCCACAGTATCATCATCATAAACTTTTACTGGTTCCTGTAGTATCACTGGTCCAGTATCTGTATTTTCATCTACAAAATGAACAGTTGCTCCAGTTATTTTGCAGCCATAATCAAGTACAGCCTTATGTACCCTTTTCCCATAAAAGCTTTTTCCACAAAAACTAGGGATAAGAGAAGGATGTATATTTATTATCCTGTCCCTATATTCAACTACAAACTCTCTTGAAAGTATTTTTAAATATCCTGCTAATACTATTAATTCAATATCCCTTTTTTTAAATTCCTCAATTAGCTTTCTATCATAATCTACTGCATTTTTATACAGAGTTGGGTTAATATATATTGCTTCAATATCGGCTTTCTTAGCTCTTTCTAAACCAAAGGCATCTTCTTTATTGGAAATAATTAATTTTATACTTCCATTTATATAGCCTTTTTTTATATTATCAATTAAGATCTGCAAATTAGTTCCGCCACCTGAAATTAGTACTCCTATTTTGGTTTGTGCCATAATTTAACACCCTTATTGCCTTTTTTAATATCTCCTAATATATAAAACTTCTCATCTCTTTCCTGTAAATAGTTTTTTATTTTTGGCAGATCTTCTTTTGAAATAACAAACATCATTCCAACCCCCATATTAAAGGTAGAATACATCTCATCAATATCAATATTTCCCAATTCTTGTATCAAATTAAATACCGGAGGAGTATCGATTAGCCAAGTTTTTATATTCGCCTCTAGTCCATCAGGCAGCATTCTAGGAATATTCTCATAAAATCCACCGCCTGTAATATGGCATAAACCTTTAATATTAAAATTTTCAATTAAGCCATATACAGGGTCATAATAAATCCTTGTAGGTTTTAGTAATTCCTCTCCTAAGCTAGAGTCCAAGCTAGCATAATATCTATTAAAATCTAATTTCTCCTTTTCTAATAGGAGCTTTCTAATTAATGAATATCCATTGCTATGAACTCCTGAAGAAGCTAGTCCAATTATTATGTCCCCCTCTGCTATTGTAGAGCCATCTATAATATTTTCTTTATCTACTATACCTACACAAAAACCAGCTAAATCATATTCTTCTTTCTCATATAAGCCCGGCATTTCAGCGGTTTCTCCACCAATTAAAGCACAGCTTGCTTTTAAGCATCCATTAGATATCCCTTCAACTATTTTGGCCATTTTTTCAGGGATCAATTTACCAGTGCTAATATAATCTAAGAAAAATAGAGGTTTGGCTCCTTGGCAGAGAATATCATTAACACACATAGCTACACAATCTTCTCCAATGCTATCATGCTTTTCCAGCATAAAAGCAATCTTTAGCTTAGTTCCTACTCCATCTGTTCCTGATACTAACACAGGCTCCTTATATTTTTTTATATCAATTTGAAATAAACCTGCAAAACTACCTATATCATTTAACACCCCAGGTATATGAGTCTTTTTAACTACATCCTTAATAAGTTCTATTTCCTTATATCCAGCTTCCTTATCTACTCCTGAATCCTTATAAGTTATAGACATTTTTTCCCTCCTCTTCTGGTGGATCTATAGCATATCTGTTATTGAAACAGCCTGTACAAAATCCATTATTTTTCCCTACAGATTTAACTAGACCTTCTAGAGACATAAAATAAAGTGAATCGGCTCCTATTAGCTTTCTTATTTCCTCCGAACTCATATTAGCAGCAATTAGATCTTTTTTACTAGGAGTATCCATTCCTAAATGGCAGGCATTTATTACTGGTGGTGAAGCTATTCTTACATGAACTTCCTTTGCTCCTGCCTTTTTTAACATTTGCACAATTCTTTTCATAGTTGTCCCTCTAACTATAGAATCATCTACAAGAATAATTCTTTTGCCATCAATGTTTTCTTTTATGGCATTTAGTTTTATCATAACTCCCTGTTCTCTTAATTCCTGGCTAGGTTGTATAAAAGTTCTACCGACATATCTATTTTTTATTAAACCTTCAGCATATGGAATATTTGCTTCTTCAGCAAAGCCTATGGCGAAAACAGTTCCAGAATCAGGTCCCCCAATTATAATATCTGCATCATTTCTTGACTCCCTTGCCAATTGTCTTCCTGCTTCCCTTCTTGATGAATAAATACTTTTACCATATAGAAGACTATCAGGTCTGGCAAAATAAACTAGTTCAAAAAGACATAAGTTTTCTTTTGCTTTTTTTCTTGATATAGTTCTTAAAGCTTCATTGTCTATAACAATTACTTCACCTGGATCTATATCTCTAAGAAATTCTGCTCCTATATTATCAAATACACAACTTTCAGAAGATACAATATAGTCTTTTCCTAATTTACCTAGACATAATGGTTTTATACCATAAGGATCCCTTGCTGCTATTAACCTATCATTTGTCATCATTATTAGAGCATAAGAACCTGAAAGTTCATCTAGAGATTTTATAACTGCTTCTTCTATATTATCCCTACTATTTCTAGCAACTAAGTTTGCAATAACTTCTGCATCTAACTCAGATTGAAAAATCACTCCTTCTTCTTCTAACTTATCTCTTAAAATATTAGAATTAACAATTGATCCATCAAGAGTTATGGCTAATGCACCTCTTTTATAACCAGCTACTAGTGGCAGGGTAGTTAAAAGGCTCTGATTACTTGAATTAAAAGCATATCTAACATGTCCTATGGCTATATTGCCAGTAAGTTTATATAAGTTATCCTTGGATAAAACTTCATTAACAAGACCTGCCTCCCTATGATAATCTATAAAACCATTATTATTTACTGCTATTCCTGCACTTATCTGTCCTCTATGCTGTAATGCATAAAGTCCATAATAAACAACCTGTGCTACATCCTTTCTATTTGAACTATATATTCCAACTACTCCACTCAATGCTGTACCTCCTATTTTTTTAAAATCTCATTGAGTTCCTTATTCATTTTTATTACATCTTCTGTCATTTTCTTTTTGTAGTCTTTTAGCTTTTCCCTTAGCTCAGGGTATTTTACTGATAATATTTGGACTGCTAGTAAGCCAGCATTTTCTCCACCATTAATAGCAACAGTAGCTACAGGAACTCCTTTAGGCATCTGTACAACTGATAATAAAGAATCTAATCCATCCATTGTAGAAGATTTAACAGGAAGCCCAATTACAGGTAATGGTGTCATAGCTGCTATAACTCCTGCTAAATGAGCAGCTTTTCCTGCTATTGCTATTATTGCTTCTATACCCTGTTTTTCTGCACATTTTGCAAAGTCCGCAGCCAATTCAGGTGATCTATGAGCTGATATTACTTTCACTTCATATTTCACTTCAAATTTCTCTAGTATTTCTATAACCTTATAAGCAATTTCTTTATCAGAAATGCTTCCCATAACTATAGCTAGCTTCATCTTTCTTCCTCCATTATCCATTATTTGTAATATTTAACTCCAGAAAGGAATATTTTGTGTTGTCCTTTTAGTTCTATATTCTTATAAATATCTTTTCCTATTCTATCAATAGAAGATATTGTTCCAAGAATTCTTCCATCGATACTTGTCAATGCTTCAACTGATCTATCAGCTCCTGTTACATTTTTTGAAATAATTTGTGTTGCTATTTGACCCTTATCTAATAATTTATCGGGATTATTTCCAAGTATAATTCTTCCTTCTTTTGTAGCTATAGGTACAGTATATATTTCTCCAACTTCCATCTCACTCATCCAAGGAGATAAGTTAGACACAACTTTTACATCTACCATGGTTGAAATAAATCTTCCAGCTGAATTGCTTGTAATGTAAGGTGCCTTAGTATTTGTTTCTGATATTCTTCCATTCTCAATTAGACCTAATTTAACTAAACCTATTGCTCCATCTCCAATACCTAACACTAGTCCGTCGCTATTTTCAATAAGATCATCTAATGCTTCCTTTACATAGGAATTATTAAATATAAGCTTTAATAGTTTTCCTGAAGCCTCAGGTTCTGAACCATATACTTGACCATTAGGTAATCCTAAAATTTGAGAAGCTTTTATTTTTTCTGCTAAAATTTTATAGGACTCTTCTATAACCTTTTTGTTAAGTGATTTGAATACAAAAGTTTCTACTTTTGCACCAGCATCCATAAAGGCCTTAGCCATATCATATTCTCCATGGCTTCCAGTGAATATTGGTATTAAAACTCTTGGTACTGCAATTGAGTTAGAAATTTTAGCAATAGAACCCTTTATATATGGTGTAATTTCATTTATTTCTATTTGCTTATTATCAATTGGAAAGGTTTCATTTAAAGGTTTTTGCCATTCATTTAATAATTCTTTAAGATTTATAACTACATCCTTTATTTTTATATATTTATCAGCTATTGTTCTAGCAATTAGGCTATAGTCTAGACCCTCTAATAATTTTTCAAGATCTTTATATCCATCAATTTCTAACAATATAGATCCATAAAGAGGCTTGTACAAATCATCTACTATTTCATTATTTATTACACAGCCTATTTCATTTCCCAATGCCATTTCAGCAACTGCTCTTGCAATACCACCAAAGCCTATTGTAGAACTTGATAGTATTTCTTTTTTATTTGCCAATTCTTTAATTTTTGAATAATTTTCTTTTAATTGATTGAAATTTATTAGCCCATTTTCATCTACTTTTAAATTAACTAATACAATATTAGAATTAGATTTTTTAAATTCTTTTGAAATAATATTATCTACCTTGTCATATGTTACTGCAAAACTAAATAATGATGGTGGAACACTGATATCTCCAAAAGTTCCACTCATACTGTCTTTACCACCTATACATGGTATATCTAAATTCTTTTGGACAGTAAATGCTCCTAATAGACTTGCAAAAGGCTTGCCCCATTTTGTAGGATCTTTTCCTAAGCTTTCAAAGTATTCTTGGAATGATAGCCTGATTTTTCTGTAATCTCCACCTAAGGCAACTACTTTTGCTACTGATTCAATGACAGCATAATATCCAGCATGGAATGTACTCCATTTTGCTAATTTAGGATCATATCCAAAGGTCATAATAGAGCATGTCCTAGTTTCGCCATTAGCTACTGGAATCTTTGCTACCATTCCTTCCTGTGGTGTTACCATGTTTTTACCGCCCAATTGCATTAATACTGTTCCTGAATTTATAGTATTATCAAATCTTTCTACCAAACCTTTTTGTGATGCGATATTTAAATCTTTCATATTATCAATAAAGGCTTCTTTTATACCTTTATTTTTTACATGACTAGGATTATTTTTTAAATATATTTCTTCATCCGGCATAGTTATATTAACTTTAGTTTTCTTTCTAACCCCACTGCTATTTAAAAAGTCTCTATCTATATCAATTATTCTTTTACCTCTCCATACCATTTGAAGCCTATTATTATCTGTAACTTCTGCAATAACAGCAGCTTCCAAATCCTCTTCCTCTGCAAGTCTCTTAAATTCCTCTAAATTTTCCTTGTCTATAACCACTGCCATTCTTTCTTGTGATTCAGAAAGGGCAATTTCATACCCATCAAGTCCTTCATATTTTAAAGGTACTTTATCTAAATCTATATATAATCCATCGGCAAGTTCTCCAACTGCAACAGCTACCCCACCTGCACCAAAATCATTGCATTTTTTAATTAGTCTTGTTGCTCTTGGATTTCTAAAAAGTCTTATTATTTTTCTTTCAATTAATGGGTTCCCCTTTTGAACATCTGCACCTAATTTTTCAAGGGCTTTTTCTGTTTGAACCTTTGAAGAACCAACAGCAGCACCAAGTCCATCTCTTCCAGTTCTACCACCAACAAGTAATATTAAATCTGTAGCTTCTGCCTCTCCTCGTATAACCCAATTCTTTGGGGCTGCAGAAACTAAAGCTCCCAATTCCATACGTTTAGCAGCAAATCCTTCATCATAAAATTCCTTTATATAACCTGAAGCTGATCCAACTTGATTTCCATAAGAACTATAACCTTCCATTGCTGTTTGAGTAATTTTTCTTTGAGCTAATTTTCCTTCAAGAGTATCTTCATATTTTTGTCTTGGATCAGCAGAACCAGTAATTCTCATTGCTTGATATACATAAGTTCTACCTGATAGTGGATCTCTTATTCCTCCTCCTAAGCAGGTTGCCGCCCCACCAAATGGTTCAATTTCTGTAGGGTGATTATGAGTCTCATTTTTAAACATTAATAAATATTTTTCATTTTTTCCATTTACATCAACATCTATTTCAATACTAGCTGCATTTATTTCCTTTGTTTCTTCCTTATCTTTAAGCTTACCTTTCTTTCCAACTTCCTTCATATTAATTGTAGCTAAGTCCATTAAGGATATTGCTTTCTTATTTTCTTCGTACACGTACTTTCTGGAACTTAAATATTCCTTAATTGCTTCTTCAAATATTTCCTTATACTTACCTTCTTCAACTTTAATATCTGTAATTTCTGTCATAAAAGTTGTATGCCTACAATGGTCTGACCAATAGGTATCAATTGCTTTTAGTTCAGCAATGCTCGGATCTCTTTCTTCTCTTCTAAAATATGATTGACAATATAACAAATCATCCATATCCATAGCAAAGCCATATCTCTCTTTAAGCTTCTCTAATTCATTTTCAGCCATATCCATAAAATCATTTAATATTTCTATTTCATTAGCTTTTTCATAAATATCTTCATCTATATGATTTAACTCAAGCTCTGTATATTCTAAAGGATTTATAAAGTAGGATTTAACTTTTTTAAGCTCTTCATCTCTTATATTTTTTAAAATATATATTTTTGAATGCTTAACTTTAACATCAAAATCTAAGAACTTATTTATTATTTCATTTGCTGAATCTTCCCTTTGATTAAATTGTCCTTTATGGGCTTCTATTCTAAAAGCTTTTTCATCTTCATTTATAGCTAAATCTTTATACATCAAATCAGTATAAGGTTCATATAATAACTTATCTATAATTTGATCTACTATCTCTTTCTCTGTTTCTTTTATATCATATTCATTTATAACCCTTACTTCTTCTAAGCTGGAAATGCCTAAATAATTTTTAAATTCATCTAATAAATTTTTTCCTTCTTCATTAAATTCTTTTTTCTTTTCAACATAAACTCGTATACAGTTCATTTTTTCACTCCCTTTTAAACTTTATATTTTAATATTATTTAGTTAACATAATTTTTTCTAATTCAAAAGGCTCAATATATGTATCACCTTGATATGCCCTCATATTTCCCCCTGAAATTTCATCTATTAAGGCTATATGATTGTCTTTTCCTATTCTTCCAAATTCAAATTTTATATCATATAGTTCTAAGCCCTTTTTGAATAACTCTGACTTAACTATCTCTCCAATTTTCCTTGCGAGATCAACTAAAATTTTATATTCTTCTTTTGTCATTATATTTAGAATTTCTAGGGCTTCATCAGTAATTAATGGATCATTTCTTAAATCATCTTTTAAAGTCACTTCTACATAACCATTAAGCTCTTGTCTTTCTTTGGCATATAATCCATATCTTCTAAGAAAACTTCCTACAGCCTTATAGCGACAAATTACCTCTACACCTTTCCCAAAGACTTTTGCTGGTAAAACTGTCATTGTTGACTTTTCAATATCTGCAGATAGATAATGAGTTGGTATGCCCAATAAATTTAGTTTTTCAAAAAAGAACTTTGTAAGCCTCAAGCCAGACTTCCCTATTCCCTCAATAGTAAGTCCTACAGTATTAGCTCCTGGATCAAAGACTCCATTTTCACCAGTAACGTCATCTTTAAATTTAAGCATATAATTTCCGTCTTTTAATTCATAAACATCTTTTGTTTTGCCTCTGTAAATTAACTCCATTGCATCCACTCCTTTAAAATATAATATTTATAAAAAAATAAAAGCTCAGTCAGGGTAGGTTAAGCGAAACCTACCCGACTGGGCTTTTCTCCCTTCGGTGTGATACCAAATTAGTATTTATACTGCTTATAGCCTAAAAAAGGGTGCAAAACAGCAGTGGCAAATTAGTACCAATGTTAGTATCTGTGCCGCTCGGACCTGCGGGTAATATTATTAACCCCGGAACCCTAGGCACACTTCCGCTCATAGAGAAATGATTATCGGTCATTTCGTAGAGACATCCCAACCATATTATGGGACTTATATGAGCTTTATATTCTTTTATAATTCAATATTATCATGTTTTACATATATGTCAATATATTACAAGTGAAATTTTATAAATTTTTTAGACTTTTATTATAGCTAAAAATATAATAAGAAGCTGAGAAAATAATTATATAACCTATAAAGCTATATATATCAGGCAATGTATTAAATACAGCAAAACTTATTATTGCTGAAAAAATTATATTACTATAATCAAATATTGAAATTTCTTTTGCTGGTGCATACTTATAGGCTAAGGTAACTCCAAATTGACCAATACTAGCAAATAAACCAGCCAGTAATAAATATATTAACTGTATTAAAGTCATTGCTTTATAAACTGAAGCCATAAAAGGAAAAATTACTATTAAAGAAAATAAGGAAAAATAGAAAACTACAGTATAAGTATTTTCTTTACTTCCTAAAACTCTTAAACAGGTATAGGCCCCTGCCGCAAAAACAGCTCCTAAAATTCCAATTATAAATGGCATTATTTCAATATTAAAAGTAGGCTTAATAATGAATAAAGTTCCTATAAAGGCTATTAAAACGGCTGATATTTGCCTTATATTTATCTTTTCCTTTAAAAATAAAGCCGAAAAAATTATTACAAAGAAAGGACTTAATTTATTTAGCATATTAGCATCAGATAGCACTAATCTATCAATTGAATAATAGTTAAAAACTATGCCTATTGTTCCTAAAGCTGATCTTAATAACAAGATCTTTTGACTGCTTTTTTTACCAAAATAGCTTTGCTTATTTTTAATTATAAACGTTAATGCTACTATGCAAGAAACAAGATTTCTAAAAAAAGTCTTTTGAAAAGAAGGAAGATCTCCAGCTAATTTTACAAAAGCAGACATTACTGCAAAGCCAAAGGCAGACATTATTATAAAAATTATTCCTTTATAACGATTATCTAACTTCTCCATTGTTTATCTCCTTATAATTTGACTTAAGATTTTTAATTACAATAAAATAAAATTAATAGAATATGAATTTTACTTACCCTATTAATTTTACTTTATTATTTTCCTTATTTTATTGTTCTAAATTTTCTTCTATTTTCTTTATAAAATTTTCTTCACTATCTTCTTCAATGAATTTCTGATTAATGTAACCAATTACTGATCCTTCTATTCCACCACACTCTCCTAAGCAACAAGTATCAATATTTTCCTTACCAAACTTTTCTTCTAATATTTCAATATCTATTCCTGAACAGGAAGGACAAACTAAAATCATAATTACTCTCCTTATTAAAATAATATCTTTAATAATAATATTCTACTAATAATAATTATTATTTTCAAGAGTAATTATCTTTAATTTAATATATATTTTTCCTTTCTATATAATCTTACAACATTAAAATTATAAATTTAGACTGCCAATAAAATATCAGCAGTCTAGTTTTATTTTAATTCTATTTATTTAGTAACTTAACTGTGTCTCTTGCTATAACTAACTCCTCATTTGTTGGTATTTCATATACCTTAACCTTAGAATCTTTAGTTGAAATTTCCTGAACTTCTCCTCTGACTTCATTCTTTTCTTCATCTATATTGAAGCCTAAGAATTCTAAACCCTTTAGAACTTCTTTTCTAGCAAAGGATGAGTTTTCACCAATACCAGCTGTAAATACTATAACATCAACTCCACCCATTATTCCAGCATAGGATGCAATTTGAGCACGAATCTTATAGTTAAAAATATCTAAAGCTAATTTAGCTCTTTCATTTCCTTGTTCAGCAGCCATTTGAACATCTCTAAAATCTGAAGATACTCCAGAAATCCCAAGAAGTCCAGACTTTTTGTTTAACATTTCATTAACTTCTTCTAATTTATATCCTTGTTGTTCAACTAAGAAAGCTATAACTGATGGGTCAATATTTCCAGATCTTGTTCCCATCATTACACCTGCTAAAGGTGTAAAGCCCATAGAAGTATCAATTGACTTACCGCCCTTAACAGCTGCTAAAGAACATCCATTACCTAAATGACAGGTAATTATTTTTAAATCCTTAATATCTCTATTCATTACTTCAGCAACTTTTTGTGAAACATATTTATGAGATGTTCCGTGGAAACCATACCTTCTTATTCCATACTTTTCATAAAGTTCATATGGAAGCGGACAAATATATGCTACCTTAGGCATAGTTTGGTGGAAAGCAGTATCAAAAACAGCAGCCATTGGAGTGTTTGGCATAAGTTCTTTACAAGCTTCTATTCCTATTATGTTAGGTGGATTATGTAAAGGTGCTAGTGGAATACAATCCTTAATTAATTCTATTACTTCATCATCAATTAATACAGAATCAGAATATTTTTCTCCTCCGTGAACAACTCTATGACCTACAGCTGTTATTTCATCCATAGATTCTATAACAGCATGCTCCTTGTTTAATAAAGCTTCTAAGACCAATTTTATTGCTTCCTTATGATCTTTCATGTCTTGTTTAATTATGTATTTATCCTTGCCCTCTACCTTTTGAGTAAGAATTGATCCATCTATACCAATTCTTTCAACCAAACCACTTACTAAAGATTTTTCTGTCTCCATGTCTATAAGTTGATATTTTAGTGATGAACTACCACAGTTAATAACTAATACTTTCATTGTAACTCTCCCTGTCTATTTTTTATCTTTTAATTATATAATACACCAAATAATTTTTTTTTCAAATTTCATCCTGTGCTAAATTCTATATTCATTCCAGATAGAAATAGATTATTATGCTTCTTTGGCTGTTTTCTAAATAATATATTGTTTATTTTATTTGTATATTATAAATAATATTATTTTTCAATATTATTATGCTTATTATTAACCTACTTAATTCATTATCTTAGTATTGATTGAGCCATCCTTCTATATGTATGTCTTATTCCCCTTATTGCTGCTGATAAGGTCATAATATTCTCTGGCAAGGCCATACCAAAGGTTCCGCAGTCTCCAATATGTTGAAGATCTGCTCCTGCCATCTTTGAATTTAAGGCAATAGTTTCAATAACACTCTTGCTTGCCCCTTCTTGAGATGTTCCTATGGTTGTCATTGCCAAGGCATTGTTTTCATGAATTAATTTTATCATCTTTTTTGCCAATTCTAAGTCAAATCCGGGTACTGTGCCAGCTGCTGGAATTAAAATAACATCTGCACCAGCATCAATAAATCTCTTTATAGTTTCTTCATCATATATGTTTCCACTGCCAGCTCCATGCATTTTACCAGCAATTATTAAAGTTCCATTACCTAAAATACTTTTAGCCAGCTTTATTCCTTCTTCTATTGTATATTCAGTAACACCTGTATTAGGGTTACCGGTAATCACAATATAATCAAAACCATATTCCTTTACCTTTAAAAGATTATTATCATTTAAACAATATCCACTATTATAACTACTACCCTCTGGAACTGGCTCTAAATTTACCCCTATGATTCTTCCAATTAGTTTTCTTATATTTCTAATATAATCTTTATTATTTAAATTATCCTTTATTATTTTTTCTATTTTTTCTTCATCAAAACCTGATAATAAGTCTATAACCCCATCAATTCCACTAATAAAAGGCTTTTCAAAATTAAAAGTATTTAAAGTTATCATATCAGCACCAAAAGCAGCTGAAAGCTCTAAGTTAGATACTTCCCTTATAAATGGTGAACAGCTTACAATATTCTCTGAAACTACTGTTCTTCCTTCAGAATTTTTTATAATTTCTTTTAAGTTTTGCTTACTTAAGCCTTCAATGTCACTAGTAGTTAATTCAAATATTCTTTTCATAAATTTCCTCCCATAATCTCAAATTACTTAAACAGCTGCCAAATCAGCTAATTGAAATCTTATAACCTTGCTTAAATCTTCTAAGCTCAGCTCTACTTGATAACCTATTTTACCAGCACTAAAAATGAAGGTATCAAAATCCTGAGCTGATATGTCGATTATAGTAGTAAAAAATTTCTTCATTCCTATTGGTGAACAGCCTCCATGAATATAACCTGTTAAAGGCAATAATTCCTTTGCTTTTATCATTTCTATAGATTTCTCCCCAACACTTTTTGCTGCCTTTTTTAAATCTAATTCCTTTTCAACAGGTATTACAAAAACATAATTTTTCTTAGACTTTCCTACGGTAACAAGAGTCTTAAAAACCCTCCTTGGATCCTGATTAAGGGCTTTTGCAACGTCAAGTCCACTTATGGCATCTGTATCAACATAAGAATAGCTATTATATTTGATTTTCTTTTGATCTAATATTCTCATTACATTTGTTTTTTCATCCATTATTATCCCTCCAAGTAATTTAATTATATCACTTTTTGAATTCAGAGTATCAAATAAAAATAAAGATCTACAAAAATAAAAGGACTGCTAGAGGCAGCCCAATTTATATATTTATTTATATTTCTTTCATTATTTGTCAATGATAATATATCTCAATTAATAAATTGTTTTAATTTTACTTATCCTCTTTTTGTTATATAATATAAGAGTTACATAACTTTTTATAATATGAAAACTGGAGGATAAAATGAAAAAAATTATAAAAAAACTATTATTAGATAATTGGCTTTTAGTCACGACCTTTCTAATTTTGCAAATTAAATCAATGCTTTTACTATCGATGCTTAGAACACCTGGATCAAAATCTATAAGTTTATCAAAAATGTATTTTTCTGTTCCTGCCTTAGGGGCTCATTTATTAATAATTTTGTTAATTCTAAGTATTACATATATTTTTAAATCCAAAACAGCCCTAAAAGTTAGCTTAGGAATTAATATTTTTATAAGCTTATTATTTGTTTTTGATATTTGGTATTACAGATCAAATGGTTCTTTTATTTCTTTAAGACACTTTATTTATCCAGAAATATTTAATCCTTCAAATAAGAGCTTATTTAATTTTAAATTAGTTGATATATTATTTTTTATAGATTTTATTGTTTTTGCTCTATTAAATAAATTCACCAGAATATTTAAATTTAAAGAAGATTTATCACAGTTAAAAATGAGATGCATAAAAGCTGCTTCTTTATTTATTATTAGTACTCTATCCCTTTATTTTAGCCATTTATTAATAGATGTTACTAACAGTATAAATGGCTTGAGACTATTTAGCCTATCCTGGGCACCTTATCAAACCTATAGCGATATGAGTCCTCTTGGCTATCATGGATATGATATTGTTTATACATTATCTAAAAATTATAAGCTAAAAGATAAAGAAGCTGCAGAAATAAAAGACTGGTTTGAAAATAATAAGGAAGATCTAGAAGATAATGCTTATTTTTCAATGTTAGAAGGTAAGAATTTAATAGCTCTTCAAGTTGAATCTTTAGAAAACTTTGTAATTGGGCAAAAGGTTTATGGACAAGAAATAACTCCAAACCTTAATAAACTTCTTAATAACAGTTTATATTTTAATAATATTTATGAACAAAATAATTCAGGAACAAGTTCTGATGCTGACTTCTTAGTTAATACATCAATTTTTCCTATAAGAGAAGGTACTGCTTTCCAAGGTTATCCTTGGACAAAATATAACAGCCTTCAAAGACTTCTGGAAACCAAAGGATATAAAACTATTTCAACTCATGCAGAAATAGGTGGTAATTGGAATTGGGCAGAAAATCATAAATCTTTTGGTGCTGATAAAATTTTAGATATTAACAGTTATAATATGGATGAAGTAATAGGGCTTGGCTTGTCAGATGAATCCTATTTAAAGCAAGTAGCTCACAAAATAAAAAGCGAATCTGCTCCCTTTTATACTTTTGTAACTACATTAACTAGCCATGGGCCATTTGAAATTCCTGAAAATAAAAAATATCTAAACTTACCAAAGGAATTAGATGAAAATATCCTTGGAGCTTATTTTCAAAGTATAAGATATACAGATGAGGCTATAAAATTATTTTTAGAAGAATTAGAAAAAGATAATCTTTTAGAAAATACTATAGTAATGATATATGGAGATCATACAGGGGTACATAAATTCTATGAAGAAGAAATGCAGGATGCTCCTTTAGAAGGAAACTGGTGGAAAGAAAAAGATATGAAAATACCTTTAATTATCTATAATCCTGAAATTAAAGGAGAAACAATATCTAAAGCTGGTGGACAAGTTGATTTTCTTCCTACCATATCTTATTTGCTTGGAGTAGAAAGAAAAGAATTTGAAAGTTCTTCAATGGGACGAGTTCTAGTTAACACAAATAGAGATTATACAATATTAAATAGCGGAGAAATTATTGGAACACCATCAAGTAAGGAAGAAAAAGAAAACTTAAAAAATATCTTTAAAATTGCAGATTACATAATTAAGGGAAACTACTTTAATTACTAATTCAAATATAAGGAACTTTTGCTTTACAAAAGTTCCTTTATTATGTATTTTAAATTATTTTTCTTACCAAAAGCTTATATTTAATATAAAACAAATTTCTTCTTTAACTTATATTTGTTTAATATTTCTTCACTAGGTTCTTCATCTATTTCAAAAAGCTGATTTGTTATAACATTCTTTTCAGTTTTGTAGGCTAAAAGTCTTCCTTTTATTTCCTCCTTAAATTCTGACCATGTCCAAAGATGAGCAGTACCATAGGATTCTATTAGGCATATTACTTTTTTTGATTTTAAAATATAAATACTTAAAGGAACTTTTTTATTGGCTTCCTTAATAATTTCATTATTATAACTATCTATAATTTCTTTATCTTTATGCCCTAAATTGCTGTATATAATATCTAACTCTTTATATTTACCCATCTTATCACCTTAATTATTATTTATTAATAATACTATAATATATTATAAAATATTATCAGTTAAAAAAGGTCTTTTAAAGAATTACTCTCTAAAAAACCTAAACTATAATTCCTTAACAATATCTTTATTTAACATTATAAATTCTATAATATTTATTTTTTAAATACTCAATAAAATACTTTGGATTTAACTCTTCTCCAGTTATATTTTTTATAAGTTCATTTGGAGTATAAAGAGCACCATGTCTATGAACTTTTTCCTTCAACCATTCATTAATTTCTGTAAATTTACCTTCTTTTAAATCCTCAAATATATCAGGCTTTTCATTAATTAAGGTATTTAAGAATTGGGCACCATATAAATTTCCTAAAGCATAGCTTGGAAAATATCCAAAAGATCCATCTGACCAATGCATGTCTTGTAAAATGCCTTCAGCATCATTTTTAGGTTCAACACCTAGATATTCTCTATACTTTTTATTCCACATTTTTTTTAAATCCTCTACTTTAATTCTTCCATTTATTAAATCTTTTTCAATTTCATATCTTATGATAATGTGAAGACCATATGTTAATTCATCTGCTTCAGTTCTTATTAATGAAGCTTCCACATAATTCATTGCTTCATAGAACTCATCTAAAGAAACATTCTTGAAATCGTCAAAATACTCTTTAGCTAGAGGAAGTAAATAAGAGCAAAATTCTTTGCTTCTTCCTAAAATATTTTCATAAAATCTTGATTGCGATTCATGAATAGCCATAGATGCACCAATTTGAAGCCCTGTGCCTTCTAAATCATCACTTATATTTTGTTCATAAATTCCATGTCCGCCTTCATGAATTGTACTAAATAAAGCTGAAGTAAACTCATCTTCATGATAGTTAGTTGTTAATCTTACATCCTTATTGCCAAAGTTTGTTGTAAATGGATGAACACTAACATCTAATCTTCCTGCCTTCATATCAAATCCTATTTTTTCTAGAACCCTTAAGGAAAGTTCCTTTTGCTTTTCCGCATTAAAATGACCATATAAAAAATCTCTATTTATATTTTTACTACTTTCTTTTATCTTACTTAATATTTCTATAATACCAACTTTTAATTCATTAAATATTTTATCAAGTTTTTCTGTTGTTAAGCCTAATTCATATTTATCTAATAATGTATCATATTTATCATTATTATATCCCCAATATTCAATAAATTCCTGAGTATACTTTACAACCTTTTCTAAATGAGGCTTAAATATTTCAAAATCCTTAGCTTCCTTTGCTTTTTCCCAAGCTATTTCTGCGTTACTGCATATCCCCACAAATTCAACATATTTTTCTTGAGGAATTTTTTTAGTTTCATTATATTTTCTTTCAAGCTCTTCTAACATTCTACATTGTAACTTATTCATTTTATCTTTGTATGGAGATAAATCTTCTATAAAATTCTTTACTGTATCACTTGTAAGCATTTTAAAGCTTTCTTCTGAAAGATATTGAAGAAGCTCCCCCCTATTTTCTCCTGCCTTTTCCGGCATATTAGTTCTCATATCCCAATAAATTAATGCAATAGCTTGATTTAATTTTTCATATTTTTTTAAATAATCCTTTAGTTCATTTATTTTCTTATCCAACATCAGCTTTTCCTCCTAACTCCAAACTACTAACTCCAAACTCCTAACTGTTATAGTTCTCTCTGCCATAAGGTTATATTATCTATAAATTTAAACCCAATCCATTTATATAAATTAATAGCTTTTAAATTTTCATAATCTACTCTAATATATAATTCCTTGATACCATAATTTTTTGCTTTTAAAATTATTTCATGCAATAGTAATTTCCCAAGACCAATACCTCTTAATCTCTCTATAATACCAAAATTTACAATAGTATACATGTTTCTATTATCAATTATTTGACCATATCCAACAGCTTCATCCCCTAACATCCCAAAAAAGCAAAAATCCTTTAGATAATAATCCTGACCCATATCCATATATATATCCTCAATAGTTAGTGGCTTTCTATTTAAATCTGCAAATATTTGATTTTGAATATCACAACGAAGAGCTTCGTCCTTGCCCTCAATAAATTTTCTAACTTTAAATCTAGAACTATAATAATTAAGATTATTTTTAACTAAGTTATCCTTTAATTTTGAATATATATTGTTAATTTCCTTATCCTTGTTATAATATCTTAAATCCAGGCTCATTAAAATTGAATATCTGCTTTTATTAAAACCTAATTTCATTAATTCAGTATTTCTTTTACTCTTATTAAATACCTCATAGAATAAAATATTACGATTAAAAAAATCTAGAGTACTTTCATTTAATAAGGGAATAAACTCAGGTTCTATATATAAAGCCCAAACTCTAACATATCTATCTACAGGAGGCTCATACCATATGTATCCTACATGATTATCATTAATTTTAATTATTTTAATAAACTTTCTATATAAATATTTCATTACGAAGTTTTGCTTATCATATAATTCAAAAAAATCTTTATCATAACTTACTCTTTTTAGACTTTTAGAATGAAGTTTTCTTAAGGCTTCTATATTATTTAATCCTATTTTCTCTAACATCTCATACCCCTCTAGCGTTGAAAAAATACGGTACCTTTACTAATATTCTGCAAATTACATTATATTATAAAAGAACACACATATAATAATATGCGTGTTCTAATTTCATTATTACTACTCAGCATCTTTGATGCTAAGAGCAATCTTCTTGTTTTCTGAATCTACTGATAAAATTAAGGCCTTTACTTCTTCCCCTATGCTTAAAGCATCTGATGGTGTATTGATTCTATCATGAGAGATTTTTGATATATGAACTAAGCCATCTACTCCTGGTTCTAATTCTACAAAAGCTCCAAAGTCTGTCATTCTAACTACTTTTCCAAGAACAACTGAACCTTCTGGATATTTTTCTTCTACTCTGCTCCATGGTTCTTCTGTTAATGCCTTAATACTCAAAGATAGTCTATTAGCTTCCCTGTCAGCGCTTATTACCTTAGCATCAACTATTTGACCTTTCTTTAATACGCTTTCAGCTGATTTAACATGGCTCCATGATATTTGAGATAGATGAATTAAACCATCAATTCCATTTACATCTGCAAAAGCACCGAAATCAGTAAATCTTTTAATTTCTGCCTTTACTACATCGCCTTCTTTTATAGAACTCCATGCTTTATCTTCAATTTCTTTTTGTCTTTCTTCTAAAATAACTCTTCTTGAAGCAACAATTTTTGATGGATTTTCAAAGGAGAAATCTATTAATCTTACTTCTAATTCTGTACCAACTAAATCACTTCTATCTTTAGCAAATCTAATATCAACTTGTGATAGAGGTACAAATACTCTTACTCCCTTATAATAACCTGTTAATCCCTTTTCCTTAGCTTCTTTAATTTTTAGGTTAAAGCTTTCTTTATTGTTATATAATTTTTCAAGTTCATTTAGTGCTTCTTTCTTTTCATATTCTAATCTTGAAAGAACAACATTTCCATCTTCATTTTTTAATTTAATGACCCTTGCTTCAATTTCATCTCCAACTTTGATTGTAGAAATATAATTTTCTAAATTTTCTTCAATTGTTAGTTCTTTTAAAGGTATTATTCCATCAACTTTATATCCAATTAGTGATACTATAACTTCATCTCTGTTGATTGATAAAATTTCCCCCTTAACTTCATCCCCAATTTTAAATTTTCTATCCATCTCTTCCATTAATTTTAATTGATCTTCCATTAATTATTTCCCTCCATAATATCAATGACTTCTTTTATAATCCAGTCAGGAGTAGATGCACCAGCAGTTATCCCAACTTTTTTACCTTTATTGGATTCAATAAATTCTTTAGTAAGCTCCTTAGCATTTTCTATATGTATTGTATTACTGCAATTTTTCTTAGCTATTTCATATAACTTAGTTGTATTTGAACTATTTCTACCACCGATTACAATCATAGTATCAACAATTTTTGATAAATTATCAGCGCTTTTTTGTCTTACTTCTGTTGCCTGACAAATAGTATTAAAAGCTAATACTTCCTTTGATTTTAAGGATAGGTTTGTTACTGTATTTTTCCAATTTTCTTGTTTTTCTGTTGTTTGTGACACAACACAAATTTTATTAGGTAATTTCTCATCAAAACTACCATCTTTAGTTATTATAGCACTATCATTACACCATCCGTTAATTCCAATTACTTCGGGATGTTTTTTATCTCCTAAAATAACTATATTATAACCCTTTTCAGAAAATTTATTTACCTTCTTTTGAATATTTGTTACATATGGGCATGTAGCATTGACAACAATTAATCCTCTATTTTCCAAATCTTCAATAACTTTCTTAGTTACACCATGTGATCTTATAACTATAACATCATCTTGTTCTAACTGATCTATTTCATTATAATCTATAGCAAATATATTATTTTCTTCTAAATAATTAACAACATCATTATTATGTATTAAAGGACCTAATGTATAGATTTTTTTATTATACTGCTTTTGAATCTTTATAGCTTCTTCTACAGCTCTCTGTACTCCAAAGCAAAAGCCTGCATTTTCTGCTAATAATACTTTACTCATAAAAATTTCTCCTATATATTTATATTTTAAATTTATTTTTTTATCCCCTTAATAATAAATTAAAGATTTTTTTCTATAATAGAAGATATTTTTTCTGTTACTTCAAAAATTGATAGATTGGTTGAATCTATTTCTATTGCATCTTCTGCTTTTCTTAATGGATCTACTTCCCTATGACTATCGTAATAATCTCTTTTAATTATATCTTCCAGAATTGTATCGTAGTCTACATCTAATCCTCTCATCTTTAATTCTTTATATCTTCTTTCTGCTCTAGCTTCTGCTGTTGCAGTAAGGAAAAATTTAAATTTTGAATCTTTAAGGACTACTGTACCAATATCTCTTCCATCCATGATGACATCAAATTTCCTTGACATTTCTCTTTGCAGCTTTACAAGTTTTTCTCTAACCTCTTTTATTGCTGCATACTTAGATACAATTACACTAATTTCTGGCATTGTTATCTTATCTTGAATGTTCTCCCCATTTAAAAATAAATCGTCATCTCTAAACTCCATATCCATGGTGTCTATTAGTTTGCACAAGTCTTCTATTTTATTTTCGTCTATATTATTTTCTTTTGCTGCTAAAGCTACGGCTCTATACATAGAACCAGTGTTTATATACATTAAATTAAATCTTTTTGCAACTAGTTTTGCAATAGTGCTTTTTCCTGCACCTGCTGGTCCATCTATGGCAACTGATATTCTCAAAATTATATTCCACCTTTCAAAATTAGAAAACAAAAAACATTTTCTATTAAATTATATTATTTTTATATAATTTTAACAAGTTATTTTAAATATTAGTTCCTGCTAAGTAACCTGTGGAAAGAGCAATTTGTACATTATAACCTCCAGTAAAGGCATCCACATCAATTACTTCCCCTGCAAAGGATAAATTACTTATTAGCTTTGATTTCATTGTAGATGGATCAATTTCTAAAGTATTTACTCCTCCTGAAGTTACAATTGCTTCTTCAATTGGTCTTAAACCTTTAACCCGAAAGTTTATTTTTTTTAATGACTTAACTAAATTTTTACGTTCCTCTCTTGTAATTTCATTTACTTTTTTATCTCCTTTTATATTTGATAATGAGATTACAAAATTTATTATTCTTTTTGGCAATAAGTCATCTAAAGAATTTTTAAACTCTTTATTTATATACTTTTTAAAATCTTTTTGTAGTCTTTTATCAAGTTCATCTTCTTTTAATGCTGGCTTTAAATCTATGCATACATTATAGTCATTTTCATTATCAATATATCTTGAAGCTTTTAAAGCTAAAGGACCAGAAATACCATATTTAGTGAATGCTATTTCGCCCAATTCCTTAAACAAAGGCTTTTTGCTCTCTTCTTTATAAACACTAAGCTCAATATTCCTTAAATTTAAACCTACTAATTCTTTTTCTACAGTATCCTCAAATTCTATAGGTACTAATGAAGGTTTTAACTCTATAATACTATGGCCTAATTTTTTTGAAAATTTTATTCCATCTCCTGTAGAACCAGTTAAAGGATAAGAAACTCCACCTGTGCAAATAATAAAATGATCCCCCTTTAAAAGCAGATTATTATTTATCTTAACAGCTGTAATTTTGTTTCCCTCAAGTATTATATCAGTAACTTTACTATTTAACTTAATATCAACATTATGCCTTTGAAGACCATTCATAAGACCTTTTATAATATCTGATGATTTATCTGATTGAGGAAATACTCTTCCTCCCCTTTCGGATTTTAATCTTATTCCTTGCTTTTCAAAGAAATCAATGGTATCTTCATTTGTAAAACTATATAATGCACTATAAAGAAAATGAGGATTTCCAATAATATAATCAAAGAATTCAGAAATATCTTTAGAATTTGTAACATTACATCTTCCTTTCCCAGTAATAAAAAGCTTTTTACCTACCTTTTCATTTCTTTCTAATAATATTACCTCATTATTATTTTTTGCAGCAGATATTGCTGCCATCATGCCTGCCGGTCCAGCTCCTATAACTATTACTTTCTTCATTTTATCCTCCTGTTTTGGCTATATATTTAATAAAATAGCATTTATATTTTTACACTTCAGAAAAACAGAAAAAGTGCTAAGTATAAAGTTATACTCAACACTCCTAGTTCCAAACTACTAACTCCAAACTAACATTTAGTCATCCGAAACATTTCTATTATTATATGAATATACATTATAATTTGTCCAAATCTCCTCTAGATTATTAAATACATTTGTAATATTGTTTTTCTCTCTCATTCCAACTGAAATTATTAGTGCATTAATTACAGATAAAGGAGCAACTAGTGAATCAACAAAGGAAGCCATATTGCTTTGTGCAATTAATGTATAATCAGCCTTTGAAGCAAGTGGAGATAAAAGACTATCAGTAATGGCTACTACTACAGCTCCTCTATCTTTTGTAAAAGATAAGGCATCTATTGTTCTTGAAGCATATCGTGGAAAACCAATTCCAATTACTAAATCTCCTTCCCCAACATTTATCATTTGCTCAAATATATCTGAAATTCCATAACTTACAGTCTTAACATTTTGTAAAATAATATTCAAATAAAAGCCTAAAAATTCAGCTAATGCTGTTGAACTTCTTAAACCTAATATATATATTCTTTTAGCTTCAAATATTTTATTTACTACTTCTTCAAAAGTATTGTAATTAATTTTTTCAAGAGTTGATCTTATATTTTCAATATCTGCCTTAAGTACAGCCTTTAAAGCATAGCCAACATCTGAGTATTCTTCAGACAATTCTAACCTTTGCACTGTAGTAAGTTTATTTTTTATTAATTCCTGTAGTGCTTTTTGAAGCTTTGGGTAACCAGAAAATCCTAATTCAGTAGCAAATCTAACTACTGTTGACTCTGAAACTCCCACTGCAGCACCTAGTTTCGCTGCAGTCATAAAGGCGGCTTTATCATAATTATTTAAAATATATTCTGAAATCAATTTTTGTCCTTTACTTAATCTAGGAAATTTAGATTTAATTAAACGTAATAGATCCTTTGAATCATCTTTTAGATTACTATCCATCTGCATCCCTTCTTTTCGAAAAATTTAACAATCTTTTAAATATATATTAACATCTTTTGAATAATTCATCAATTAAAATTTCATTTTGTGAATAATTAATATTAATTTGTATATCAAAATATAAATTTATAAATTTTTCTTTTTCTCCACAACAACTAAAATAGGTGCTCTTTCATCTCTGTTTAAGTAAGAATGAAGCATAACTCCAAATTTACTTTTATCTAGTTTTGTTAAATATTCTAATATGCAAGACTCCTCTACCTTACCTTCATTATGTCCTCTATATATACAAATTGTCATAATTCCTCCATTATTTAATAACTCTAAACCTTTTTTAATGCTTATTAAAGATGTATCATGCATTGTAGTGATGTTTTTATCTCCTCCAGGTAGAAAACCTAAATTATACATTATACAATCTACTTTTTCTTCTATATATTTATTAAATAAATGATGGGAAGCGTTAATAATTTTTACATTCTTCAAATTTTTTAATAAGTATTTTTCACAGGCTTCCTTTTGTATATCAAAACTATAGACCTTAGCAAATTTGTCTGCTAAAAAATCCGTATCGTTGCCATTTCCTAGGGTTCCATCTATTGCAACATTTTTGTCCATAACAAATTTATCTATTATATAATGAGATAAATCGCTTATACTAGCTACGTATTTAAACATATTACCTCTCCCTATAATGAATTAATATAATCTAATTCCTTTTTAGTTAAATTTCTGTATTCTCCTTTTTTTAAATTTCCTAATTTTATTTCTCCAATTGAAATTCTTTTTAATTTAATAACTTCATGTCCTAAGGCTAAGCACATTCTTCTAATCTGCCTATTCTTTCCTTCGTGAATTATTATTTCTACTAAGCTTTTATCTTTCTTAACTTCTAACACCTTAATTTTAGCTTCTGCAGTAATATATCCTCCTATATCAATTCCAATTTGAAATTTCTTTAATTCCTCTTCTGAAAAGATACCTTTGCATAAAGCAATATATTTTTTATTTAAGTTTACTCGTGGATGAATGATTTTATTATAAATTTCACCATCATTAGTTAATAATAATAAACCAGAACTATCATAATCTAATCTTCCAATTGGAAAAATTCTTTCCTTAACCTTCACTATATCTAAAACAGTCTTTCTTCCTTTTTCATCTTTAACAGAAGTTATATAGCCTTCAGGTTTATTTAACATTATATATACTTTTTGACTTTCTTTTTTTATTTCTTTACCCTTAAAATATATTTTGTCCTTTTCTGGATTAACCTTTACTCCTAATTCTTTTACAACTTTATCATTTACCCTTACTTCTCCTGCAAGAATATATTCTTCACATTTTCTTCTAGAGGCTACTCCGCAGCTAGCCATATATTTTTGTAATCTTTCTTCCATAAAATCACTCCGTATCAATTATAACAATAATAATAGTACCTTAGTATTATGTTTTACGCAATAAAGATTTAGTTTAATATCATATAAAAAGGAACATCTTAATGAAATTAAAAAGATGTTCCTTATAGATATCTATTATTAAATGTAACAGCAGCTCTATGTTTTTATGAATTAGCTATTTCTCCACCATTCACATGTATTGTTTCTCCTGTAATATAGGAAGCCCCATCACTTGCCAAAAACACATAACTTTCTGCTAGTTCAACAGGCTGGCCTGCTCTTCCGCTAGGATTTTGACCTCCAAATTGAGATACAGCCTCTGGAGTATCTGAAGCAGGAATTAATGGGCTCCAAACTGGTCCCGGAGCAACTGCATTTACTCTAATTCCTCTTCCTACTAAATTTAAAGCCAAAGATCTTGTAAAACTAACTAAAGCGCCCTTACTCATAGAATAATCTATTAATTTCTTATTTCCCTTATAAGCAGTAATTGAAGTTGTATTAATTATACAATCTCCCTTCTTTAAGTGTTTTAATGCTTCTCTAGTTAAATAAAAAGGACCATATATATTTGTTCTAAAGGTTCTATCAAACTGCTCGTTAGTTATTTCCTCTAAAGAATTACAAACATGCTGTTCAGCTGCATTGTTTACTAAAATATTTATAGCTTTAAATCTATTTATAACCTGACTAATGGCAGATGTGCAAAAAGCAGGATCTCCTATATCACCTGGAATTAATAAACATTCACCATTCATTTTCTCAATTTCCTCTTTTGTTTTGTTTGCATCATCATGTTCATTTAAGTAAATTATAGCAACCTTTGCCCCTTCTCGAGCAAAAGCTACTGATACAGCCCTTCCTATTCCACTATCACCACCAGTAATAACTGCCACCTTTCCTTTTAACCTATTACTTCCTAGAATTGTTTCATCCTTATATATAGGTTTAGGATTCATCTTTTCCTCTATACCTGGTTGTACATTTTGCTTTTGGGGAGGAAAAGTTTTTGGAAAATTATCATTCATTAATTAACCCTCCTTTTAAAGACTATATTAATATTTTCTATTCTTTAAAACAAAATATACATGTAATAAATTTTATATATCTATATTTTTCTTAAAATGGTATAATATTTACAGGTTTTATATTGATTATTTATAGAGGTGTAAACGTATGCATTTAAAAAATCTTCAAAAGGCAAGAAATAACATAAAAGAGGTTATATTAAAAACACCATTAATATATAGCCCCTTTTTTTCCAAAGAAGCAAAAAATACTATTTATATTAAATGTGAAAATTTACAGATTACTGGTGCATATAAAATTAGAGGTGCTCTAAATAAAATCAGCTCCCTTTCTGAAGAAGAAAGAAAACTTGGTGTAGTTTGTTCTTCTGCTGGTAATCATGCTCAAGGAGTTGCCTACGCTTCAAATATGTTAGGAGTAAAGTCTACTATTGTTATGCCCAAAAATACTCCTTTCCTGAAAGTTCAATCAACAAAAAATTATGGAGGAAATGTTATCCTTTATGGTGATTGTTATGATGATGCTTATCTAAAAGCAAAAGAAATAGAAAAAGAAACTGGTTCTATTTTCATTCATCCTTTTAACGACTTAAATGTTATTTATGGACAAGGTACAATAGCTTTAGAAATTTTTGAACAACTTAATAATGTAGATATGATAATATGCCCAATTGGAGGCGGCGGCTTAATAAGCGGCATAGCTCTTGCTGCAAAAGAAATTAATCCATCTGTACAAATAATAGGCGTCCAAGCTGAAGGGGCTAATGCAATGGAATTAAGCTTTAAAAATAAAAAACTAACTTCTTTAAATTCGGTAAATACAATTGCAGATGGAATAGCAGTTAAATCTCCAGGAAAGCAAACTTTTAACATTATAAAGGATTTTGTTGATAATATTATAACCGTTTCTGACAATGAAATTTCAAAGTCCTTTTTAGATCTTTGTGAAAAGCAAAAACTAGTTGTAGAAGCTTCAGGGGCTACCAGCTTAGCTGCCTTGAAGAAAATAAATGTTACAAATAAAAATATTGTTTCCGTTGTTAGCGGAGGTAATATTGATATGCTTACTATTTCTTCATTATTAAAGGATGGTTTAGTAAAAAGAAAAAGACTATTCTGTTTTTCCTTAGAATTACCAAATTGCCCTGGTCAAATTTATAAAATTTCTAAAGCTCTATATGAATTGAATGCAAATGTGGTTCAATTGGAACATAACCAATTTAAAGCTGGTAATAGAATTAAAAATGTACTACTAGAAGCAACTGTTGAAACAAATGGAGAAGAACATATTAAATTAATTAAAGATGAATTTTTAAATATGGGATACAAGATAAAGCAAATTTTTTAATAAGTGATAATGTATCGAAAGCTGATAGATATTCAATTTGATAATTATAAACAAATAAAATGCATTGTAATTTTACAAGATCTTACAATGCATTTTTCCTAACTGAATATTGAATTTTCTCAATTTAATTAATAAGTCTGTATTATTTAATATTTATGTAAAAAATATTTCTTAAATTATTGAATGTAATACAAGATTAATAAAGTCTTCTTTCTTTGACTTTAAAAATTCTCCATAATACTCTTTATTATCTTCTTTCAAATTATTAATTTCGGATAAAATAAAATTATCTATATCATTTTTATATCTTAATTCTATCTCTTCTTTAATCTTTAATAAGTTTTCATAGCTTTGATCTTTTTTGTATTTTCTTATTAAAGAATCTAGATAAGTATTATATTTTTTTATTTTATAAACTATTTTATCTATATTTTTCTTTTTATTTTTTATATAACTCTTTTCATATTCCAATTTCTTTTTGTATAAATTATTAACTAAATGTTTTTCACAATTTATTTCTATTTCTACCAATTCACTTGTTAAGGATTTTTCTATTAAGAGTTCAGCTAATTTATTATCATTTTCTAAACTATCTAAAAAATTCTTTCCTCCAACTATTTCAATCGCTTTTTTTAACTGCTTTATTTTTTCTTCTAAAACTTTATTTTTAATTTCTATCATTATAATCCCCTTCTATGAATGAAAACTATTTTTCCTTAGCTTATTATTTAGCATAAGATATTAAATGATTTTAACGGTATCTAAATCGATGCTATACACAACATCCTTTCGTTCAACTATTACATTAATTTTTTCTTTTACCTCTTCACTTTCCATAACCTTATCTATCAACTCTCTTGTAGGATTAATAGCATATGGATTTCCCACTGATTTAAACATTGTAAAATCTCCTGATGTATCACCATAAGCATAGCTATTTTCTAAATCTATATTATATTTACTTGCAAGCTCTGTTAAAGCCTTAAGCTTACTTTCATGATCCCACATAGGAATTACTTCTCCGTTATAATTATTTAGAAAATCTAATTGATATATCGTTCCCCTATAATCATCCATATTATATTTCTCAGACATTTCCTTAACTAATTCTACAGGGGATCCTGAAATTGCAATTACTAAATGACCTTGCTCCTTATGCCACTTAAGTCTATCTCTTGTAAAAGTATATACCCTATCTCCATTTTGTTCAATTACTCTTTTTGCAATATACTCTACATAAGATTTATTTACTCCCTTTATTGCTTCTATATATACATCAACCATTTTTGAAAGGTAATCATCATAATCCCCTTGTCTTTTATCCCATTTAATATAAGAAGGTCTTACATCTTTATACCATCTATCTTCACTTACTAGTTCATATTTTATGATTTTTTTAAATACTTCTGTTATTAAGCCTTCCCTATATATTGTTCCATCTATATCGAAAAATGCTGCTATCTTTTTCATAATATCCCTCCTTTATTGTTATTTACTATATCATTTGTTTTTCAAAAACTTACTTTTTATAGTATTAGAATATTATTTAATAATATATATCATATTTTTATTTTTGTCATTATTTTTATAAAAAAATAGAGAAAATAGTTTTATACTATCCTCTCTATAATCTCTTTAAGAATATTAGCTACTATATGTAATATAATTTTTCACTTTCAAATTCTGGATCACAAGTTACATCTATTCCTAATCTTCTGAAAGTTTGCTCATCATTAGATGATATTAATGTAGTTGAATGGGCTTGGCAATCCTTTAGACAAGTTAACTTTTCTAAAGCTACTTGAGTAGTAGGATTGGTAGCTGCGCATATACTTAAAGCAATTAATATTTCTTCACAATTTAATGAAGTTTGTTTTATACCTAAGGTCTTAGATTTTAAATTTATTATTGGTTCTAATATTACTGGGGATAATAGATGGATATTATCTGCTATATTAGCTAAATATTTTATAGCATTTAAAATTACTGCAGCAGATGCATCCATTATTTCTGACTTTCTACCAGTTACAATCTTTCCATCTTCAAGTTCTAATGCAACAACTGAATATGCATCATTTTTATTTAATAATTGTTTCTTATTTTGTGCATATTCTCTAGCAGGTAAAACTACTCTTCTATCAGTTTCTTTTAAATTCAATTCTTCCATAATTAGTTTTGCTCTATCAGCTGTATCTTTATTTACATAACCTTTTTTATACTCACATATAGTCTTAAAATATCTTCTAATTATTTCTTGTTTTGACGCTTCCTTAACAACTTCATCATCAATTATACCAAAACCTACTCTATTAACTCCCATATCTGTAGGAGATTTATATATAGATTCTTTACCAGTAATTTTCTCTATTATTCTTTTTAATAATGGAAAACTTTCTATATCTCTATTGTAATTAACTGCAACCTTATTATAAGCATCAAAATGGAAAGAATCTATCATGTTTACATCCTTTAAATCAACTGTTGCTGCTTCATAGGCAATATTTAACGGATGTTTAAGAGGAACATTCCAAACAGGGAAGGTTTCAAATTTTGAATATCCAGCCTTTTTTCCTCTTCTAAATTCATGATAAAGTTGACTTAAGCAAGTTCCTAATTTTCCACTTCCTGGCCCTGGTCCCGTTACTACTACTATTGGTTTAGTAGTTTCAACATATGGATTTTCTCCATATCCTTCATCACTTACTATTGTATCTACATCAGTTGGATATCCTTTTGTTGTCTTATGCTTATAAACCTTAATCCCTCTGCGTTCTAATTTATTAATAAAGACTTTTGTAGAAGGCTGTGATTCATATCTTGTTATTACAACACTGTTTACATCTAAATCATATGATCTTAAATCATCAATTAATCTAAATACTTCTAAATCATAAGTTGTACCAAAATCACCTCTGATTTTATTTCTTTCTATATCTCCAGCATATACGCAGATTATAACTTCTACCTTTTCTCTAAGTTTATGAAGAAGTTTAATTTTTGCATTTTCATCAAAACCTGGCAGTACTCTTTTAGCATGTAAGTCATACATTAATTTCCCACCAAATTCCAGATACAATTTATCATAATTATTTACTCTTTCTAATATGTATTTAGATTGTTCTTCTAAGTATTTTTTATGGTCGAATCCTATCTTCATATTTCTTCCCTTTCCTCATTTTTCACTGTATAATTCCAAATTTATATTATATACTACTTTAAGTTATCTTACTAGCTATATTATTACATAAAAATAAAAAGCATATACAAATTATATGCATATGCTTATAGGTAATATCATAATCATTTTTCCTTTTATATTACACTCTACCTTTTGTGGCAATATTATATTATTCCTTTCTAATAGCTTTAAATATGGGTCTATATAATTTAGTAGATCTTCATAATAATTTTCCTGAGAAGATTTTCTTAACAAACTTATACATTTAGCATTATCTTCTTTTACCATCATAACTTTTCCAAAAATTTTGCAATTACAATGAACAATATCAAACATATTAAAATGACTATTTAAAAAATTATTTTCATTAACAGGAAGCAGCAATGATGTATTATTATTTTTAATAATTAAATCTTTTGTTTCATTTACTGAAATTGAATTCTTTAATTCAGTTAATAAATTTCCAATAATATTATAATTTAATTTATATTCTTTCTTATCATTAATTAGATTATTTAAAAAATCATATCCATAACAATTGAAAATTTTTAATAATGTATCAATATAAAAAAGAATTGAAGTATCTTGTACACTACCCCTTATTTCTATATAATCACCTATCTCAATATCTCTTAAATTATTAACTTCTTTAATATTTTTTATACTATTATTTCTTTTTAAAAAATTTACCAAATCACTATGAAAAGTAAAAGAAGTACTTATTTTTTTAATTTCCTGTTCATTTCTATCAAAATCTCTTCCTTCAAAGTCAAGACTTTTCTCATTGCCACAATAAGAACTATTAGCATAACTCTTATGTTTAGTTTTATAACCTTCAATTTTATCTTTTCCTTCTTTACTATCCCAACTTTTCCCTTCTTTGTCCGATAAGCTAACAGTTCCCCCTATTGATCTATCCCTAACTTTTTTAAAGGTTCTTATATCAATATATCCATTTAATACTACAGAATTTAAATTTCTTATTAAGTTTTCATCTAGGTATACTAATAGATCTAACATATTAATCCTCCAAAAGAAATAATAGCATTATAACTTATTATATTAATCTTTTGGATATAAGTTTACTTTTGATTCTTGCTAGATAAAATATCTTGAATTTTCTTAAACACAGCTTCTTTTCCATCTATTATTTCTAAATTTCCATCAGCTGCTGCTTCAATCAATCTTGCTAAATTATAACTTTCCTCAAATTCTTTTAATTTTCTATTAAAAGTTCTTTTATTTTTTTCTGCAATTTCAACAGAATATATTTCTTCTCCACAGACGCAGCAAAAGCCTATTTCTTTTTCATATTCCATTTCTCCTAAATTTAATTCCACAACCTCATTAATTTTTTTTGAATAAATCGGCTGAATCTTTTTACACTTCTCGCAAAAATATTTATTATTAAACATAATTTCACCTCATAAGAATAATACCACAAAATTAATAATTTAAAAAAGGATGCATTATGCATCCTTTTTTAAATTATTACCAACAACATCCTAGTAATATTAACCATAATAATGGTGAACAACAATCACAGCCCCAATTACAGCAGCTGTTAAAGCATCCTCTATTACAACATCTATCACAACAACATCTTCTAGACATGTTTATCAACTCCTACTCTTTCGTATATTACATTATATACAGAGAAATTTATTTTGTTCTATTTTTTTTATGTTAAGTATATCTTTTACGAGGATATTATTTAAGTGTATTTTAATAATTTATATGTTATTATAAATAAAAGGAGGTTTTTTTATGGATAACAGAAATCGTCTTATAGCTCCAAGAAATGTTGTTAATACAAAAATGCTATATAGTTTTTATATATTGAAGGAGTTATCTAAGGGTAAGGTTATTTTTGGAAATAAGGTATTAGAAGAATTTAAAAATAGGTTTTCAGAAGCAGCCTTACCTTTTCCAGTCTCATCCAGCACAATATATGAAACTCTTTATTCTTTGGAGGAAAAAGGCTATGTGAAAAGTTCTTGGACCGGTGATGAATTTTTAAATAAGAGAAATAAAAAAATTTATTCTATAACTGATTTGGGAGTTGAATACTATAAAAATCATATTGCTGATTATGTAGATAATTTACGTAAAACAAAGTCTACATTAGATGTTATGATAGAAATGCTAACTCAGTAATGTAGAATTAATAAAAAAATCCCTTTAGGGATTTTTTTATTAAAGGCTTTTTATTTTAATTTTTTTGTTTTATGAAGTAAACCATTCTAAATATAAATTCTACATTCTAAATTATTAACTATTGCTTTTTCGTAATCTGCTATTGCTTCTTTACTTTCATAAAAAAATGGAAATGTCATATTATAATTCCCCCACAGGGTTCCTTTATCAAAATAGAATGTAATAAAGAAAATCTCTCTAGTACATAATTTAACTAAAGGATCTAAGTAGTCTATGTTATTTATTTGAAAATATACATCCTCCGAAGATCCTGTATTTAATATTTTATTTATTATATTAAATTCTTCGCTTCTTAGATTTGCTTTTATTATATTTATGGCTTCTTTATTTAATCTATTTTTATAGAAATCTATAATAACAGTCGATGAATTAATTTTAAAAAATTCCTTAATTAATTTTATAAACTTTTTTTCTTGCTCTATTAATTCATCATTTTCCTTTGGAATTATATTAAAATAATTAAATTTCTCAAAGCCTTCTATGATATTATTAAATCTAATTTTTATTTTATTATTAAAGGTTTCCTTTCTAATTACCTCTACAAACATCTATCCTCCTAGTTCATATTATTCCATTCATTTAATTGTTTTCTTACCTCACTAATTAAGCTATTTAAATCTTTTGATACTATTTCTTTTTCTTCCTTTAGGGTGTTATTAATTATCTTTTGCTTATACTTAACTACCTTTCTACCAGTATTATCATAAATCTCTTCTATTTTTTCTTTTTGTATATCCATTTCCATTCTCCTTTATTATAATATAATTTTTAGTAATTTTAATATACTTATATTTTTATAAATGACTAAAATCAAAATTTTTATACTTAATTTATTATTTTTTCTATAAGCTGATAAGGATTATTACATTTAACTTTATGTAATAATCCTTATCAGTTTACTCTTATACTATTAAACTAATTTTTGAGCAAAAACATTTGTTAAATTTAATTTAGCTATTCTATTTTTTATTTCTTCTTTATCTAAAGTGTAAAGTCCTTGTTCTTTCATTCTAGCAAAATATTTTGAACCAGCAAAAGTATACCTGTCTTTTCTGCCTTCACGAGTACTTTCCATTTCATTTGTATAAGCAATTAAATCACCAATAGCTATTGAAGCCGGTAATATTAATAATGGTATTCCCATCATTAGTCTAACAGCATTATGCCCAGCAAGGCTGCCAGTGCAAATTGCTTCAGTATGCCCTACAAATAGGCCGCTTTTTTCACCAGCACAGAATAGATTATCTACTCCCTTAACCTTCATATCATTTGTTCTTTGTGCTACAGATAAATATCTAATTGAATTTCCTTTGCTTCCTGCATAAGGGTCAACATATTTTGCCTTCTCTAATCCTTTTATTTTTCTAAGTTTTTCAAGTGGATAATAACTAGTCATTAATTTAGCATGTCCAGTATCTAAAAGTACTATATTTTCAGCAAATTCCTTTAAAGCATATTGTTGACAAACCTTTTGTTGTAACTTATCGTAATTAATATCTTCTTCAGGAACCCTTAATAATACTACTCCTTCTTTATCTAATTTTTCTATTATTTCCTCTGATAAACTCTCCTTAGCCAACTTACAAGAACCTGAAAAAGCACCTAGCTCGTCTTCTCCTCTTTCTCCTTGTATATCTCTTACGCCGCATCTTTCGCTTATACTAAGTCTAGGTCCAAAGGAAGGACATCTTAAAATACACATTGAGCATCCATTTCCATATCTTAAGCAATTTCCCATTGGCCCTGTTGTACCTGTAGTTTCTATAAATACATCTCCGTCTATATATTTTCCATCACTTAAATATATCCCTTTAATCTTTGACTTTTCTAGCTCAACATCTACAACTCTGCTTTCCATATATATATTTATTCCCATTTCTTCTAAATAGCTACGGACTTCCCCTTCTATGATATTAACATCATATAAACTTGCATGCTTGTGTCCTGGGAATTCTATATTTCTATGCCTTGAAGTTCTATCAGTAATTTCAATTAAATCTCCAGCACCTAATTCTATAAGTTCTTCTGCTGCAGTCCATCTTCCATTATTTCTCATAATTCCGCCAACATTACCTAAGCCTAATAATAAATCGGTTTTTTCAAATAAATGTACATCTACTCCTGCTTTTTTAGCAGTTATAGCTGCTGCAACACCAGCCCAACCTCCGCCAACAATTATAACCTTAATCATATTAATCTTCTCCCTTCAAATACATTTCTTGGATCTGTTTGAAGCTTGCAAAGACGTTTTACCCTTCTTCCAGCAAATCTAACTGTACAACTTCCACATATGCCTTCACCACAACACATTTTAGTATTATTGCAGCAGGATAAGCTAACATCTTTAGCCTCTATTTCATCTAAATACTCAATTATCTTCACAGTTAATATATCTGCTCCAGCTATATGAATATATTTAACTCCTTCATTTTTAACAGATTTTTTTATTAAGGCTTTTGCTTCATCTGTTAATTCTCCTTTAATCAATACTGCTTCTTCTATTAAATTATGGTCATATTCTTTTAAATACTCTTTTACATGATTCTCCTTATAAGGGGTCTTATCCAATATTAAAGATATTTGATTATTATTTAGAAATAGCTTGCGTATTATAGGTATCATCGGGGCCATTCCAATTCCCTTTGCAATAACTAAAACATTACTATTAAACTGATTGTTTATATTTTTAAGTCCAAACACCCCATTCCAATAAGGAGCTCTAATTGTTATTTCTCCATCCTCTTCGATTTCTAATAATTTCTTAGTCTTAATTCCTCTAATTTCAATCATTATTGTTACAATATCAGTTTCTATATCAGCTTCTAAGATTGATATTGGCACATCAAAATATATATTTTCATTTGTTCTTACGAATACATAGCTGCCTGCCTTGGATAAGTCTACAGCAAGCTTATGAGGAACAATAAATTTAATTAGTAGTAAATTTTCTTCAAACAATTCCTTTTTTACAACCTTACAACTATAGGTATCTCTCCCTTCCTTTGCCTTGGAATTATTATTAATGAATTCATGATATATACAAACCCCATTCCAATTTAAACAATCGCAAAATTTACTTCCATGAAGCTGGGAGCAAAGAATGCATTCATTTGTCTCGGCAAGATGACAAGGACAATACTCAGTACCAGCATCAATACAATCTATATATTCTCTCATTTATATACCTCTTATTAATTTTTATACAATAATAGAGTATTTTCTACAGCATAATTTTGTTACTTTATTGTCTATTTAAATAAAAAAGCAGAAGATAATTAAATATCCTCTGCACTTTCTGGCAAAATGACACTATTATATTTTTTTTTTAAAGAAATTATCAACCTCTATAACATTAATATTTATTTCTTTATAGCCATAAGTAAATTCTTTGTCATCAATCAATTTTCCTAAACCAGCAATTTCTTCTTTTTCAATAGTATTTGAATTTGCAGTATCTTCAAATTTTTGATTTTCTATTATATAATTATATATTTTCTCGGTTTCATTCCATCTATTTGGACAATTTAATACTACAATAATTATATTTCTATCATTATGTTTAAAAGAAGATACTAAACATTTTCCCGCCCCTCCTGTATAGCCAGTTTTAACACCATTTGCGCTTGGTATTCTATATAAGATCTTATTAATATTTTGATAATCTCTTGTAAAATTATATTTTTCTTTACTAATTACCTTTTCACCAACTATTTCTCTAAAAATATCATATTCCATACCTTTTGCAGTTAACAAGGCTAAATCATAAGCTGATGAATAATGTTTTGGACTATCAAGTCCGTGAGGAGATTCAAAATGTGAATCTAATACTCCTAAACTTTTAGCATAATCATTCATTACATTAGAAAAAGCTTCTACAGAACCTGCAATTCCTTCAGCAATAGCTATTGCAGCATCATTTCCTGATCTAAACATTAGTCCAAATAGTAGTTCTCTAATAGTTATCTCTTCTCCAGCCTTATAACCAACAACTGATCCTCTAATTGATGCTGCATTCTTGCTTATTACTATCTTTTGATCTAAATTTCCGTAATTTATTGCCACAATCGCCGTTAGAATTTTTGTAGTACTTGCCATTGGCACAATTTCATAACCATTTTGATTCCATAATACTTCTTTTGTTTTTGAATCAAAGGCAATTGCATTTCTAGCAGAAACTCTAAGGGGTTTTGTTGTATCTATAATCCTCTCTTTAAAAGTAAGTTCAACTGCTAAAGGACTAATTGTATATATATTAAAGATTAATGGCAATAATATTAATATTATCAAAAAAAGATATTTTTTTATTTTGCTCATTATAATATCACCTTCTATAAAAATTTCTATGACATGTTTGTTCATAGAGTTATTTTTTAAACATTCTTATTTTTACTTGAAATTTTCAATAATATTCATAAGTTTTACGAAAGGGAGTTTTATGAAAATTATATTGTTTTTCTTGTTAATAACTATAGTATTATTTTTACCAATTCCTTTTAAAATATATATATCTTTTGAAGATAATGAATTAATAGTTAAATTATATAATAAAAAAATATTTACTTTCGGTGAAAATTTAAAGAAATCCTCATCTAACAAAACTAAGAAAAAAGAACCTAAAATTAAATTTTATAAAAATAAAAAACTTTCTCCTAAAAAATTAATAACTAAAATGAAAAATAGTAAATTTAAACCTTATTTAAATTTCCAAGGCTTCTTATCCTTTGGCTTAGAAGATGCAGCTCTTTGTGCAATTTTATATGGAATTTCTTGTAATTTTACTTATATTCTAAAAGTTATACTAAGTAAATTTCTTAACTTGAAATTTTTTAATATGTCAATAGAACCTAAATTTAACACAAAAACCTTATTTTTTAACATAAGAAGTATATTTTATCTAAGTATAGCAAATATTATATATATATTGATTTTAATACTAAACAGTTTTGAAATAATAGAGGGAACTCTTAAAAAGGAGGAAAAACTACATGGGTAATGAACAACATCCAATTGAGAATTTAATGAGAAGTACTATGGAAAACTTAAAAGATATGATTGATGTTAATACTGTAATAGGTGACAGTATACAGACAAGTGATGGAACCTGTATAGTTCCAATTTCAAAAGTAAGTTTTGGTTTTGCTTCTGGTGGTTCAGAATTTGGAACAGCTGCAAAATATGAAGTAACAAAGGATTCTAAACATCCTTTTGGGGGGGGCTCTGGTGCAGGAGTAAGTGTTAAGCCAGTAGCATTTTTAATTGTTCGCAAAGATACAGTCAGACTTCTAAATGTAGATCATGAACATCCATATGAAAAAGTATTAGATTCAATCCCACAAATTTTAGATAATATAAAAGGAATGCTAAATTTAGATAAAAAAAATCAAAATAAAAACACTCAAGAAACCCCTTCAAATTTAAATGATATTGATGAAAGTGATTCTTCTTCAAATAATTTATTTTAAATATAAAAAATTAAGAAGGCTAATCTAATTAGCCTTCTTCTATTTCCTTAACAATTTCGCCATTACTTAATTCTTCTTCAAAATTTTCTAAATCTGGAAGATCTCTTAATTCCTTTAAACCAAATTGTCTTAAAAATTCTTCTGTTGTACCATATAATATTGGTCTTCCTGGTACATCTAATCTTCCAACTTCTTTTATCAACTCTTTTTCCACTAACCTTTGTATTGCACTTTCGGATTTTACCCCCCTAATTTCATCAATATCAATTCTTGTTATTGGCTGCTTATAAGCTATTATTGCCAAACTTTCCAAGGAAGCTTGAGACAAAGATTGACGTTTATTCTTCTTTAATAAATTCTGAATATAATCACTATTTTTTTCTTTTGTAACAAATTGAAATTCTTCGTTTATTAATATTATTTTTATTCCTCTGCTTTCATCTTCATCATATTCTCTTATCATTTCATCTAGTACTTCTTTTAAATACTTATTAGGTACTTCAAGAGCATTGCTTAAATCCTTTAGTGTTAATGGATCTCCACTAACAAATAATAAAGATTCAATTGCAGACTTTATTTTAGGTTTTAATGAAAGTTCTTCAAATTCAAATTGTTTTGCTTCTATATTATTCAACTTCCCTTCTCCCTTCAATTAATATATCCCCAAAATTGATATCCTGATAGGCTTTTACTCTTCTCATTTTGATTAGCTCTAATAGGGCTAAAAAAGTAACAACTGTTTCAATTTTGCAACTTGAAAGTTCTATTATATTTTTAAATCTTACGATCTTTTCGTAACTAACTCTACTTATCAAATCTTCCATTTTATCTTCAATTTTAAACTTGTCCAAATATATCCTTTCTTCAATTTCTTCTATACTATTGTTATTATTTTGTTTATTTAGGAAATTTTCTAAAAGCTTATTATATATATTATATAAATCAAATAGAGTTAAATTTTTAAATATATCCTCTTCTTTTTTTTCAAATTTAATTTCTTTTATGATCTCAGGTTTTTTAGTATATACTTCCCCTGTATTAATATATTTTTCCTTTAAAAATAAAGCAGCATTTTTAAATTTTTTATATTCTATTAATTTTTCTACAAGATTTTTTTCTAAATCCTCTTCAACTTTCTCTTCTTCCTTGAATACTGGTAATAATTTTTTCGATTTTATCTCTATTAAAGTAGCTGCAACAACAATAAATTCTGAAGTGATTTCTAAATCCATAGTTTTCATATCATCTAAATATTGAATGTATTGATTTGTAATCTTATTTATTTCAATATTATAAATATCCATTTCATGCTTTTTGATTAAATGTAATAATAAATCAAAAGGTCCTTCAAAATTTGCGATTTTTATTTTTGGCATTTCCAATGTAATCATCATCCTTTAATATTTTCTATGAATATATTATCAATTTTTTTACTAAAGAACAACACTTTTAAAAAGAGGCTGTAATTAACAGCCTCTAACTAAATTCCTTTTTTGAACATACTCTTTAAGTTAAACTTTAAGTTTTCTAAGAAACCACCAATCTTAATATCTCTATCTGAATATAATTCTACCTCTCCAATTTTCTCATCACCAAGATACACTTCACATTTACCTATAATATCTCCTGCTTTATATTCTTTTTTAGGTTCATTTAAAGTTATTCTTTGTTCTATTTCTTTATCTGTGCCTTTAGGTACTATTGCCACAAGATCATCCTTGGCTTTAGCCACTATATATTTATCTGTTTGCTTATTTAAGTAAATAGTATCTACATCTTGGTCTTTAGTAAATAATGTTTTTCCTTCAAATTTAGAAAATCCATAATTCATTAGCATACTTGCATCTCTATTCCTAACTTTATATGTAGGAGCCCCCATAATTACTGCTAACATTCTAACTCCATTTCTTGTTGCTGTGGCAGAAATACAATATTTAGCTTCTTGAGTGAATCCAGTTTTTAATCCATCACATCCTTCAAAGAATCTAACTAGCTTATTATGATTTACAAGTTCAATAGGTGATTTTCGACCTTCAGATATAGTTTCCATATATGTACCCGTATATTTTAATACTGTAGGATGTTTTAATAATTCATTTGACATTATTGCAATATCTCTTGCTGTAGAAAGATGACCATCTGCTGGAAGACCATTACAATTTTTAAAAGTTGTATTTGTCATTCCTAGCTCTTGTGCTCTTTTATTCATCATTTCTACAAAGGACTCTTCTGTACCAGCTAAATACTCTGCTAAAGCAACTGAAGCATCATTACCAGATGCTATGGCAACACCTTTTAATAATTCCTCAACTGTTCTAATTTCACCTGTATCCAAAAGCATGGTGCTGCCTCCCATTTTTTTTGCATTTTCACTACAGGTTACTTTATCTTGCAAAGATATTTTTCCACTATCTATGGCTTCCATAGTTAAAAGCATAGTCATTATCTTTGTAACAGATGCTGGAGCAAATTTTTCATCTATATTTTTTTCATAAATAATTTTTCCTGTTACAGGCTCCATTAACAAAGCTGATTTTGCATCAACATTTATTCCTCCTTCAGTTGAAGGCTCCTCATTTGTTAGGCTATAGGAATAATCTAAAATATCTTCAAAAGATTCATCATTAAAATTAATTATTGCATTTGCAGGAATTGCATTTACAATATTAAAAGTTAAAATCAAAGTAATAATTTTATTTATTAATTTTTTATTCATTTTTTACTACCTCCTTTCAAGCTTATTATTACCCAAAAAAATAAAAATATGATATAGTATTTACATACCACATCATATTTTTATCTTAATAAGCAACATTACTTAACTATATCATAAATTAAAGGAGTTTCCTTTCCTAAAGTGTCTGAAATTATTACATTCTTTAATAATTCACTCTTAGCTTCTTCTATATTATTTTCATTATTACTGTGAATGTAAGCTAATACATCACCTTTTTTAACTTTATCTCCTCTTTTCTTATTAAACACTATTCCAACTGCTAAATCTATTATGCTTTCTTTTGTTTCTCTTCCAGCACCAATCTTCATAGCAATTATTCCAACTTGTTCTGCATGGATTTTAGAAATGACCCCATCTTCTAACGCTCTAACTTCAACGATATGTTTAGCCTTAGGGAATTTATCTAAGTCGTCAATATAAGAAGCGTCTCCTCCCTGTGCTTTAACAAATTCTTTTAATTTTTCAAGACCTTTCCCATTCTTTATGTTTTCTTCTAGTAAAGCTTTACCCTCTTCAAAACTACTAGCCTTATTAGCACAAACTAACATATTACTTCCCAATGTTAAAGTAAGCTCTAATAAATCCTTAGGACCATTTCCTTTAAGCAGCTCTATTGCTTCTTTTACTTCTAGAGCATTTCCGACTGCATTTCCTAAAGGTTGATCCATATCAGAAATTACAGCTATTGTTTTTCTTCCAAGAGAATTACCTATATCAACCATTTCCCTTGCAAGTTCTTTTGCTTGCTCAGGAGTTTTCATAAATGCTCCTTCTCCAACTTTAACATCAAGAACTATAGCATCAGCACCAGAAGCAATTTTTTTACTCATAATACTAGAAGCAATAAGAGATATATCTTCAACAGTTGCAGTTACATCTCTAAGTGCATACAACTTTTTATCAGCAGGTACTAAATTCGCACTTTGACCTACTATACAAACACCAACTTCATTTGAATTCTTTATAAACTCTTCTTCTGTTAGTTCTACTGAAAAACCTTTAAATGATTCTAATTTGTCAATTGTTCCACCTGTATGTCCAAGACCTCTTCCTGACATCTTAGCAACTGGAACTCCTAATGATGCAACTAAAGGTGTTAAACAAATACTGGTTTTATCACCAACTCCTCCAGTTGAATGTTTATCTACTTTGACACCTTTAATAGATGATAAATCTATTTTGTCTCCTGAATTCACCATTGCCATTGTAAGATTTTTTGTTTCTTCTTTTGACATTTTATTAAAAAAGATGGCCATCAATAATGCAGAAGCTTGATAATCAGGTATTTCTCCATTAGTGTATCCATTAACAAAAAATTCGATTTCCTCCTTAGTTAATTCTATACCCTTCCTTTTTTTTAATATTATGTCATACATTCTCATAAATTTTTCCTCCTAAATTTACTTTTCAGTAGTTTCTTATATATTTCATTTTTAATTTTAAGTAATCTAAATTTATAAAAATTTATTTATATCTATTTAAAATAATTATCAAATACTTAGATTACTTCAAGTTACAAATATTATTATGCTCTAGGATGGGAGTTTTTATATACTATGTTTATTTTATCATTATTTATTATTTCATAGTAAGTATCCATATAAGTTAAAACCTGATTACCAAGTAACTTTTGCACTGCTCTAACATTCGCACCATTTTGCAATAAATGTACTGCAAAAGAATGTCTGAATGTATTTAAATTAACTTCCTTTTTTATTCCTGCCTTATGAGCATACTCCTTTACAATTCTCCAAACTCCTTGTCTAGTTAAATTGTTACCATTCAAATTAACAAAAAGGTTATCCACACCTGCTGAGGCAATTTGCTCTCTAATTTTCAAATAATCTTCTAAAGCTCTTACTGCACTTCTTCCTATAGGTATCAGTCTTTCATAGTTTTTATTATCATAACATTTTACAAAGCTTAATTCTAAATTTACATGTTCAACCTTTATTCCTATGATTTCAGAGACTTTCATTCCTGTTGCATACATGAGTTCAAGTAAGGCATTATCACGAATTCCTTTATTTGAATCTTTGTCAATTACTTTTATTATTTTATCTACTTCCTCAACAGTTAAAATAACCGGAAGTTTTTTTGAGGTTGATGTATTTTTATAATATATCTTAGGTATCTCATCTACTACTTCTTGATCCTTTAAATAATTGTAAAAACTTCTTAAACTTATCACTATTCTGTTAATTGATCTTTCTGATTTCCCTTGGCCTAGCAAATATTGAATATAAGATGAAACTGATAAATTATCTGTTTCATTAATGTTCAAATTCTTACTAGTTAAATATTTTACATATAAGTTCACATCAGTTACATATGCATATACGGTATTCTCACTTTTATGACTTTTGAGTAATGCTTCCTTGTAATCATTCACAATTTCCTTCATAATTCTCCCCTATCCTAATATATTATTAATTCGACAAAAAACTTATCAATCCTTCTTTATCTTCATTAGATTAGGTTAATTTATAAACTTTTGTTAAGATAAATTTTATCAATCCTGGACTCATGTAGCACTCAATGAATACTCCTATTGAAAAGAGAATTAGAAAAAATCCATATTTCATCGTTAAAGACTCTAGTCTTATTTTAGTTCCTTGTCCACTAATAAATTTTGATTTAAATTTCGTAAAAGATAATTCCAAAGAAATTATGCTAATTCCAATAAAAAATGGTATATAAAAAATATTTTGTGGAACAGTTGAAACTAAAGCTATCCATAATCCCTTTCCATCAAAGGTCGTTAACAGAAAGCTAAAAGTATATCCCAGAGTAAAACCCTTAATAAAATCAATAATTAAAATTATTGGCGCTCCAAATTTAGTAAATCCCAAGGCTATGATAAGCAAAATAATTATAATGTTGTTTTTTATAATACTTAATAGAAGTTCCTTATTTTCTACCTTTTGAAGATTTAAGCTCTTAATAAACTCAGTAAAATATTTTGATAAACTATCTGCATCTACTCCATCCATATATTTTATGGTATATGAGCCCAGTAATATACCTACAAAGAATAATGAAACTACTAGTAAATAAAAAATTTTATTGTCTCTAAAGTTTGAATTGATTTTTCTTATGATATCCATATTACTCCTCCTCATAACAGCTATAGAACATAATATGATTAAACTTTGCTCATTATTCATAATTGAATATATGTAAAACTTATTATTTATAATAAAAAAACTGTTTCATAATTAATACTATGAAACAGTTTTTTTATTTATTAATGAAATTTTAAATTTTTTGACATTTTACCATGATAAATTTAAAGGGAGCTACATTTTCCTTATTTTTATGAGGCTCATTAATTTCAAAATATTCTACTAGGCCATATTTAGCAAATTCCTCTTCAATCGATTTAGAATCATAAAAGAACATTTTTAGTCCTTCCATAATCTCAAAATAGTCCTTATCTATTTCTTTACCTTTCCCAAACATTGGATTATCCTTTGAAATGGTTGTAAAAATCATATATCCTTTTGGCATCAACTGATTATAACAATTTTTAATAAACTTCTCTCTTTCACTTTTACTTAATAAATGAATAAGAGCATAGCAAAATATTCCTTCATAAAGCTTATTATCAAAAGGCATATCAGTTACAGAACCCTTAAAAATATTAATATCAAGACCATTTTCTCTTGCTAAATCAATTGCAGTTTTTGAAATTTCAATTCCTGTTACATTAATTCCATTTTCTATAAAAATTTTAGCGTTTCTACCATAACCAATACCAGGTATTAATATATTTTTAATTTTCTTTTCTTTAAAAAAATCCTTTGTTATAATTGCTGAATCTGAGGGTTCAAATCCCCACATGGTTTGATTTTCTCTAAAACTTACTTCCCAAAATTCTGTCATAATATATCTCCTTAAGTTAGTTTGTCTATTTACATATTCTATTATTCAATATTATTTATGTAAAAAACACTTTCATTTACTTTTCAATAAATGAAAGTGTCATGTATTAGTTTTACGATACTTTATTTCTTAATCTTAGCTTATCAGCTATAATTGCTATAAATTCACTATTTGTAGGTTTTCCTTTTTCATTATGGATAGTATATCCAAAAAGTTTGTTAATAGCATCTACTTGGCCTCTACCCCAAGCAACCTCAATAGCGTGTCTTATAGCTCTTTCTACTCTAGAAGCTGTTGTATTATATTTCTTTGCTATTGATGGATAAAGTTCTTTTGTCACCGCTGACAATAGTTCCATATCGTTTACTACCATAGTAATTGCTTCTCTTAAATACATATAACCTTTAATATGAGCAGGAACTCCAATTTCATGAATTATACTAGTTATTTCTGATTCAAGATCCATTTCTCCCTTACTTTGTACTTTAACTGTATTGTCTATAACAGTTGAAGGCTTCTTAACTATTTCATCTGTACTTCCATTAAACATCTCTCTTATTCTCTTTGTAAAAATATCCATATCAAATGGCTTTACCACATAATAATCAGCACCTAAGGTTATTGCTTTTTGTGTTATTTTATCTTGTCCAACTGCAGATAAAACAATTATTCTTGGGATTTTATCAAGATTCATAGAATTAAGTCTTTCTAATACTCCCAAGCCGTCTAAATGTGGCATTATAATATCTAAAATAACTAAATCAGGCTTTCTTTCTTGAATTAATTCTAAGGCCTCTCTTCCGTCTTTAGCTACTCCTGTAACTACAATATCCTTTTGATTTAATAAATAGTCATTTAAAATACTGCAAAATTCCTTATTATCGTCAGCAATTAAAACTGAAATTTTTGAGTCTTTCATACTTCTCTCCCCCATATTTCCAAAATAATTCCTAAATTTATGTTATTTTATATTTTATATATTTTTTAAAATTCACCTATTAATATTAATAATATAGATAAATCTTTAAAAAACAATGTTTTCATTAACAATTTACCATAATTATAGCATAAATAATTCTATATTAACAGCTCCTTTTTACAATTTTTTCTAAATTTTTTTATATAATTTGTAAATTCTTTCTTCCTTTGATTAAATTAAAATAAATTAAGAGCCTTAGAGCTCTTAATTTATTATTCCTGCATCTTTTAACATCCATTCTATATATATTCCATAACCTACATCAGGCTTATTTATTAATACATGCGTTACTGCTCCAATTATTTTATTGTCTTGTATAATAGGACTTCCGCTCATCCCTTGAACTATTCCACCTGTTTTTTCAAGAAGCTCCTCATCAGTAACTTTAATTAACATACTTTTAGGACCTGGCTCATCTTGAGGTAATAACTTAATAATTTCAATATCATAATATTTTGGACCACTTTCATCTACCGTTGTAATTATCTGAGCTTTTCCTTCTTTTATCTCATTTCTAAATGCAATCTTTAAAGGTTTATCAGAAATTTTATTAATAATATTTTTATTAGCAACTCCAAAAATTCCAGCTTCAGTATTCTTATTTATAGTGGCAATTCCAACTTTTTCATTAAGAAACAAACCTTTTAACTCTCCTGGCATTCCTTTTTCACCTTTTTTTACACTAATAACTGAAGAATCCAATAAATTTCCATCCTTAATAATAAAAGGTTCATTTGTATCTCCGTCTGTGATTGGGTGTCCTAATGCTCCAAAGGTTTTGCTTTCCTTATGATAAAAGGTTAATGTCCCAATTCCTGCGGTTGAATCCCTTACCCATAACCCAAGTCTATAACCATCCTCTTCTTTTTCTAAATTTATTTCTTTGCTTTGTGTAACATCATTTCTTAAATATTGTAGGCTTATTTTTGAATCCTTTAGTTCATTTATTTTTCTTAAAAGATCTTTCGAATTCTCAATTTCTTCTCCATTAATCTTAGTTATTACATCTCCAAGCTGAATACCTGATCTTTTTGCTGGGCTTTCTACTTGACCTCTTTCACAATTTATATCTGAATATCCAACAACGAGAACTCCTTTTGTTGATAACTTTATTCCTACAGTATTTCCACCTGGATAAAGTTCTAAATCATCTACTTTAGATAGCTTTACTGATTTTAATGGTATAAGACCTAATAATTTTATTTCAATTTTATCTTTATTTACCTCACAATTTTTAATTAAAAAGTTAGAAGATATATCCATGCTTGATGTTTCAATTGAATTAGAAACATATATAGTTTCAGGTATTTTACTTAAACTCAGGAAGGTAATTATACTTAGGATCAATATCAGAGTGCTAGCTATATATACAATTTTAACCTTAGATTTTCTCATTCTATCTCCTCCTCGTTATAATTAACTTTCCCTGAATACTTAAGATTATGCTGTAAGTCTTTGCTAGTAAATTATTTATATAAAAAATAAAATCATAGCAGTCTGCTATGATTTTATTTTTTGCAAAATTTAATATTCTTATGTATTATATTTAAATAGCATTTAAGATTTCTTCTTTTTTTACTGTTGCCAACTTTACCATTTCAGAGGCACTTTCTATTGTTACATTACTTAATTCATCTCCGCTAGTCATTTTTGCAATTTCATTTATTTTCTCTTCTTTAGTTAAAATCTTTATTTGAGTAAAGGTCTTATTATTTTCAACCTTTTTTGATACAAAATAATGGCAGTCTGATAAAGCTGCAATCTGTGGAAGATGAGTTATACATAAAACTTGGTGTTTAGTTGCTACTTGATACATTTTTTCCCCAACCCTCTTTGCAATTGAACCGCTAATACCTGTATCAATTTCATCAAAAATTAGTGTTGGAATTTTATCTTTATCAATAAATACACATTTTAAAGCTAGCATTATTCTTGATAATTCTCCTCCGGATACAACTTTTTCTAAGGATTTTAAAGGTTCTCCAGGATTTGTTGATATCATAAAAGAAACTTCATCAAAGCCTCGTTCATTAAATTCTTCTTTTTGCTCAATTAATATTTTTATATCAGCCTTATCCATTCCTATATAAGATAATTCGTATTTAATTTTTTCCTCTAAAATAAGAGCATTTTCTACCCTTATATCGTGAAGCTTTAGAGCAAGTCCTTTCATTTTTTCTTCAATTTTATTTTTTTGTGTTTCTAATTTTTTAATTACTTCTTCAGAATTTATTAATTCATCATACTGTAGCTTTAATTTATTTAAATAATTTAATATAGCTTCAACTGATTCACCATATTTTTTCTTATATAAACTTATTTCATAAATTCTAGAATTTACTTTTTCTAGTTCAAATTCATCATAATAAATTTCTGATGAAATATCCCTTATTTCTCTAGATATTTCTTCTAACAAATACAAGATTTCTTCAATACGATCTTTCTTATCTTTTATTTTTTCTAAATGTTGTTCAACAGTAGAAAGCTCATATGCAACTTTTGATAAGCCTTCGATTACAGATATTCCTTCATTATAATTATCTAAAATTGAATATGATTTATTTAATGCTAAGGATATTTTTTCGGCATTATTTAAAATATTAAATTCTTCATTTAATTGCTCTTCTTCACCAATTTTTAAATTTGCTTTTTCTATATCTTCGATTTGAAATTTTAAATAATCTATAAGCTTATCTCTATCTGTATTTCCGTTAAGAGCCTTAATTTTATTAACTATTTCACTTTGTTCATTTCTTAATGTTTGAAATTCATTTAAACGCTTATTTATATTATCTCCTATAAAATCATCTAAATAATAAATGTGAGATGCTCTATCTAATAAATTTTGATTTTGATGCTGACCATGGATATCTAAAAGCTTTTCTCTCAATTTTCTTATGCAAGATAATACTACAGATTTTCCATTAACCTTAACAATACTTTTTCCATGTAGGGTTGTTTCTCTAGAAATTATTAATAAATCCTCTTCTTCAATTTCTAGCTCCTTTAACAATCTAGATATTTCTTCATTTTCTATTGTAAATATTGCTTCAACATAGGTTTTATTTTCACCATATCTTATTAAATCCTTTGAGAACTTCCCCCCTAAGACATAATCAATTGTATCTATCAATATTGATTTTCCAGCACCAGTTTCTCCTGATAAAATGTTAAAACCTTTAGCAAATTCTACTGATAAATCTTGAATTAAGGCAAAATTCTTTATATTTAATTGCAATAACATATTTATCACCTTTACAATATCATTTTTTTAACTTCTTCTACTAATTCAACAGCCTTATCACTTGATCTTAATAATATAAAAATTGTATTATCTCCTGCTATTGTACCGGCAACTTCCTTATCAAAAAGCTTATCAATAGCCTCAGCAACAGCCATTGCTGATCCTGTAAGAGTCTTTACAACAACAATTTTATCTACATTTTCTACTGAAACAGCAGCATTAATTAAAATACTTTCTAATTTATTATTAATATCTTTTTCATCTTTTGTTGGTTCAACATACTTATATCGTCCATTAATACCTTGTACTTTTACTAATTTCAAAATTTTAATATCTCTTGAAACTGTAGCTTGAGTTACATCAAAACCAGCTTCTTTTAGCTCTTCCGCTAATTCTTCTTGCGTTTCTATATCCTTTTTGTTTATTATTTCTAATATCTTTTCATGTCTCTTTGATTTCATTTAATCACCTTCGTATTCCCTACAATTATTTAAAATTTTTGATCTTAATATTTTAAAATAATCATAATCATCAAATAATATAATATTTGCATATTCATCAGCTTTTTTTACTCTTACAAAAATCTTATCTGTTAGCTTAATTGCTTTTTGACCATCGAAATTTACAAAGGCCCCGTCCTTCCCATTCTCTGCTTTTATCTCAACTACACTATGACTATTTAAAACTATTGGGTGAATTCCTTGTGTATGAGGACAAATTGGAGTTAAAATTATAACATCCAGATCCGGATAAATAAAAGGGCCACCTGCTGCAAAGGAATAAGCTGTAGAACCTGTTGGTGTTGATATTATAAGGCCATCCCCCTTAAAATTACAATATCTTTTTCCATCAATAAATATTTCAAAGTTTATCATTCTTGATAAAGTTTCTCTTAAAATAACAATATCATTTAAAGCTAAGGATTTATCTTTTTTATTTTCGAGAGGAAAATCACAAGTTAAAAGCATTCTTTCCTCAGAAATATAATCACCATTTTTGATTTTTTTAAAGGCTTTATCAATTTCTGATATTTCTATACTTGTGAGAAAACCTAAATTTCCTATGTTTATTCCTAATATCGGCACCTTAATCTTACCATTTATCCCTCTTGCAACACTTAATATGGTACCGTCTCCACCCAATACTATTATTAAGTCTAAAGGATTTACAAAGCTATAATCATCTATTTCGTAACTATTTAATGGAATAATTTCTGCCTCACTAAAATATTCTTTGATTTTTTTTATTACTTTCCCTATAAATTTATTATCTTTATCTTTGGAAGGATTTCTAGCAATAGCTATTCTATTCATAACCTCATTCCCTTGCAATTATTGTTATTTAAATATCTTTATACGACTTCAAGATAATCCTGAAGTCGTATATTAATTATAGTATATTATGGGATTCATTTATGACTTTTTCAATATTCTCTAGATTGAAATTGCTTTCCCTATTAATATCTTTTGAAAAATAAACTAAATATTCAATATTTCCTTCAGGACCTTTTATTGGTGAGTAAGATAAATTAATGACTTTTAAGTTATTCTCAATTAAAAAATCTATAATATTTTGAACCACTTCTTTATGTATATTAATATCTCTAACAACACCTTTTTTCCCTACTTTTCCCCTGCCTGCTTCAAATTGAGGCTTTATCAAAGCAACTACTTCTCCATTGCTCTTTAGTAAATTCAAAGTTGCAGGCATTATTGTCTTTAAAGAAATAAAGGAAACATCAATTGATGCAAAATCAGAAGGTTCCTTTGTATCTTCTAAAGTTACATATCTTATGTTTGTTCGCTCCATGCAAACTACTCTTTCATCAGTTCTTAACTTCCATGCAAATTGTCCATATCCTACATCAATTGCAAATACCTTTTTTGCTCCATTTTGAAGCATACAATCTGTAAAACCTCCAGTAGATGCACCAATGTCTAGACATACCTTATCTTTTAAATCTATTCCAAATTCATTAATTGCTTTTTCTAATTTTAATCCACCTCTACTTACATAAGGAATGGGATTACCTTTAAAAACAATATCTGAATCAGAATTTATTTTAGTTCCTACCTTATCTACTCTTATTCCACCAACAAATACTTTTCCTTCCATTATTGCTGCTTTGGCTCTTTCTCTTGATTGAAATATTCCCTTTTCAACTAGTAATATATCTAATCTTTCTTTTCTCACAGATTTTTTGTCTCCTTTATTTAAATTCTAATATTTGCTTAGCAATACCTTCTGGATCTAAATGATTTTTTTTATATAGTATATCTAAACTACCTTGAGGTACAAAATTATTAAATCCTAGTAATTTAATTTTCTTATTAAATCCCATTTCATTTAACTTCATTAATACATAACTTCCAAAACCGCCATTTATAATATTATCCTCTATAGTCACAATATCATAACCTTGAAGGACTAATTTCTTTAACATTGTTTCATCCAGTGGTTTTGCAAAAGTTGCTGAAAGTATTTTAGGATTAATATTGTGCTCTTTTAATATTTCTTTAGCTAAAATTGAATGCTGAACCATTTTACCTAATGCAATTATTGCTATACCTTTTCCATCTTCAATCTCTTCCCATTGTCCAAGTTTAACTTTTTGAATTGGCTTTAAAGGAGTATTAAGGTCTCCTCCTTTAGGATACCTAATTGCAACAGGTCCATTAAAATCTAAAGCCCATTTTAGCATAAGCTTCAACTCATCTAAATGCTTTGGTGCCAATATAGTCATATTAGGCATCATTGATAGATAAGATAAATCAAATATTCCTTGATGGGTTTCTCCATCCTCTCCTACTATACCTGCCCTATCTATCGCAAAGGTAACAGGCATATTTTGAATACAAACGTCATGAACTAATTGATCAAATCCTCTTTGAAGAAAAGTTGAGTATACAGCAAAAACTGGTTTCATTCCTGAACAAGCTAATCCTGCCGCAAAGGTCGTTGCATGAGCTTCTGCAATTCCAACATCAAAAAACCTCTTTGGAAATCTCTTAGCAAAATCTGTAAGACCAGTTCCATCAGGCATAGCGGCAGTTATAGCAACGATTTTATCATCTTCATTAGCTAATTCGGAAATTGCTTCTCCAAAAACTTTAGAATAATTTCTCTTACTTTTACCTAAAGCCTCCCCACTTTCTAAATCAAAAGGACTAACTCCATGATATTTTTTAGGATTTCTTTCTGCCAAATCATATCCTTTTCCTTTAGACGTTACAACATGAATTATTACTGGTTCATCAATTTCCTTTGCCTTATTAAATACTTTAGACATCATATTAATGTCATGACCATCAATAGGACCAATATATTTTAATCCCATATCTTCAAATAACATTGAAGGAACAACAAATTGTTTTATACTACCTTTAAATTTCGAAATATAATTTGCTATTTTTTCACCTGTCTTATTTGATTTTAAAGTTGCATTTATAGTTGATTTAAATTTATTATATTTAGGTTCTACACGTAGGGAATTTAAATGGTTTGAAAGCCCTCCTACATTATGAGATATTGACATTTGATTATCATTTAATACAACAATTAGCTTTGTCTTATTAAAACCAACATCATTTAATCCTTCTAAGGCCATCCCTCCTGTTAAGGCTCCATCTCCTATTACTGCAATAATATTATTATTTTCTTTTTTTATATCCCTTCCTCTTGCCATTCCAAGGGCTGCAGAAATTGAAGTACTGCTATGACCGGTATCGAAAGTATCATATTTGCTTTCACTTCTCTTAGGAAATCCACTAAGACCATTATATTGTCTTAATTTATCAAATTTATCTTTTCTTCCAGTTAAAATTTTATGAACATAGCATTGATGACCAACGTCCCATACTATTTTATCTTTTTCTAAATCAAAGCTATTAAATAAACTTATAGTTAACTCTACTACTCCAAGATTTGATGCTAAATGTCCTCCTGTTTTAGAAACAGTTTCTATTAAAAATTCTCTTATTTCTTCTGCTAAAACCTCTAATTCAACATTGTTTAATTTTTTTACTTCTTCCGGAGTAATTATTTTATCTAATATTTTTCCCATACTTTAAACCTTTCTTTCTTTAACACTCTCTATTTAACAAATCTAATGTTAAGTCTTTTAAGTATTTAATATCTTTTGAAAGGCTTTCTAGCAATTCTATACATTCATTTGTTAATCTTTCACATTCTCTTTCACAATGTTCTAAACCAAATAAACTAATAAAGTTTGATTTATTATTATTTTGGTCACTTCCGGTATTTTTACCAAGTTTTTTAACATCACCAATTACATCTAATATATCATCTTTAATTTGGAAAGCTAAGCCTAACTTCTTTCCAAATTCATTAAGCACTTCAATATCTTCCTTAGGAGCATTTGCGACAATTGCTGCAGCTGCTACAGAAGCTCTAATTAGTTCTCCAGTCTTTTTATTATGCATATATAAAAGTTCTTCTTTTGATATATTCTTATTTTCATTTATTATGTCAACAACTTGGCCGCCTATCATTCCCTCTGGGCCAGATGCCTTTAATATTTCATTTGAAGCAACTAAGGCATTATTATCATGCTTTAAGGAAAAAGTCATTAGCAAATTCGCTGCTTCATTTAACAGAGTGTCTCCAGCTAAAACAGCAATACTTTCACCAAATTTCTTATGATTGGTTGGCATCCCCCTTCTTAAATCATCATTATCCATGCAAGGTAAATCATCATGAATTAAAGAATATGTGTGAATCATTTCAATTGCTAAAGCCATTTCAATAACTTCACTTATATCTTTCTTATACAAATTATAAGTCAATAAAAATAATAGAGGTCTAATTCTTTTTCCTCCAATATTTAAACTATAGCTTACTGACTCATATATTATTTTATTATAACTTCCTTTGTTTTGAAAATACTTTTGCAAATTATCATTTATATAGTTTTTAAACTCTTCATACTTTTTCATTTTCACTTTCGAGCTCCACTTCCATATTCTCTTTTATTTTTAGTAGTTTTCCTTCAAGAGTATTTAAATTTTTATATAACTTATTAACTAATTTAACTCCTGTTTCATACTCTTTCATTAGCTCTTCTAAAGGTAAGTCACTATTTTCCATATTATTCAAAATATCTTGCAAACTATTAAGCATATCTTCATAAGACTCTCTCTTAGCCATTTATTCTCAACTCCTTAATTTAAGGAAGTAAATTTCCCATTTATTTTTCCATCTCTAAAAATAATATTTATTTCATCTAAATTATTTATTTCATCCTTAGAAGAAATTATATTGTCTTTGTTATCTTTAATAATTGTATATCCTTTATTTAAAACATTTATTGGATTATGCGCCTGAAGAATATCACTTAAAGACTTTAATTTCATTTTTTCTGTTTCCATCTTGTTTTGTATTATTTTATTAAGAGCATTCTTTAATCTGTCAAGCTCTAAATATGAATTTGAAATTATAATTTCTGGATTATTTAAAGAGAGAAATTTTTTATAATTTAATAGCCTTTCTCTCTCATATGACAACTTTTTATCTATTATTTCATTTAACTTAATCTTATAATTATCTATTTCAGAAAATATTTCTTCTTGAAGGGGAACTGCTATTTCTGCTGCTTGAGATGGGGTTGATGCCCTTAAGTCACTAACGAAATCAGAAATTGTAAAATCAACTTCATGACCAACTGCAGATATTATAGGTATTTTAGATTTAAAAATCACTTTTGCAAGATCTTCTTCATTAAAATTCCAGAGATCTTCAATAGACCCTCCACCTCTACCTATAATTATAACATCAACATTCTTATTTTTATTAAAAAACTCAATTCCAGCAATTATAGTTTTATATGCCCCTTCACCTTGAACTTGAGCAGGATATAATAAAATATCAACCAAACTGTTTCTACGTCTTGTTACATTTATTATATCTCTTATTACTGCTCCTGTTTCTGAAGTTACTACTCCTATTCTCCTTGGCATTTTAGGAATTGTTTTTTTATGTTCTTGATCAAAATATCCTTCCCTTGCAAGTTTATTCTTTAAATTCTCAAACTTTATATGTAATTCTCCTAAACCTTCCTTTTGAAGTTTATTTATATATAACTGCATTGAACCTAATCCTGGGTATAAAGAACATCTACAGCTTGCTATTACTTCCATTCCCTCTTCAAGTTTAAAATCTAATTCTAAAGCATTGCTTTTGAACATTACACAATTTATTTTACTAGTTGTATCTTTTAATGAAAAGTATATATGACCGCTAGAATGATATTTTAAATTAGATATTTCTCCCTTTACTAAAAGATTATTAAGAATAAAATCATTGTCTAATATTCTTTTTATATAGTTATTTAACTCCGTTACAGTTAGTGTTTTCATTTTCATTTCTTTCTAACGCCTCACATGCATTCTTTATTAATAAGGTAGTTGTTAAGGCACCAACTCCACCAGGAACCTTTGTAATAAGTTTTGCAATTTTACTAACTTCTTCAAAGTCTACATCACCAGTTATTTTTCCATTTAAAGAAGAAGTTCCTACATCTATTACAATTGCCCCTTCTTTTACATATTCCTTTGTTAAGAATTTGGGTTTGCCAATAGCAACTATAACAATATCAGCTTTTCTTGTAATTTCTTTAAGGGTTTGTGTTTTTGAATGACATATTGTAACTGTTGCATTTTTACTTAACATTAATTGTGCAACAGGCTTTCCAACTATATTACTTCTTCCTATAACTGTAACATTTTTTCCTTCTAAATTAACATCTGACTTTTCTAATAAGCTTAACACAGATTTTGGTGTGCAAGGAATTATTTCACCTTCTCCAGCAAATAATTTTCCTTGATTTATATAAGTTAAACAATCTATATCCTTTTTAGGAGATATTGTGTTTACTATTTTCTTTTCATTTAATCTTTGTGGAAGAGGTAATTGAACAATAATTCCGTCAACTTCTTCATCATTATTTAATTCTTCAATAATATTAATTAGATGTTCTTCCTCAATATCCTCTTCTAAAAGTATTTTTTTAAATTTACATCCTAATGATAAAGCAATTTTTTCTTGACTATTTATATAATATATAGATCCTTCATCTTTTCCAATTAATATTGAAGTAATCATTGGTTCTCTTTTATTATTTTCTTTTCTTAATCTAACAAATTCTCTAATTTCTTCTTTAATTTTACTTGCTATTAATCTTCCATCTATAATATTATCCATAATACCTCTCCCTTTAAATATATTACATTGTTTTTAAAATATTATCTAAAAGTCCATTTACAAAAGATACACTTTTTTCATCTGAATATTTTTTTGTTAGTTCTATTGCTTCGTTAATAGATACTTTTTCAGGTATATCATCAAAATAATTCATCTCAGCGATAGCTATTCTTAATATTGTTAAATTTACTTTTGATATTCTATCTATTGTCCATTTATTTAAAGATTTTTCTATTCTTGCATCAATTTCTTCTTTATTTTCTTCCACCTTTGTTAAAATAGTTTTTATATATTCTACATCTATTGTTTCTAATTTCATTTCATATTCTTCTATAAATGTACTAAAAGTTTCCTCTAATGTGTTCTTATTTAAAGTCATGCTAAATAATAATTCCATTGCAATTTCTCTGGATCTTTTTCTATTTTTGTTCATATTATCCTCCTTGGTATCTATATTATTGACTTTATATATTCTTTTAATCAATAAATATACTACACTAAAATTATTTAAATCACAAGAAAAACACCCTCTGAAAAATCAGAGGGTGATATTAATTTTCCTTTGTTTCTTCTTTTTGATTTTTAGGCAGGTAAATGTTTTGAACAATTACATTAACAGCTTCTACCTTTAAACCAGTCATAGTTTCAACAGTTTTCTTGACATTTTCTTGAACAGATCTTACTACTTCTGGTATTTTAATTCCGTATTCTACTGATAAATATAAATCAATTACAGCATTATCTTCATTTAAAGTAACTTTAACATTTTTACCTGAAGGTTTTTTACCTTTTAATAATTGTGATATGTTATTACCGCCTTGTTGTAAATCTACAACTCCTTTTATTTCTTCAGCAGCTATACCAGCTATTACGCTAACAACTTCATCAGAAATTTTAACTATTCCCATAGTTTCTTCATTGTTCATTTTTTCCATGTAATTACCTCCTAAGTGTTACTAAACACCATTTTTCTTAGGTATATTATAGCAAATCAATAATTATATTACAATGAATTATTTTGCTTCAATTATTACATCGCTAATTCCAGAAACATTTTCAGCAATTTCTTGAATTGCTACTGTATCAGCTTCTGTTAATTCATCTGCTCTTACAACAATTCTTACCTTATTTCCTTCAATTGAACATAATGCATCTTCAAAGCCTCTATTTTTCACACTTATTTCAATTTGACCTTCTTGATTAATTAACATAGTCTTTTCAATTAACTCATTATTTGCTAAGTCTTTTTCTTCTTGAGCAGTATTTTCATTATTAATTACTTCGTTAAGTGATTGTATGGTAGCTGAATTTAATTGTTCCTTTTCACTTCTTAAACTATAAAAATAATCTTGTGTTCCTAAAGTCTCCTTATCATCCTTTTTATCATCCTTTTCATCCTCAAAATTTGCTTGTGAAATAACTTGACCAAGATCTGTTGGATCATTTAGGCCAGATGCATTTAGTTTTGCTGCTAAAACTCCTACAAATGCTATAAGAGCCATTAGCGTGAAAATAATACCAAATTGTTTTTTTGTCATTTTAAATTCCCCCCATCTATTTTACAATTAAATTATATGCTACTCTTTCATAGGATATACATTTACTTTATCAATTGAAATGTCATATAAACTTGAAACTGCAACTTGAATATCATATTTTACCTTGTGACTTGAAGCACCTTCAGCAACTATAACAACTCCTGATATTTCAGGCTTGTTAACTTGTAAGATATACGGTTCAGTAGCGCTTCCATTTCCAGCCATTACAACCTTTGTACCATCCGTCTGTTGATTATTTGTTCTCTTTCCTCCTTGACTATCACTTTCTTCTGTAAATGATTGTGTTGTAGTATCTTCTGTAGCTGGTACTTTAATCTCTCCACTTTTAAAGTAAATCATCACTTCAACTTCTCCAACTCCCTGGATCTTTTTAAGAAGATTTTTAAGTTCGCTTTTCTGCTGTTCTTCATAATTTTGAATTACATTGTTATCCTCATTACTACTGATATTAGTTGTTTCTTCACTATTTACGCTAACAGATTTATTATTTTTCTTTCTTGTTGTATTTAAAAAACTAATAGCAAGTAATAAAAAGGCTAAAATTAATGCTATGCAGACTACATTCAAAAATTTCTTATCGTTAACGATTTTAGTTAACTCTTTTTTGAAATCCTTATTCCCCATCTTTTCACTCCTATTCATTGATTTTATAAATCTCTATTTTGTCTTTTGTAACAGCAAAAATTTCCATCAAGTAACTTACTATCTCATCTTTGTTATTTACCTCTTTTTCACTTTTCTTCTCTTCTTTAGTACTTATTATTACCTTATCTATCTTTGAAGTTCCCTTTTCTTTTACACCTACTTTAATTTTCTCTATAGAATATTCAATATTTTTAGGATCGATATTGCATATAATGTTACTTTCAAAATCCTGATTTACAAACTTTTCATTTAATAATCTATTACAGTTTTTCTCTAAATTTTCTTTAAACATTTCCAAAGTAGAACTACTATATTCTTTATTGCTACTAACCTCTATACTTTTATCATCCTCCTTATCTAGTTCAAAATATTCTGCAATATTACTAACTATTATATTTTCGCTATTAGAAAATATATCAATTATTGGTGATATCATAACAGCAATCAAAATTAACCCTAATACAAACTTCAAATATTTTTTCATGCTATTGTCTGGTGCTATTAGCTCTATAGCTGAAATTAATATTATCATCGTTGCTAGGGTGATTACATAGTCTTTAATCAGCTCCATAGCTTCTCTATCCTCCTATTATAAATTTTCCCGCTGATGCAATTATCCCAATTATCACAAAAAACATTAGGCTTACACATAATACGCAGGATATTAATAAGGTTATAGAATCGGAAGCAGCTACAATAGAACTTGTAATTCTTTTGTCTGTTATTGGCTCAATTACAGAAGCAGAAAGCTTATATATAAATGAAATCAATATTAGTTTAATTATTGGATATAACATCATAAGTATTATTATTAATAATCCAAAAGCACTTACGGCATTCTTTATTATTAAAGCATATCCCGCTACAGAAGAAATAGCGTCAGAAAAAGCTTTACCGACAATTGGAATGAAATTATCTACTGCAAATTTTGTTGTTTTAAGGGCCACAGCATCTATAGTAGAAGAAGTTATTCCTCTTACAGTTAAAAATCCAATATAAGTAACCAAAATTATTCCTTGAAGCCAAACAGTTATTTGTTTTGTAAACTTACATAAATTACTTATTTTATATTCAGTTGATATATTATTTACAAATTGAAGTACAAAAGATATTAATATCAATGGAATTATTATAGTTTTATATATTCTTGGAATTAATAATGTAGTTGCTAATACAATAGGATCTAAAGTTGCTGCTTGAGCAAAGCCTCCAATTGTACTAATCATCATAACTAAAACAGGTAATAAGGCTGACATAAAATCAGATAATTTATTTATTAAATCAATTGCAATATTAATAGAAACTATAAAAGATTTAGCAAGTAAAATTATTAGAATACAGTAACAAGAAAAAAAAGCTATATTACTTATACTGTCATTTGAAAAAGCAGACTGTAAATTTTTAATTAGAGAACATATAATTGCAATTGCTATTATACTTATAGACAAAGTTAATGAAGTTTTTACTTCTTTAAAGAGAAAAGATATAATTGAATTAATAATTGTCTTAAAAGATATATTTCCCTCCCCATTTTTTACATAGCTTTTTATATATTGAACAGGATCTAAATCGTTTAATAGTTCAACATCTAATTTCATATTATTTATATAGTTATATAGCGAATCTAGTTGATTATTAATTTCTTGATCCTCAATTTTCTCCTCTACAACTTCTACTTTATTAATTTCATCTGCATATATTCTTTTTTCAGGAAAAATTATTATTGTTAAAATAACTCCCAACAAAATTATTATTTTTTTTATTAAAATACATTTATTCTTCATTTCATCACCTATAATATTTGAAGTATGGAATCAAGAACTGCCATGAGTATCGGAACCGCTAATGCTAATATTAATATTTTAGCTGAAAATTCCACCTTGCTTCCTATACTGGATGCACCAGCATCTTTACATATTTCACTGCAAAAGGTTGCCAAATATGCAATTGCCAAAATTTTTACAACAACTCCTATATAAACAATATCAATATTAGTTTTACTGCTTATATTCTTGATAAAGTAAATTATTTCACTTAATTGACCAATAACTAATAGTAATATTAGAACTCCTGCAGTTGCAGAAATTAATAGGGCAATATCACTTCTTCTATCTTTAAATATTAAATAAAGGAATAAGGCAGAAAGTGCAAAAGCTACAATTTGAATAATTTCCATAGCTCCCCCTAAAACATAAACATTGTTCTTACAGCACTAAATAAGTCACTTATAAGCCCAATTAATGTAATTAAAATTATTACTATCCCTGCAATATTTGTTATCACTGCTATATCATCTTTACCGCTTGCCTTTAATACCTTATCTATTACAATGATTAACACTCCCATTGCTCCTAACTTAAAAATTAAACTCACATCTAGCATATGTTCCCCTCCTCCTTCATATTAAAAATATTACTATCATTGCACCTATGCATATTCCTAAACTTCTGTACATTTTTACATTCTTTCTTGCTATTTCTTCTGCAGAACTACAGTTGATTTTTAAATTTTCAATAGTTAAATTAAATAATTTATCTTGTCCATAAACTCCAGATTCTCCTAAAGACTTTAAAAAATCTTTAATTATTCTTAAGTCTTCTTTATTTAAACGAAATTCAAAGCTCATTTTTTCATATGCTTCTTTAAAAGATTCATAAATACTATTACTTTCACCTAAAAGAAGTTTTTCAGAAACTTTAACTAATATATCTTTTATTGGTGAATCTACCTTAAAGGATATATATTTTAAAGCTTCAGGCATAGGTGTATTGGCATATATAACTTCATTATTTAAAAATAGAGTTGCCTTCAAAATATTATTTAGTTGTGTGCTTCTTTTTTTATAAGTTTCTCCGTAGTAATAACCAATATAAGTACAGGAGATAAAAATCACAATATAGGATATTACTTTAAGCAATCTACTTCCCCCTTCATTCCCACTGAATATATTTTTTCTATATTACCAACTTTATTTCTATTACTTAATATAATAATTCTTTCAAGAATTTTATTCTCTAACAGATACTTAAAAATATTTCTATTATAAATATCTTCAATGCTATAGCCATGAATTGTGACTACTATATTTACCCCTGAATTAAAAGCCATATTTAAAGCTTCTATATCACCTTTTGTTCCTATTTCATCACAAATTAAAATATCAGGTGATAAACTTCTTATAGCCATTAACATACCTTCTCTTTTTAAGCAATTATCTAATACATCACTTCTTATTCCAACATTTAGCTGTGGAACACCATTATAACAAGCTGCTATTTCACTTCTTTCATCAATAATACTAACTTTTTTTCCTTTTAATCCTATAATAGGCATACCTTCAGAAATGTTTCTTGCTATATCTCTTAATATTGTAGTTTTACCACATTTAGGTGGAGAAACAATTAAAGTGTTATAAACCCTATCATTAAAAGTAATAAATTTCATTAATTCGTTAGAGCATCCAATAACCTCTCTACATATTCTTATATTTATTGATGAAATATTTCTAATTGTTCTTATTTCCCCATTTACAAAAATACATTCGCCTGCTATTCCTATTCTATGACCACCCCTTATTGTTATATAACCTTGTTTTATTTCTTCTTCATAGGCATATAAAGAATAATTTGATATTTTTACAAGGATTTGTTTCATCTCCTCCTCTTTAACTATATAAGGTAGAAGAATTTCATTTTCTGCTAGATATATTATTACTGGTTTATTTATCTTAATTCTTATTTCTTGAACTTGTTTTTCTAAAAGTATATTTTTTATTAGCCTGCTAATGTCTTGAGGTAATACTTTCATGATTTCTTCATATCTCAATTTCATCACTTCCTTTTCTAAGGTTATATTTAAACTTATTTCTTTCTATCAAATAATATTCATACTTATAATTAAATATGTAAAATATTTTAAAAAATAAAATAGGATATGTTTTAAATTACTTCTTTCGAATAATTTAAAACATATCCTATTTTTAACCTATTATTAAATTGCGTCGTTATGACAGAAAGGACATGGTATATTTTTATTATTATCTATCGATTCTTTTTCTACAAACAAAGATTTATTACAGTTCTTGCAATTAATTTCAACAAACTCATCATCCATTTCAATTAAATCTTCAATAGTTACTTCCTCAAATAATTCATCTTGTAACCCAGTTACATCCTCATCAAGATATTGAATATTTTCTTCTAAAGACTCCTGTCTTACGATTAATTCTTCAGTAACTTTTGATAAATCATCTAATACAGACAAAATATTATTAAAAATATCTTTATATTCCTTATTATTAACTTTTATTATGTCATTTTTTATAGTTTCTATTTTGTTCTTTATATTTTTCATAACCACTTTCCTTTACAAGCAATTTTTTATGAAAATTATAATAAAAAGCTAAGTTGTAACTTAGCCTTTACTATAATGATTATACTCTTTCCATGTATTCACCAGTTCTAGTGTCTACTCTAATAGTATCTCCTTCATTAACAAACATTGGAACATTAACAACTGCCCCAGTTTCTAATACTGCAGGTCTCATTGCATTAGTAGCTGTATTTCCTTTAACAGCTGGATCGCATTGTGTTATTAATAATTCTACAAAGTTTGGTGGTTCAACTGAGAAAGCTTCTCCTTTGTAAAACTTAATTATTGCATACATATTTTCTTTTAGATATTTTATTGCATCTTCTACTTTTTCATATTCTAATGGAATTTG